>NZ_JBHXPI010000005.1:0-356802 GCF_042718575.1 Streptomyces sp. NPDC058579
CCGCTGGATCACTCCAGCGGCCCGCCCCTCCCGCGTACGCGTGCGTCAGTGGCCGGCCGAGTGGCTGGCGCCGCCCGACGGGGTGCCGGTGGCGGTCGGGGTCGCGGTGCCCGTCGGGGTGGCCGTGGAGCCGGGCTCCGCGCCGTGGCCCGCCTCGCCGGTCGGGGTGGCGGTGGCCGAACCCGTCGGCTTCGCGGCCGGGGGCTGCGGGATCTCGGTCGGGCCGTACTCCTTGAAGTAGCTGGTCGCCGGGACGACGAAGGCCTCCAGGGCCACGTCACCGGTCTTGCTCAGCTTGAAGACGAGCTCCTGCGCGTTGCCGTCCTTCACGGCCTCGTGGCCGTTCTCGATCGTGGCGGAGGCGTTGCCCTTGCCGCCGATGACGACCGAGCCGCCCGCGGCGATGGTGATCGGGCCCGAGCCCGTGGCGGGCTTGAGCTTCACCTGGCCGGGGGAGTCGCCCAGGGTGATCGAGTCGAGCGTCTGCGGCGTGCTGCCGTTGTTGAACACCGTCGCCGAGACGACGGCGGGACCCGCCGCGCCGACGGTCGGCTGGGTGATCACGAGGGCGTTCTGGATCTTGACGTCTTCCACCGTGACGGCGGCGTTGTCCGGCTTGACGCCGAGGGTCTGCGCGTTGTTCCCGGCGCCGCAGGCGGACAGCGAGGCGATCGAGATCACGATGGCGGTTGCGGCGAGGGCGCCGCGTCGAAGGCTGCGGCTCACGGCGGCGGCATCTCCTAGGACGTACGGAACAGGCATGGACGAGTCGGCTGGAGTCGAGCTCAGGACCAACCGGCTAAGGGCGAGCTAAAGGTGCGTCAGCGGGCTTAGGTTACCGAGCCACCCTCCCCCGCCCGCACCCGACCCGCCCCTTGAAGCCCCGCCCCTCCCCGCCCCCGTCCCGGCACCCCTGCCCGCGAGCATCCCGAACCCACTCCACGATGGCCTGATCACGTCGCATTGACGCGCCGTTCACATAACCGACTTGATCAATTCGGGGACCGTCCTCGCATCGCGCTCGCATTCCACCGCCCGGCTCACGGAAAAACCCGGTTCACACCTGCGGGTGATCAATTCGAGATTCGGTCCCGGATGCATCCGCACGGGTGGCCGATCCTCGAACGGAGTACGTGAGCTTGTACGCTCCGAACCCCCCAAAACGGGGCATCCCGCCCCCATCGGAGCCCCCCGGACCGGCGTGACGCCCGTGTTTCTCTCCGTCCGTGCAGCCGCTCCGACCTGCGAATACCGCCTTCCGGAAGCCCTCCGCAGCACGTCCCCGTCGCTGTTGTCAAGCCCCGAGATATGCCCTGACCTGCGAAAACGCCATTCAGAAGAAGCCGTTTCCGTGTTACCCTGGATAGCCACGGAAGGGGTACCTGTCACATGACGTTCAAGGTTGGCGACACCGTGGTCTATCCCCATCACGGGGCCGCGCTGATCGAGGCCATCGAAACTCGCCAGATCAAAGGCGTGGACAAGACCTACTTGGTGCTCAAGGTCGCCCAGGGCGACCTGACGGTTCGTGTGCCGGCGGACAATGCGGAGTTCGTCGGTGTTCGCGATGTAGTCGGTCAGGATGGGCTGGACCGGGTCTTCGAGGTGCTGCGCGCGCCGTACGCCGAGGAGCCCACGAACTGGTCCCGACGCTACAAGGCAAACCTCGAGAAGCTCGCCTCCGGCGATGTCATCAAGGTCGCCGAAGTGGTCCGCGACCTCTGGCGCCGGGAGCGCGAGCGCGGACTCTCCGCAGGTGAGAAGCGCATGCTCGCCAAGGCTCGGCAGATCCTGGTGAGCGAGCTGGCGCTCGCGGAGAACACGAACGAGGACAAGGCCGAGGCTCTCCTCGACGAGGTCCTCGCGTCCTGAATGAAGCGATGCCGCGGTGCCCGTTGGCGTGCTGTGTTCCACACAGCGCTGCCGCCGGGCGCTGCGGCATGTTTCGTCTCAGGAGCCTCAAGCCCTGAGCGCCGGTGACGCCCGCGGGGCCGAGGAGCGGCGTACGAGGTGACGTCCGTCTCGTGACGCGTCCGTCCACGAAACTCCCGTATCCCCAACCCCCTCGCGTCCCACAGATCGCGTCCCACGGACCTTGTGCCACGCGCCACGCCCCGACCGTCGTCACGGAAAGGGCCCGGTCAAGGCGGTGCGCCGGCACTCCCCCCAGCCTTCGGCCGGGGGCACCCCCAGGGCCATACCCATGTCCGCCGAGGAAACAAACCTGCCGGAGTGCAACCGATGACTGACGAAACGCGTCCCACACGGACCGCCGTGGTGATCCCCGCGGCGGGCCGGGGCGTACGCCTCGGCCCGGGCGCCCCCAAGGCGCTCCGCGCGCTGAACGGCACCCCCATGCTCATCCACGCCGTCCGGGCGATGGCCGCCTCCCGTGCCGTCTCCCTCGTCGTCGTGGTCGCTCCCTCGGACGGCGCCGTCGAGGTCAAGAACCTCCTCGACGACCACGCGCTGCCCGAGCGCACCGACTACCTCGTCGTCCCCGGCGGTGACACCCGCCAGGAATCCGTACGCCTCGGTCTCGCGGCGCTCCCCGAGGGCGTCACCACCGTCCTCGTCCACGACGCGGCCCGCCCGCTCGTCCCCGTCGACACCGTCGACTCGGTCATCGAGGCCGTCCGCGACGGGGCCGTCGCCGTCGTCCCCGCACTGCCGGTGTCCGACACCGTCAAGGAGGTCGAGCCCGCGGCGACGAAGGGCGACCCCGAGAGCGTCGTCGCGACCCCCGAGCGCTCCCGGCTGCGCGCCGTCCAGACCCCGCAGGGCTTCGACTACGAGACCCTCGTCAACGCGCACGCGACCGTCGCCCTCACCGGTGACGGCGCCACCGACGACGCCGGCATGGTCGAACGGCTCGGCGCGCCCGTCGTCGTCGTGCCCGGCCACGAGGAGGCGTTCAAGGTGACCCGCCCGCTGGACCTCGTACTCGCCGAGGCCGTACTCGCCCGCCGGAGGGCCAACGATGGCTTCTGAGCCGCTGAACGCGCCCCTCATCCCGCGGACCGGCATCGGCACCGACGTCCACGCCTTCGAGAAGGGCCGCGAACTCTGGTGCGCCGGCCTCCTCTGGGAGGGCGAGGAGTACGGCCTCGCCGGGCACTCCGACGGTGACGTCGCCGCCCACGCCGCCTGCGACGCGCTCTTCTCCGCCGCCGGCATCGGCGACCTCGGCGCCCACTTCGGCACCTCCCGCCCCGAGTGGTCGGGCGCCTCGGGCGTCACCCTCCTCACCGAGGCCGCCCGGATCGTCCGCGCCGAGGGGTACGAGATCGGCAACGTCGCCGTCCAGGTCATCGGCGTACGCCCCAAGGTCGGCAAGCGCCGCGACGAGGCGCAGAAGGCGCTGAGCGCGGCCGTCGGCGCCCCCGTCTCCGTCTCCGGCACCACGACGGACGGCCTCGGCCTCACCGGCCGCGCGGAGGGCCTGGCCGCCCTCGCGACCGCGCTGGTGTACCGCACCGCCTGACGCACACAGGGACGTACACAGGGACGCACACCGGGACGTACGCCTTCGGGGGTCACCGAAAATCTCGCCCCGCGACCGGCAATCGGTCGCGGGGCACTACCACACGCCCACTACCCTGGAGTGGTGACTATTCGCCTGTACGACACCAGCGCCCGGCAGATCCGTGACTTCACCCCGCTCACACCGGGCACCGTCTCGATCTACCTCTGTGGCGCCACCGTGCAGGCCGCCCCGCACATCGGGCACATCCGGTCGGGGCTGAACTTCGACATCATGCGCCGCTGGTTCGAGTACCGCGGCTACGACGTCACGTTCGTCCGCAACGTCACCGACATCGACGACAAGATCATCGCCAAGGCCGCCGACCAGGGCCGCCCCTGGTGGTCCATCGGCTACGAGAACGAGCGCGCCTTCAACTCCGGCTACGACGCCCTCGGTTGCCTGCCGCCCACCTACGAGCCCCGCGCCACCGGCCATGTCACCGAAATGGTCGAGATGATGCGCGGGCTCATCGAGCGCGGCCACGCCTACGAGTCCGACGGCAGCGTGTACTTCAACGTCCGCTCGTTCCCCGGCTATCTCCAGCTCTCCAACCAGGACATCGACGACCTGCGCCAGCCCGACGAGGGCGTCTCCGGCAAGCGGGACCCGCGCGACTTCGCCATGTGGAAGGCGACCAAGCCCGGCGAGCCCGACTGGGAGACGCCGTGGGGCCGCGGCCGGCCCGGCTGGCACCTGGAGTGCTCGGCGATGGCCCACAAGTACCTGGGCTCCGCCTTCGACATCCACGGCGGCGGCCTCGACCTGATCTTCCCGCACCACGAGAACGAGATCGCCCAGGCCAAGGCGTTCGGCGACGACTTCGCCTCGTACTGGGTGCACAACGCCTGGGTCACCATGAGCGGCGAGAAGATGTCGAAGTCGCTCGGCAACTCGGTGCTCGTCTCCGAGATGGTGAAGAACTGGCGCCCCATCGTCCTGCGCTACTACCTGGGCACCCCGCACTACCGCTCGATGATCGAGTACAGCGAGGAGTCGCTGCGCGAGGCCGAGGCCGCGTTCGCGCGGATCGAGGGCTTCGTCCAGCGCGTCACCGAGAAGGCGGGCAAGACCGTGCCGCCGGCCCCCGAGGTGCCGCCCGCGTTCGCCGAGGCGATGGACGACGACCTGGGCGTCCCGCAGGCGCTCGCGATCATCCACACCACCGTCCGCCAGGGCAACAGCGCCCTCGCCGCCGACGACAAGGACGAGGCCATCGCCCGCCTGGCCGAGGTCCGGGCCATGCTCGGCGTCCTCGGCCTCGACCCCCTCGACCCGCACTGGGCCGAGGAGAGCGACCGGGGCGAGGAGCTCCACGGCGTCGTCGACACGCTTGTACGCATGGTGCTCCACCAGCGCGAGTCGGCCCGGGAGCGCAAGGACTGGGCCACCGCGGACGCGATCCGCGACCAGCTCGCCCAGTCCGGCCTCGCCATCGAGGACAGCCCCGAAGGCCCCCGCTGGACGCTGGGCAGCCGCTGATGATGTGCCGCTCGGGCAGCCGGGCGGCACACTTCACTTACAGACCTATGTACGGACGTGAACGCACGTGCGTACGCAACACCGAGGATTAGGTAGTCATGGCCGGGAACAGCCAGCGCAGGAACCGCCGTACGTCCAACAAGAAGGGCGCGACGGTCGGCAGCGGTGGCCAGCGGCGCAAGGGCCTCGAAGGCAAGGGCCCCACGCCGAAGGCCGAGGACCGCAAGGGCCACAAGGCGTTCCGCGTCTCCAACGCCATCGCCCGACAGGCCGCCAAGCGCCGCCCCGCGCCCCGTCGCGGCGGCCCCAAGGGCACCTCGGAGATGGTCGTCGGCCGTAACCCGGTCTTCGAGGCGCTCCGCGACGGCGTGCCCGCGACCACGCTCTACGTCCAGCAGTTCATCGACAACGACGAGCGCGTCCGCGACGTGCTGAAGCTCGCCGGTGACCGGGGCAACATCCACCTGATGGAGGCCCCGCGCCAGGAGCTGGACCGGATGACGAACGGCCTGAACCACCAGGGCGTCGTCCTGCAGGTCCCGCCGTACGAGTACGCGCACCCCGAGGACCTCACGGCGGCCGCCTACGACGCCCACGAGGACCCGCTGATCGTGGCCCTCGACGGCGTCACCGACCCCCGCAACCTCGGCGCGATCGTCCGCTCCACCTCCGCCTTCGGCGGTCACGGCGTGGTCGTCCCCGAGCGCCGCGCGGCCGGGATGACCGCGGGCGCCTGGAAGTCCTCGGCCGGCACCGCCGCCCGTACGCCGGTCTCCCGCGTCACCAACCTGACGCGCGCCCTGGAGGGCTTCCAGAAGGAGGGCCTCACGGTCGTCGGCCTCGCCGCCGACGGCGAGCACACGGTCGAGGACCTCGAGGCGCTCGACGGCCCGGTCGTCATCGTCATCGGCAGCGAGGGCAAGGGCCTGGGCCGCCTCGTCGGCGAGACCTGCGACTACCGCGTCCGCATCTCGATGCCCGGTGGCGCCGAGTCGCTGAACGCCGGTGTCGCCGCGGGCATCGTCCTCTACGAGGTCGCGCGCCGCCGCGCGAAGTGACGCCGGTACGACACTCGGGGAAGGGCCCAGCTCGCTGAGCTGGGCCCTTTCGCGTACATCGGCACAGATGGCGCGATCTTGACGGGTCTCGGACATTCCGAGCACGTCAAGGCAGTGTCCAAACCCCCCGTCACTCGGTTAGATGAGTGTGGACACCAGAACGCCCCGGCCGGGGTTCGACGATCAGCCCGCGCTGAGCATGCTCAAGGTGCATTCCGATCCCGCGCAGGTCATCGTGAACCACGCCAGCTTCCGTGTGCGGCTCGCGCCGGCCCAGCAGCCGAAGTTCGCCGCCGCCTCTCGCGGTCCGGCCCTCGCCGGAGTGGCAGCGGCGGGCGGGTCCGCCGGGCGCCGCCGCCCCGTCGTGTGGACCGGCAAGTCCTCACCCGGGGCAACCGGGCTGCTCCAGGCCGTCCGGGAGTCGTCCGTCTCCACTATGGAGCCCCCCGGGCACCTCGACGCGGGCGCCACGCAGGCCATCCCGCGCATCGACGACACCATGCCGACACCCGTCGTCCCCGCCGACGTGCCGCTGCTTCCCCCCATGCGCCGCGCCGAAGGCGCCTTCGACCAGCCGTACGAGACTCCGTACGAGCTGTCGCGCGACGGCTCGCACCGCGAGGGCCTGTACGGAGGCGCGGGTTACGGGCACGGGGAGGGGGCGGACGGTGACGAGTACGGCGCCCGCGCGTCGCAGCGCCACGGCGCCGACCCGGTCCGGCACGCCTACTACCCCGGGCGCCGGATGAACCTCGGCGTCGTCCTCCTCCCGCTCCGCGTCTTCCTCGGCTTCATCTCCATCTACGCGGGCATGGGCAAGCTCTGCGACCCCGTCTACTTCGACGGCGGCGAGCGCGGCTCCATGGTCAAGTGGCTCAACTCGCTGAACCCCTGGGCCCTCGCCGAACCGCTGCGCGACTTCGCCCTCCAGCACCCGGTCGGCGCCGGACTGACCGTCGCCTTCCTCCAGGTCGTCGTCGGCGTCCTCACCGTCCTCGGCCTCTGGCAGCGGGTCGGCGCCGTCATCGGCGCCCTGCTCTCGGCGGCCCTGCTCCTGACCGTCAGCTGGAAGACCGTCCCGGTCTACGACTCGGCCGACATCATCTTCCTGGCCGCCTGGTCCCCGCTGATCATCGCGGGCGCCCCCGTCTACTCCATCGACGGCCGCCTGGCCGGCGAGGCCTGGCGCAGGCTCGGCCCGCGCTCGGAGCTGTGGGACCTGCGCCGCCGTGTCCTGCGCCGCGGCGCGCTCGTCACCTCGGTCGTCGTCGGCCTGACGCTGCTCGTCGGCTCGGTGCTCGGCGGGGCGGTGCGGTCGGCGGAGATGGTCACCGTGCCCGGTCCGAACGACGACCCGATCAACCACCTGCCCGGCCGGACGCTCCCCGCGGAGCCCGGCGAGCGCACCCCGTCCCAGTCCGCCTCCACGCGGCCCAAGCCGTCGGCGACGCAGGGCGCGAGCGGGGAGACCGAGAAGGACGAGACGGCCGAGCCGACCGAGTCCGCCCGCGAGACCGGCCGGGCGGAGAGCAGCCGGCCGACCGCGACACAGGGCACCGGCACCCGTACGCCGACCCAGTCGAGGCCGGCGGCCCCGCCGTCGACCAGCTCGGGCCCGACGAGCTCGGGCGGCTCGAACGGCGGCGGAAGCGGCGGCGGCACGGGGACGAGCGAGCCGACGAGCGGCTCGTCGTCGGGCGGGAGCGGCGGGAACAGGAACCCGATCGGCGGCCTGCTGGGCTGAGGGCAGGGAGTACGTAGGGAGTACGTACAAACGCCGAAGGGCGGCACCGCGAGAGAAGCGGTCGCCGCCCTTCGGCGTACGTACGCGTACATACGCGTACGTGTTCAGGGAGTCTCAGAGGGCGCCCTGGGCGGCCAACTCCTTGGCGGCCTCGGTGAGGTCCTTGGCGGTGTCGATGGCGCGCCAGTAGGCCCCCTGGGGCAGCGGGAAGCCGGCGAGGCGACGCTCCCGGGCGAGCCGGGGGAAGGTGGTGCGCTCGTGGTCGCCCAGGTCGGGGAGAAGCTCGGTGAACGCGGCGGAGAAGACGTACACGCCCGCGTTGATGAGGTACGGCGACGGCGGCGACTCGATGAAGTCGGTGATGTGCCCGAAGGTGTCGGTCTCGACGGCCCCCCACGGGATGCGGGGGCGGGCGAGGGCGAGGGTGGCGGTGGCGTCGCGTTCGGCGTGGAAGGCGGCCATCTCACGCAGGGAGAAGCGGGTCCAGATGTCGCCGTTGGTGGCGTACCAGGGCTGTGTGGGCTCGGGCAGGTGCGCGGCGGCGTACTTGAGGCCGCCGCCACGGCCGAGCGGCTCGGGTTCGACGACGGTCTTCACGCGCAGCGGAAGATCGGCGGAGGCGAGCCAGTCCTGGAGCACCTCGGCGAGATGGCCGCAGGACACGACGGCGTCGGTCACGCCCTCGGCGGCGAGCCAGGACAGCTGATGGCCGATGATCGGGGTCCCGGTGCCGGGGATCTCGACCATCGGCTTGGGGCGGTCGTCGGTGTAGGGGCGCAGGCGCGAGCCCTGGCCGCCCGCCAGGACCACGGCCTGCGTCGGGGAGGTTTCCATACCGCGAACGATATGCGCACCGGGTGAGGCAGCCGTTCAGCGTCGGGCGTCAGCTCGCGTACATCACACCGGTCGCGAATGAGGTGTCG
This sequence comes from Streptomyces sp. NPDC058579, assembly GCF_042718575.1. Classification (NCBI taxonomy): domain Bacteria; kingdom Bacillati; phylum Actinomycetota; class Actinomycetes; order Kitasatosporales; family Streptomycetaceae; genus Streptomyces; species Streptomyces sp. NPDC058579. Next base: position 8,731 of record NZ_JBHXPI010000005.1, read on the forward strand.
CAGACCGGGCGGGAGTAGGACTGGGCGCGGGTGGGGCCGTAGTGGCGTACGGCGGCCTTGCCGAGGGCGCGGGCGATGGACATGCAGTGCTTGGCGAGGGAGGGGGTGTTCTCGATCTCGCGCTGGAGGTGCGTCAACGCGGTGCCGGGGTCCTTCTCCTGAAGCTCAGCGAGGAGGCGGTCGCGCAGAATATCCTGCGGGGCACGGGACTTGGCGGGGACGGAGACGTCCTCGGAGGATGCGGTGAGCATCTGGGTGTCGGACCCCTTGCCGGCCCACGGGACGGCGGAGACCGCGAGCGTCCCGGAGAGCACCAGGACGACGGGCAGGACGAGGGCGAGAGAGCGGCCGATACGGCGGGCAGTGTGCGTCACGGAGGCGAGCGTAGCGGCCGGTGATGATATGGCGACATTTAGTCACTCTCGCGGGGGATGGTTCGAGGCGGCTTTTCGATTCGGGTGTTGACGAGGTGCCCGAATTGGGTGCTGTGCCGGGGTATTTGTCGACATACCCGATGGCTACGTGAACGGCCCCGTATCTGCAAGAGATACGGGGCCGTTCAGCGGTGCTGCGGGGTGGGTCAGCCGTCAGCCGTCAGCCGTCAGCCGTCAGCCGGAGAGCCGTTCACCGGTGGAGGTCGAGAAGACGTGCAGCTCGTCGGGGCGCGGCACGACGTGGAGCGTGGAGCCCTTCTCGGGGACGGCGCGGCCGCCGACGCGGACGACCAGGTCCTTGTCCTCGCTGCCGACGCGGGCGGAGCCGTAGACGTAACCGTCGGCGCCGAGCTCCTCGACGACGTTGACGGAGACGGCCAGCCCTTCCTTGCTGGTGGCGCCCGAGACGTCGAAGTGCTCGGGGCGGATGCCGACCGTCACGGTCGTGTCGCCCTTGCCGGAGGCGGCGGAGAGCGCGTCGCGGGAGACCGGGACGACGCTGTTGCCGAACTTCACGCCGCCGTCGGTGATCGGGACCTCGATCAGGTTCATGGCGGGGGAGCCGATGAAGCCGGCGACGAAGAGGTTGGCCGGACGGTCGTACATGTTGCGCGGCGAGTCGACCTGCTGGAGCAGCCCGTCCTTGAGGACGGCGACGCGGTCGCCCATGGTGAGGGCCTCGACCTGGTCGTGGGTGACGTACACGGTCGTGATGCCGAGCCGGCGCTGGAGCGAGGCGATCTGCGTACGGGTGGACACACGGAGCTTGGCGTCGAGGTTCGACAGCGGCTCGTCCATGAGGAAGACCTGGGGCTCACGCACGATGGCGCGCCCCATCGCCACACGCTGACGCTGACCGCCGGAGAGCGCCTTGGGCTTGCGGTCCAGGTACGGGGTGAGGTCGAGGATCTTGGCGGCCTCTTCGACCTTGGCGCGGATCTCGCTCTTGTTGACGCCGGCGATCTTGAGGGCGAAGCCCATGTTGTCGGCGACGCTCATGTGCGGGTAGAGCGCGTAGTTCTGGAACACCATGGCGATGTCCCGGTCCTTGGGCGGCAGGTGCGTGACGTCGCGGTCACCGATGCGGATGGAGCCGCCGTTGACGTCCTCGAGCCCGGCGAGCATCCGCAGGGAGGTGGACTTACCGCAGCCGGAGGGCCCGACGAGGACGAGGAACTCGCCGTCCTCGATCTCGATCTCGAGCTGGTCGACGGCGGGCTTGTCGGAACCCGGGTAGAGCCGGGTCGCCTTGTCGAACGTGACAGAAGCCATGATGGCGTGTCCCTTCACCGGCAGGAACGTGCCGGACGATCCGAGTAAAGGAAGGATTGAGGTCTAGTCCACCGGAGTGAACCGGGGGTGACGCTACCTTGGCGATGTCCGATCTGTCAGTAGTCGGGGACGCAGAGATTTTCGACGGGGGCTCGCTCCTGGGCAGAGCAGCACTTTTTTGACCCGCGCCTTCGGTGGCAGAGCAGCTGACTCTTGGCCCTGCCATCTCTATGGCGCTTCATGCTTCAACACCCATCGCCGAACCAGTACGGCCCTGAGGGCCGCACAGAGCCGGTCTTACGCGGGCTCCACATGCATTCCGGACCGACGGCCCGTCGGTCCGTACTGATCGTCGGCCTACGCAGCCAGCACAGCGTCTGGCAGTTCCGAGGCTCGGATCAAGGAAGGCGCGGCCCTGCCGGGCGGCAGGGCCGCCGCCACCAACCAGTACAGCCGCATCCCCTCGTCCCGGAGATTGACGGCTGCGTTCCTATCCCGGCCGTGTACGACACCGCACTCCGCGCAGGTCCACTCCCGAACGGAGACGTCCAGTCGAGGCCCCTTGGTGTGGCAAGTAGAGCAACGGCGAGTCGAAGGGAAGAACCGGTCCACGATCACCAGGGTTCGCCCGTACCACTCGCACTTGTAGCGCAGCTGGCGCAGCAGCTCACCCCAGGCCGCATCCCGGATCGTCTGGTTCAGCTTCGCCTTTCGTCGCCGCCCCTTCCCGACAGCCGGACGCATCAGGTTGGCGATGGGCAGGTCCTCCACCACGAGCACTTGGTTCTCGCGCACGAGGCGGGTGGTGAACTGATCCAACAGATCCCTGCGGACATCGCCGATGAGCGCGTACAGACGCGCGATGCGCACCCTCGCCTTCCCCCGGTTCTTCGAACCTCGCTTCTTACGATGCATCTGCCGCTGGCGATGGGCCAGCTCCTCCCCGTACTTCTTCAGCAGACGCGGGTGCTCAAGCACAGAGCCGTCGTCCAGAGTCACCAGAGCCGCAAGACCAAGATCCAGACCCACCGCCTTCGGCTCGGAGCCGCCGGACAGGAACACGGGTGGCAGCGGCTCGATCCGCTCCTCCACCAGGACGGATAGGAAGAAGCGCCCCGCACGGTCCCGCGTCACATTCAGCCGCACCGGCATCTGCCCGGCCGGCAGCGGACGCGACCACCGGACATCCAGCGGTGTCGTCTGCTTCGCCAGCGTCACGAGACCGGTGCCAGGGCGCTCGGGATCCTCGACCCACCGAAAGCCGGTCCTGACGTACACCGCTGAATCCCGCGACCGGCCCTTCTTCTTCTGCTTCGGGTACTTCGCCGACATCTTGAAGAACCGCGAGAACGCCCCGTCCAGATGTCGCAGCGCCTGCTGCAATACCGTCGACGACACCTCACGTAACCATTCCCTCCCCTCCTCTCTCTTCCATCCGGTCAGAGCCCGGCAGGTCTCCGCGAACCCGACAGAGACGCGGTGCTGCTCCCAGGCACCCGACCGGAGGGCCAGGCCCTCGTTGTAGACCCAACGGCAGGCGCCGAAGGTCTGGATCAGCTGCTCGGCCTGGTCGGGGCATGGATAGAAGCGGTAGCGGTAGACCCGCTGCTGCGTGCCCGCTTGCTTGACCCGTTGTCGCATCACCCCAGAAGCGCGACCGTGCCTCTCATGCCGGTCGGCGATGCCCAGCGCGTCACGCTTCACGCGCTTGGCTTCAGCACCGACGACCCGTACCGGCTCCTCCTCCGATGGCTCGGCCATCGCCCCTCCCCACCCTGCTGTCTGATATTCGGAACGGCACTCCAGTCCGGTCAACGAACGTGTGGGCGGGTGGTTACGGTGGTCGTGAAGTTCTTGGCTGGGGGTTCGCAGAGCTGTGTAGAGTGGGGGAGCCCCTCGCGCGCGGGCGAAAGCGTGCGATGCCTCCTTAGCTCAGCCCGGTCGAGAGCGCCGCACTTGTAATGCGAAGGTCGTCGGTTCGAATCCGACAGGAGGCTCCACCAATCTCGTGTCCCGGACCACACAGGTCCGGGACACTTGTGCGTTACGGGGGCGTATTTGGACGGGGTGTTTCTGGGGAGGGGTGCGGCGGATGAGTCGTCGTTCCAGTGGGCTGATCGGTGCGTGGGCCGAGGCGCAGCGTTTGGCACAGCGGGAGCGGGAAGGGCAGCTGCAGGCGGTGCTGCGGCAGCAGCGGGACGCGGAGCGGGTGCAGCGGTCGCATGAGCGGGATGTGGCGCGGATGCAGCGGGAGCAGCGTGCCGCGTATCGGCAGCATCGTGATGCGGATGCGTTGCGGCGGACTCGGGAGTTGGACGAGCGGGTCGAGGTGCTGTCCGGGCTGTTGGCGCGGGGGTGTCGGGCTGCGGCGTTCGGTGTGGAGTCGATGCGGCGGTCGGAGGAGATCGAGCCGTTCGCTCCAGGGCCGCTCGCGCAGCCGGTGGTGATGCCGGATCAGCGGCGCTATCTGGGGCAGGGAGGTTGGACGGCGTCGGGGCGGGCGCAGGCGGAGCAGGAGGCGCGGGCGCGGTTCGAGCGGGATTGGTACGCGGCGCAGGCTGCGGAGGGGCAGCGCCAGCAGCAGTTGGCCGCCTACCGGCGTCAGTACGACGAGTGGGCCGCGGGGCGCTTGGCTGAGATCCGGGCGCACAACAGCGGGATCGCCGGGATGGTGGAGTCTCTGCGGGCGGGGGACCCGGAGACGGTGGTGGAGTTCTTCTCGGCGGTTCTGTACGCGTCGATGGCGTGGCCGGAGGGGTTTCCGCGGCAGGTGTCGGCTGCGTATGACCGTGGGGGGCGCGGGCTGGTTCTGGACTGGGATCTGCCGGGGTTCGAGGTCGTGCCGGGGGCGAAGGGCGTCAAGTATCTGCCCAGTACCGACCAGGACAAGGAGGTTCCGCGGCCGGTGCCGCAGCGGCGGGCGCTGTACCGGGACGTGGTGGCGCAGAGTGTGCTGCTCGCGGTGCGGGATCTGTTTGCCGCTGACCGGTTCGGTGTCCTGGAGGGGGTGGCACTGAACGGCTTTGTGGGTGGGGTGGATCCGGCGACGGGGTTGGCGGCGCGTGTCTGCGTCGCGTCGGTGTTGGTGGAGCGTTCGGTCTTCGACGGGCTCAATCTTGAGTTGGTCAGTGCGGTGGAGTGTCTGACGGGGGCGGTGTCGGGGCGTCTGTCCGCGAAGCCTGATGAGCGGGTGGCGGTGGTGCCTCTGCTCGTGCCGGAGCGGGTGGCGTCCGGGGTGGTGTCGCATGGTGAGGGCGAGGAGCCCGATCTCTTGGCGATGGATCCGATCGCGTTCGAGGGGCTGGTCGCGGAGTTGTTCCGGGCGCGGGGGCTGCAGGCGGTGACGACGCGGCGTTCCAACGATGGTGGTGTGGACGTAGAGGCGTTGGACCCGGATCCGATCAGTGGTGGGTCGATCGTCGTGCAGGTGAAGCGGTATCGGAACACGGTGCCGCCGAGTGCGGTGCGCGATCTGTACGGGACGGTCCAGGGGGCGGGTGCGAACAAGGGGGTTTTGGTGACGACGTCCGAGTTCGGGCCGGGCTCGTACACCTTCGCCAATGGGAAGCCGTTGACGTTGATCTCGGGTGCGGAGTTGGTGGATCTGCTGCATCAGCACGGTTTGCGGGGCCGGCTGGGGACGGGGGTGTCGGAGGCGGTGACGGTGGTGTCCGAGGCGTTGGCTCCAGCCGGGGCGGATGATGAGGTCAACGTGCTGGGGATGGTGTGGTCGGGGTCGGTGGCCCTGGATGTGTGCGCGTTGGTGTGTGAGGGGGGCCGGGTGCTCGGGGAGGAGTATTTCGTCTTCTTCAACAACGCTTCGACGCCGGATGGTGTGGTGCGGATGGTGCCTGCGTTGTGGGGGGACAAGGCTGCTGTCCGGGTGGGCTTCGATGCTCTGCCTGCGCGGGCGGATCGGCTGGTGCTGGTGGCGGCTGTCGATCCTGAGGTGAATCCGGAAGCGGACCTCGCCGGGTTCGTGGACGCGGGCATCCGGCTGCGGGATGGTTCGGGCGCCGAGCTGGATCAGCTGCAGGTGTCTGAGGGCCGGGCCGGTGAGACTGCTCTGGTACTGGGGTCGTTCCGGCGGCGCTCGGGGGGCGACTGGGATTTCGTGCTGGGAGGCAGGGGCTACAGGGGCGGGTTGGCGGAGTTGGTGGGTGACTTCGGTATCGAGGTCGAGTAGGAGCCCTTGGGTCGGAGGGCGCAGACCTTCGGATCTCCGATCTCTGCTTCCGGGGAACGGGTGGGGCCCGGATCGGCGTATGTGCCGGTCCGGGCCCTGTCGACGTCGGTGGGGTCGCCGTCAGCGGCCTGAGAGTTTGTTGGCCAGGGTGGCGATGGGGGAGGTCGTTGCCGTGTGGGTGGTGGATTCGGTGTGGTCTGCCTGGCGGTAGGCCGCGTACATGGTTTGGACGCCGAGCCAGCGGAGGGGTTCCGGTTCCCATTTGCGGACCTTGTGGTTGACCCAGGGGAGGGCCGTCAGGTCTGTGGGGCCCGACTGGCCCGAGTCCTGTTGGATCAGGTCGCGCAGGGTGCGGGCTGCCAGGTTGGTTGTGGCTACGCCCGAGCCGACGTAGCCGCCCGCCCAGCCCAGGCCCGTCGAGCGGTCCAGGGTGACCGTCGCGCACCAGTCGCGGGGGACGCCCAGGACGCCGGACCAGGCGTGGTCGATGCCGATGCCCGTGAGGGACGGGAAGAAGCGGGTGAGGATGTCGCGTAGGGCCTCGATCGTCTCGGGCTGCGTGCGGCCGTCGTTGTCCGTCTTCGAGCCGTAGCGGTACGGGACGCCTCGGCCGCCCAGGGCGATGCGGCCGTCCGCCGTGCGTTGGGCGTACATGTACGCGTGCGCCATGTCGCCCAGGGTTTCGCCGCCCTGCCAGCCGATCTCTGCCCACTGGGCGTCGGTGAGAGGTTCCGTCGCGATCATTGAGGAGTTCATCGGCAGCCAGGTGCGGCGCTGGCCGGCGAGGGATGCCGTGAAGCCCTCGGTGCAGCGCAGGACGTACGGCGCGCGGACCGTCCCGTACGGGGTGATCGCGTGCTTCGGCTTGATCTCCGTGACCGGGGTCGACTCGTGGATCGTCACGCCGAGCGCCTCGACCGCCGCCGCGAGGCCCTTGACCAGCTTCACCGGGTGCAGGCTGGCGCCGTGCGGGGTCCAGGACGAGCCGACCGCGCCGGCGACCCGGATGCGGTCGGCCGTCTCCCGGGCGCCGTACAGCTCGCGTTCCTTCTCGCCGAACGCGATCTCCACCGCGTGGAAGGCCTTGAGGCGGGTCAGCTGGGCCGGCGAGTTCGCGATCTCCAGGACGCCGCCGCGGTTGATGTCCGCGTCGATGTTCTCCGCCGCGCAGATCTGCATGACCTCGGTGACCGTGTCGTTCATCGCTTGCTGGAGGCGGACCGCCGCCTCGTGGCCGTGCAGCTTCGCGTAGCGGTCGCGGCCTGCGATGCCGTTGTAGAGCCAGCCGCCGTTGCGGCCGGAGGCACCGTACCCGCAGAACTTGGCCTCGAGGACGGTGATGTTGAGGAAGGGGACCGCCTTCTTGAGGTAGTAGGCCGTCCACAGGCCGGTGTAGCCGCCACCGACGATGCATACGTCCGCCGTGGCGTCCCCGGGCAGCGGCTCGCGCGGGGCGGGGGCGCCCTCCTGCGCGTACCAGAACGAGATGCCGCCGTTGATCGTGCTGCTGCTGTTCCTGCTGTTCCTGCTGACCATGGGCGGGAGGGTACTGGATGGGTGGGGGCCTTGGACCCTGCCATCAGGGTCTTTCGGCGCGGGGCGGGGGTGCCGGGCGCGCCTAGGTTCGAGGGTGCGGATTTCGTTGCCGTCTCGCCCGTTCCGAAAGGACCCTTTCATGCCCGTACGCAGGACTGTTCGCGTTGCCGTGGCCCTGGTTGCGGCCGGGGCCGTCGCGCTGGCCGGGGCGGGATGTTCGTCCTCCGTCACGTCCGCGTCGGCGGCCGTGGCCGAGGACGCGGACGGGCCCACTGCCGTTGTCGGCGCGGGCCTTACGACCGTTGTGGAAGGGGCGAAGATCATCGTTGGGGATCCGAAGGCTCCGCATACCGCCACCGTGTATCTCGACCCGCGGTGCAGCTACTGCGCCAAGTTCGAGGAGGGCGGCGCCGTGGCGCTCGCGCAGGCGGCGGCCGAGGGGAAGGTACGGATCGAGTACGTCGTCGCCTCCTTCCTCGACGCGCGCTCGGGCGGTACGGCCTCGGCGCGCGCGGCGAACGCGATGCGGGCGGCGGCGGAGGCCGGGAAGTTCGCGGAGTTCCAGGCCGCGCTGTTCGCGGGTGGCGGGGCGGAGGATCCGCTGAAGGTCGCGGACCGGGTGGAGGGGCTGCGGAGCGCGGAGTTCGACCGGGCGGTACGGGAGGACACGTACCACGGCTGGGTCGCCTCGGCGGAGAAGGCTTTCGAGGACTCGGGGGTCGGCGGGACGCCGTCGGTGTTGGTCGACGGCCGGCAGGTGGGCGTGGGCGGCGACGCGCTGTACGACCAGGACGCGTTCGCTCGGGTGTTGCGGGACGCGGGGGTCTGAGGGGTCTGAGGGCGGGGTTTACTCGGGTGTGCCCTGCCGCGCTCGTGTGTAACTTCGTCCTGTGATCGAGATTCCCGCTGAACTGGCAGCGTCACAGGCGAAGTACAACGGGGAGGCCGGCCGCGCGTTCGTCGCGGCGCTGCCCGGGCGGGCGCGGGAGTTCCTGGACCGGTGGGGGCTGAGGGTCACCGGGCCCTCGATGTACGGGGTCGCCTCGCTGGTGCTGCCGGTGACCCGGAGCGCGGACGGTACGCGCGCGGCGCTGAAGATGCAGCTCCTCGACGAGGAGAGTGCGGGCGAGGCGGAGGCGCTGCGGATCTGGGACGGCGCCGGGGCCGTACGGCTGCTCGCGGAGGACGCAGGGACCGGCACGATGCTGCTGGAGCGGCTTGACGAGGGCCGGCACCTGTCGACGCTGGGGGACGCGCGGGAGGCGGTACGGATCCTCGCGGACCTGCTGGCCCGCCTGGTCGCCGTACCCGCGCCGGAGGGCCTGCGGGGGCTCGGGGAGATCGCGGCGCGGATGGTGGCGGACACCCCGGACGCGGCGGCCCGGCTCGGCGCGGAGGACGCGGCGCTGCTGCGGGACTGCGCGGCGGCGGTACGGGAGGTCATGGGCGAGCCTGGCGACCGGCTGCTCCACTGGGACCTGCACTACGACAACATCCTCGCGGCCGAGCGCGAGCCGTGGCTGGCGATCGACCCGAAGCCGCTCGCCGGGGACCCGGGGTTCGACCTGCTTCCGGCGCTGACGGACCTGTGGGGCGTGGATGGGGATGCGGACGGTGGCGCGGACGGCGACGGGGGTGCGGATCCGGCGGTCGTGACGCGGTGGCGGTTCGACCTGTTGACGGAGCGGCTCGGGCTCGATCGTGAGCGGGCGCTGGCGTGGACGCTGGGGCGCGTGCTGCAGAACGGGCTGTGGGACGTGGAGGACGGGGAGCCGGCCCTCGACCCGAATCAGGTCGTCATCGCCCGGAGCCTGATGGGTGGGATGAGTCGCGGGCGTTGAAGGTGGAAGGTGGTACGAGCACGCTGACGCGGTGCAGGCTGGGGACATGATTCGTACCGCCACACCTGCCGACGTGCCCGTGATCCACGCGATGGTCCGCGAACTCGCGGAGTACGAGAAGGCCCTCCACGAGGCCCGCGCGACCCCCGAACAGCTCCACGAGGCGCTCTTCGGCCCCCAGCCGGCCGCCTACGCCCACATCGCGGAGTCCCCCGAGGGCGAACCGGTGGGCTTCGCCCTGTGGTTCCTCAACTTCTCGACCTGGCGCGGGGTCCACGGCATCTACCTGGAGGACCTGTACGTCCGGCCGTCGAGCCGCGGCGGCGGCCACGGGAAGGCCCTGCTGGCCGAGTTGGCCCGGATCTGCGTGGAGCGCGGGTACGAGCGCCTCGAGTGGTCGGTCCTGGACTGGAACGAACCCGCCCTGGAGTTCTACAAGTCGCTCGGCGCGGTGTCCATGGACGAGTGGACGGTGAACCGGCTGACGGACGACGCCCTCCGCCGGCTGGGTGCGGGCGGGTAGCGCGATTGTCGCGTCAACTGGCTTGTGAATAAGCCGAGTTACGGGTCGCTAGCGAGTAGCCTGGATCCATGCACCTCATTGATCCGGGCGCATAGGGGAGCCGGCCCCGGCGGAGGCAGAGGGGGCCTCGCCGGGGCCGGTCTTTCCCTCCTCGTACGAGGTGGTTCCCCTGCCATCTCGGCGGTGAGCGTCAGCTCGCCGTAGGCCCGGACGAGGAGGTTGCAAGATGGCCGCAAAGGATAAGGAGTCCTGGATCAAGGAGTTGGCCTCACGGTTCGCGGTCGCACTCGCAGTCAAGGCACTGTGGGCCGCGATCACGAGGCTGGCCGTCCGCGACGACGCCTGAGCAGTGCCCATCCGGCCGGTCCTCGGTACCCCTTGCTGAGGGCCGGCTGTTCTGTCCGCCTGCCGGCTGTTTCCCTCCGCCTGTCGCCTGTCGCCTGCCGCCCGCTGTCGCCCCGTTCGCTACGGGATCAGGACCACCTTGCCGATGGTGCCCCGGGTCTCCAGCGCTCGGTGGGCCTCGGCGGCGGCGGCCAGGGGGAAGGTGTGGACGGCCGGGCGGAGGGTGCCGGTGGTGGCCGCGGCGAGGGCGGCGAGTTCGAGGTTGCGGATGTCGCCGCCCGCCTTCTGGAGCATCGTCGGGCCGAGGACGGATTCCGAGGTGATGCCCCTGGCCGCGAGTTCCTTCTCCGTGAACGTGAGCGGTTCGCCGTCCTGGAGGCCCGTGCTGGACCAGCCGAAGACCAGGTGCCGGCCGCCCTTGCCCAGGAGGTCGACCGCCGCGCGGCCCGTGTCCCCGCCGACGGAGTCGAAGACGACCGTCGCCGTCCTGGCGCCCAGGAACGCGCGGACCCGGTCCGGCCAGTCCGGGAGCTTGTAGTCGACGGCCAGGTCGGCGCCGTTCTCGTGGACCCGGGCCACCTTCTCCGGGCCGCCCGCGAGGCCGATGACCGTGGCGCCCGCGTTCTTCGCGTACTGGACGAGGAGGGTGCCGATGCCGCCCGCCGCCGCGGGGACGATCGCGATCGACTGTGGGCCGAGCTCCGTGAACTGGAGGATCCCGAGCGTCGTACGGCCCGTCCCGATCATCGCGACCGCCTCCGCTTCGCCCACGTGGTCCGCCAGGGCGTGGAGCTTGGCCGCGTCGACGACCGCCTTCTCCGCGTAGCCCCCGGGGGCCATGCCCAGGTGGGCGACCACGCGCCGGCCCAGCCACGACGCGTCCGTGCCCTCGCCCAGCGCGTCCACCGTGCCGGCGACCTCGCGGCCCGGGATCGTGGGCAGCTCGGCCGGGGCCGGGAAGGGACCGGTGTGCCCCATGCGCAGGACCGTGTCCAGGAGGTGCACGCCCGCCGCGGCGACCGCGATCCGTACCTGACCGGGGCCGGGGACCGGGTCCTCGACCTCCTCGTACGTGAGGTTCTCGGCCGGGCCGAAGGCGTGGAGCCGGATCGCGTGCATGGTGTACTCCCCGGTCGGTGGGTGGTGTGCGGCTGCGCGTACAGCCTCTGACCTCAAGTGGACTTGAGGTCAAGCCTTCTTGGCGGGCGTGCGTTGTCAGTGGTGCCCGGCACCATGGATCCATGACGACGGGCAGGAAGAAGAAGATCGCGGCAGCGCGGCGGGCGGAGGTGCGGCTGCCGCCCCTGGAGGCGTACGAGGGGGGAGGGCTCGCGCCGGACGGGGACTACGACGGGTTGGAGTTCCGGGGGCTCGACCTGGCGGGGCAGAGCGGGACCGGGGCGCGGTTCCTGGACTGCGCGGTGCGGGACTGCGCGCTGGACGAGACGCGGCTGACCAGAGCGCGCGTCCTGGATTCCGTACTGAGCGGGATCCGTGGCGTCGGTACGGATCTGGCGGGGGCGTCGCTGCGTGACGTGGAGATCGTGGACGCGCGGCTGGGCGGGACGCAGCTGCACGGGTCGGTGCTCGAGCGGGTCCTGGTGAGGGGCGGGAAGCTCGACTATCTGAATCTGCGCGAGGCGAAGCTGAAGGATGTCGTCTTCGACGGCTGCGTGCTCGCCGAGCCCGATTTCGGGGGTGCGGTCCTGGAGCGGGTGGAGTTCCGGGACTGTGTGGTGACGGGGGTGGACTTCAGCGGGGTCCGGATGACGGACGTCGACCTGCGGACGGTGCAGCGGATCGAGATCGCGCGGGGGGTGGACGCGCTCGCGGGTGCCGTGATCAGTACGGGGCAGCTGTTGGACCTCGCGCCGCTGTTCGCCGCCCAGTTGGGGGTGCGGGTGGAGGACCAGGGGTGAAGGAGAGCGTTACGGGAGGCGGGGTTACGGGAGGCGGGGTTACGGGACGCAGGGCTACGGGACGCGGGGGAAGCGGGCCTGGAGGTCCCAGATCACCGGGTTGTCGCCCAGGCCCTCGTGCATGTCGGTGAGGTCGGCGACCAGGTCGTGCAGGAAGTCGCGGGCCTCGCGGCGCAGCTCGCGGTGGCTGAAGGTGACCGGGGGCTCGTCGCCCGGCATCCAGTCGGCCTCCACGTCCACCCAGCCGAAGCGGCGCTCGAAGAGCATCAGGTCCGAGGACTCGGTGAAGTCGAGTTCGGCGTACTGACGCTTCGCGGAGCGGCTGCCGCGCGGGTCGCGGTCCAGCTGCTCGACGATGTCGCACAGCGCCCACGCGAAGTCGAGCACCGGCACCCATCCCCAGGCTGTGGACACCTCGCGGTCGGACTTGGGGTCGGCCAGGTACACGTCTCCGCAGAACAGGTCGTGGCGGAGCGCGTGGACGTCCGCGCGCCGGTAGTCGGTCTGCGGGGGGTCGGGGAAGCGACGCGAGAGGGAGTAGCCGATGTCGAGCACAGACGATGGTCCCACGCGCCCGGACGTCCGCCTGCCCGGGACGGGGTCCTGCCCGGGGGACCGGGTGATGGGTACCTGGGCGGGACGGGGCCTTGCCCGGGGTCGGGTACCCGGGCGGGACGGGGCTCTGCCCGGGGGATGGGTACCTGGGCGGGACGGGGCTCTGCCCGGGGTCGGGTACCCGGGCGGGACGGAGCCCTGCCCGGGGTCGGGTACCCGTCTCGGGACGCGTACGCCCGGGCGAGTGCCTGCCCGGGACGCGTACGCCCGGACGTCTGCCTGCCCGTGACGGGGCCCTGACCCGTACCTGAGCGGGGCGGACGCCCGCCCGCCCGTCCCGTCGCGCTCGCCCCCCTCAGCCCCGTGAGCGGGCGTGGAGGGTGCGGGCCAGGCGGGGGCCCAGCCAGCGCTTCAGGCGGCGGAGGGGTTCCAGGCCGTCCGCCGCGCGGTCGATCCGGTAGTAGAGCTGCGGCGGGATGTGGGGGAGCAGGGGCGAGTGGCGCTGGCCGAGCAGCGCGAACATCTGGCCCGGGGGCAGCCGCATGTAGCGCGGGAGGTTCTCGTACCACCGCGCGCTGTAGCGGGCCGCGCTCTGTGCCGAGAGCAGCTCGGCGCGGCGCCGCCTGCCGTAGCGGGTGAGCGCGGCGTCGAGGCCAGCGGCCCCGGCCCCGGCAACGCTCCCGGCCCCACCCTCAACCCCGCCCGCCCCGCGCAGCGCCTCCGCCAGCGCCAGGGCGTCCTCCAGGGCCAGCGTCGTGCCCGCGCCGATCGAGTAGTGGGTGGTGTGGGCGGCGTCGCCGAGGAGGACCAGGTTGCCGTGGTGCCAGGCGCGGGTCGTCAGGGTGCGGAAGTTCAGCCACTGCGCCGCGTCGTCGTCCTGTGCGCGGCCGATCAGCCGCTGGCCGTCCAGGAGGTCGTGGAACAGCTTCTCCAGCACGTTCAGGCTGTCCGCCTCGCCCATCCGGTCAAGACCGAGCCCCGTCCACGTCTCCGGGGCGCACTCCACCACGCACGTCGACCGCTCGCCGCTGAACCCGTAGGCGTAACACCAGATCCAGCCGTGCTCCGTCTCCTTGAAGGCGAAGCTGAAGGAGTCGAAGACCTTCGTCGTGCCGAGCCAGATGTAGTGGTTCCGGCCCGAGGCGATCTCGGCGCCGAAGTGTCCGGCGTACGCCTCGCGCAGCGCGCTGTTGACCCCGTCCGCCGCGACCACCAGGTCCGCGTCAGCCAGCTCCGGGGCGTCCGGGCCCGTGATCCCGTGCTCGAACTCGACCCGTACGCCCAGGGCCTCCGCCCGCTCCGCGAGGAGCGCGAGCATCCGGCGCCGGCCGATGCCGAAGCCCTCGTCGCCCCGGTGGACGGTCCGCTCGTCGCGGACGATGGCGACGCCGTCCGTCCAGGTCACCGACGCCGCGCTGATCGCGTCCGCCGACTCCGGGTCGCCCGCCCGCAGCTTGTCGAGGAGCCCGGCCCAGTAGGTGACGCCCCAGCCGTACGTGGAGCCGGCCGGGTTCCGTTCGTAGACGGTGATCTCGTGGGACGGGTCCTGCCGCTTCATCAGGATCGAGAAGTACAGGCCGCCGGGCCCACCGCCGACGCAGGCGATCTTCACGCGCGCTCCCACTCGACAACGTCGACAACGCTCAACAGCGCTCAACGACACTCAATGACGGAACGGCTACGGAGGGTAGCAGTCTCAGGACAGCAGACGCTGTTCCTTCGCCACGGCGACGGCGCCCGCACGTGTGTCCACGCCGAGCTTCGCGTAGATCCGCCCCAGGTGGGTCTTCACGGTCGCCTCGCTGATGAAGAGCGCGCGGGCGATCTCGCGGTTGCCGAGGCCGTGCGCGAGCTGGCCCAGGATGTCCCGCTCGCGGTCGGTGAGCGTCGGGCCCGCCGCGCCGCGCATCCGGTCCATGACCCGGCTCGCGACCGGCGGCGACAGGGTCGTACGGCCCTGGGCGGCGGAGTGGATCGCGGCGAACAGCTCCTCCGGGCGCTCCGCCTTCAGCAGGTACCCGGTCGCGCCCGCCTCGATGGCGCGGGTGACGTCGGCGTCCGTGTCGTACGTCGTGAGGACCAGGACGTGCACCCCGGAGCCCGCCCCCGCGATCCGGCGCGTCGCCTCCACGCCGTCGATCCCGGGGCCGAGCTGGAGGTCCATGAGGACGACGTCCGGGCGCATTTTGGCGGCCATCGCGACCGCCTCCTCGCCGCTGCCCGCCTCGCCGACGACCTCGATGTCGTCGGCGCTGCCGAGCAGCGCGAGCAGCCCGGCGCGGACGACGGCGTGGTCGTCGCAGAGCAGGATCCGTACCGTCATGGACCGGCCTCCAGGGTCGTGGGCAGGGGGATGGCGACGGAGAGCACCGTGCCCTCGCCGGGGGTGGACTCCACGGTCAGCGTGCCGCCGAGCTGCTGGGCCCGCACCCGCATCGCGGGCAGCCCGTGGCCGCGGACACCGCTCCTCGCGCCGGCCGACGCCGACGCCGACGGCTCGAAGCCGCGCCCGTCGTCGGCGATGTCGAGGACGACCTGGTCGTCGAGGTAGGTCAGGGTCACGGCGGCGGATCCTGCGGAGGCGTGCTCGCGGACGTTGGCGAGCGCGCCCTGCGCGATGCGCAGCAGCGCGGACTGCACGCGCTCGGGCAGCGGGACCGGTACGCCGTCGACCCGGAAGGCGGCCGACTCGCGCCCCGCGACCGTACGCAGCGCCTCCTGGAGGCCGCCGCCCTCGGCGAGGTCGGCGGGGGCGAGGTCGTGGACGAAGCGGCGGGCCTCGGCGAGGTTGCGTTCGGCGATGGACTCGGCCGTACGGACATGACGGCGGGCGGTCGACGGGTCGCTGTCCCAGGTCCGCTCGGCCGCCTGGAGCAGCATCTGCTGGCTGGACAGGCCCTGCGCGAGGGTGTCGTGGATCTCCATCGAGAGCCGCTGGCGCTCGGCGAGGGTGCCCTCGCGGCGCTCGGTCGCGGCCAGCTCGCGCCGGGTCCGGATCAGGTCGTCGATCAGGGCGCGCTGCCGCTCCGCCTGCCGCTGCGCGTGGACGAAGACGGCGGTGGCGATCGCGGCGACGGCCGGCGGGGCGACCACGAGATCGGGGTCGAAGCCGTTCTTCGACAGCTGGACCTGCGCGGCGACGACGAAGACCGTGAGGAGTGCGACCAGGACGAAGGCGGCGCGGCGCGGGAGCGTGCGCAGGCCCGTGTAGAAGAGCGGCACCGCGCACCAGCCGAAGCTCGGCGCGAGCACCACCAGGAGCATCCAGACCGCGACGACGGTGACCAGCCAGGCGATCCGGCGCGGGGTGGCGCGGGCGCCGAGGGCGGGGCCGAGGAGGTAGAGCGCGGCGAGCGCGGCGGAGAGGAAGACGATCCAGGGGCTGCGGTCCTCCCATGGGTGCCGCAGCAGGAAGCGGGCCAGGGACGCGCCGAGGAGGAGGAAGAAGGCGACGTGCATGACCCGCGCGAGCCAGCGTGCGTCGGGGTCCTCTTCCGGGGCCTGCGCCGTCACTCGAAACTCCTCTGACCTGGGGCTACGTACCCATCCTGGCCCAGGAGGACCAGAGGGCCATCAACCGATCGGCTGACACGCCCGTCGTCCATCATGCGCGACGGCGGCAGCCGGTCCGTGGACCGTACGGGCCCGGAAACGGCCGGAGGATCGATGGCAGAGCGAAGGAACCGCCGGCCCCCACCGGATGGCGCCGACCGCCTCGACCACTGCCCACGCGATACCCCCCGGTCTTTCAAGAGGAGCCCGCCATGAACAAGAAGATCGTCTTCGGTGCCGCCACCGCCGCCGTCCTCGCCGCCGGTACCTTCGGCGCCGTCTCCGCGAACGCCTCCGCCCCGGCCGCCGCGCCCGCCGCCGCCGTCAAGGCCGACGCGTCGAACAAGAACCTGCAGCAGTCCACGCACCTGACGATCGAGGCCGCCACCAAGGCCGCGAAGGCCACCCTGGAGGCCGCCGAGGACGAGAACCAGCGCGTCTCGGTCGCCGTCGTCGACCGCAACGGCAACACCATCGTGACCCTCCGTGGCGACGGTGCGGGCCCGCAGTCCTACGAGTCGGCCGAGCGCAAGGCGTTCACCGCCGTCTCCTGGAACGCCCCGACCTCCGTCCTCGCCGGCCGCCTCGCCCAGGCCCCGAACCTGAAGGACATCCCCGGCACGCTGTTCCTCGCCGGTGGCGCCCCGGTGACCGTCAAGGGCGCCCCGATCGCCGGCATCGGCGTCGCCGGTGCCCCGAGCGGGGACCTGGACGAGAAGTTCGCGCAGGCGGGCGTCGCGGCGCTCGCCAAGTAAGGCCCGTCGCCAAGTAAGGCTCGCCGCCGAGCAGGGCTCGGCACGTAAGGCTCGGCTCGCCTAGGCGAGTCGTACGAGAGGTGCCGCCCGGACCCCCGCCGGGCGGCACCTTCGGCGTACCCCCGCCTAAGATCGATTCGTGGACATACGCAGCCGAACCGCCCTGGCGACCGCCCTCGCCGGGCTGCTCGTGCTCGTCGGCTGCACCGGCGGCACGGTCGGCGCGAGCGGGAGCGGGAGCGGCGGCATCGACATCGGCGGGGTGCACGGCACGCCCGGCGCGGCCGGGCTGCGCGACCCGTACTTCCCCAAGCTCGGCAACGGCGGCTACGACGTCAGCCACTACGCGCTCGACCTCCGCTACGACCCGAAGCGCGGCCGGCTCGACGCGACGGCCATGATCACGGCCCGCGCGACCCAGGACCTCAGCGCCTTCAACCTCGATCTCGCCGGGCTCACCGTCGACTCCGCCTCCGTCGACGACGCCCCGGCCGCCGTCAACCGCGCCGGGAACGAGCTGACGCTCCGGCCGCGTGACGACATCGACAAGGGCGAGGAGTTCCGTACGAAGGTCACGTACTCCGGCGTACCCGAGACGATCACCGACCCCGACGGCTCGCAGGAGGGCTGGCTGCGGACGGCCGACGGCGCCCTCGCGCTGGGGCAGCCGGCCGGCTCCATGGCCTGGTTCCCCGGCAATCACCACCCGTCCGACAAGGCGGAGTACGACATCACGCTGACCGTCCCGGCCGGCACGCAGGGCGTCGCCAACGGCGTACGGACCTCCGAGCGGACCGCGAACGGCCGGACCACGACCGTCTGGCACGTCGCCGAGCCGATGGCGAGCTACCTCGCGACCGTGGGGATCGGCAAGTACACGACGAAGGTGTCGGCGACGCCGTCCGGGCTGCCCGTGCTCACCGCCGCCGACCCGACGGTCGCCGAGCGGAGCGCCAAGCTGCTTGACCGGATCCCCGAGCTCATCGCCTGGCAGGAGGAGAACTTCGGTCCGTACCCCTTCTCCGCCGCCGGAGCCGTGGTCGAGCGGACCGGTGACGCGGGCTACGCCCTGGAGACCCAGACCCGGCCGGTCTTCCCGCTGGACGCGTTCACGCCGGAGATCCTCGCGCACGAGCTGGCGCACCAGTGGTTCGGCAACTCGGTCACGCCCGAGACCTGGCAGGACATCTGGCTGAGCGAGGGCTTCGCGGTGTACGCGGAGTGGCTGTACGCGGAGGACTTCGAGGACGTCCCCGCGCGCACCAGCTTCGAGGCGGCGTTCGAGTCCGACGCCAACTGGGCCTTCCCGCCCGCCGAACCGCCCTCGGCCGAGAACCTCTTCGACCCGCCCGTGTACCAGCGGGGTGCGATGGTCATCCACAAGATCCGTGAGCGGGTCGGCGACGAGACGTTCTACGAGATCCTGGCCGGCTGGCCGGCGACCCACCGTCACGGCAACGCCTCCACCGCCGACTTCACCGCCTACGTGGAGGACGTGGCGGGCGAAGACCTGGACGACGTGTGGGACGTGTGGCTGTACGGGAACGGGAAGCCGGCGCAGCCGGACTAGAACTTCTCCGGTCCGGGTTACGACCCGCTCGCGCCCGACCTGAACAGGATGTCCTCGACCGCGCGCAGGTCGCGGTTCCAGAACGTCGTCTTGGGGTTGGGGCCGACGTTCAGGTGGCCGAGGTCCTTGGGGACCGAGACGTCGAGCATCGCGACGTCGTTGTTGCTGCCGAGCGCGCGGTCCTGGTAGCCGATGGACACCGCCTCCACGGCGACCGTCTGCTCACCGCCCTTGAAGAGGAACAGGCCCGCGTACGCCTTCTGCTTCGGCCCGATCGTGGCGATCGCCTTCGGCTTGGGCCCCATCGCCGGGATCGGGCCGTCGATCTCGGCGCCGAAGCCGATGCGCGGGTAGTGGTAGAGGGTGCACGGCTTGTCGGTGAAGTTGGTGGCCGTGATGAGCAGGTGCTGGCCCGAGTCCTGTCGCCAGGCCGATGTGGCGATCGACAGGTCGTTGTCGTTGCAGGCCACGGTGGCCGTGGAGCCGCCTCCACCGCCGTCACCCGTCTTGCTCGGTGCGGGGGTGGTGGGGGGCGTCGTGCTCGGCGGGGCGGACGTCGGGGCGTTCGAGGGGGGAGTGGCCGACGACGGAGTGGCGGACGCCGTGGGCTTCTTGGCGTCGGCGGCCGGGTCGTCGGGCTGACAGGCCGTGGTCGTGAGGAGCGCGGCGGCGGCCGCGAATCCGAGGGTGCAGGTCTTCCATCTGGCTGAGCGAGCAGTGCGCATGAGTAGCCCCCGTGTACTTCGCTTGGACATCGCTTGGCTGGAATCGTGTGCTCGACCGATCCTCTGCCCTGGCGGCATCGGGGACATCCGTGGCCCGGGGGACCGTTACGGAGTCAGGACCTGAGGTCGACATTCCGCAGGGGTCGGGGGCGCGGGGCGGGGCGCGGGCAGGGGAGAGCCCCGGCGCGCTCGGCGCGCCGGGGCTCCCTGGGACGTGCGTACGTCAGAGGTTGACGCCGAAGTCGCGGGCGATGCCCTCCAGGCCGGAGGCGTAGCCCTGGCCGACCGCGCGGAACTTCCACTCCTGGCCGCTGCGGTACAGCTCGCCGAAGACCATGGCGGTCTCGACGGCGGCGTCCTCGGAGAGGTCGTAGCGGGCGAGCTCGGCGCCGCCGGCCTGGTTGATGATGCGGATGTACGCGTTCCGCACCTGGCCGAAGTTCTGCGAGCGGTTGACCGCGTCGTAGATGGAGACCGGGAAGACGATCTTGTCGACGTTGGCCGGGAGGCCCGCGAGGTTGACGTTGATCTGCTCGTCGTCGCCACCGCCCTCGCCCGTGCGGTTGTCGCCGGTGTGAACGATGGTCTGGTCCGGCGTCGACTTGTTGTTGAAGAAGACGAAGTGCGCGTCGGAGGCGACCTTGCCGGCGCCGTCGACGCCGATGGCGGAGGCGTCGAGGTCGAAGTCGGTGCCGGTGGTGGTACGGACGTCCCAGCCGAGGCCCACGGTGACGGCGGTCAGGCCCGGAGCCTCCTTGGTCAGGGAGACGTTGCCGCCCTTGGACAGGCTTACAGCCATGGGAAGTCCCTTTCTTCGTGCTTCATGTGGTCCTGCGTTCGTCACCCGGGATAACGCGGACGATGCCCCGCCGGTTCCATGCTGCGGAATCCATACGAAAACAGGATGACGTGGGGGAGCACGTCCAGGGAACATGGACACATGTCCGGTCCCTATCTGATCCGCGGCTCCGTCTCACTGCCCGAGGCCGAGCTCATGTGGCGTTTCTCGCGGTCGTCGGGGCCGGGCGGGCAGCACGTCAACACCAGCGACTCGCAGGTGGAGCTCCGCTTCGACCTCGCGTCGACGGAGGCGCTGCCCGAGGTCTGGAAGGCGCGCGCGCTCGAACGGCTCGCCTCGCGGCTCGTGGGTGGGGTGGTGACGGTCCGCGCGTCGGAGCACCGCTCGCAGTGGCGCAACCGCGAGACGGCGGCCGTCCGCCTGGCCGCGCTGCTCGCGGAGGCGACGGCCCCGCCGCCGAAGCCCCGGCGGGCGACGAAGATCCCGCGCGGGATCAACGAGCGCCGGCTCCGGGTGAAGAAGCAGCGCTCGGACACGAAGCGGGGGCGCCAGGGCCGCGGCTGGCGCTGACCCGGCGCCAGGCGGCCGTGCGCCCAGGGCTTCACGCGCCCCGCGCCCGGGCCTCACGCGCCAGGTGCCCCGCGCCCAGGGCCTCACCCCAACCTGCGGTACTTCCCCCGGAAGTACGTCAGCGGGTTGTCCTCCGTCGCCGTCGGGACCTTCGCCGTGAGGACGCGGGCCACCACCAGGGTGTGGTCGCCCGCCACCACCCGGTTCTCCGTACGGCATTCGAGCGTCGCGAGCGCGCCCGCGAGCAGTGGGGCGCCGCTCTCCTCGCCCCGGACGGTGGGGACGTCCGCGAAGAGCAGGCGGTCGCTCACCCGGCCCTTCATCGCGAAGCGGCCCGCGATGTGGCGCTGCTGCTCGGAGAGGACCGAGACCGCCCACACCGGGACCTCGGCGAGCAGGTCGTCCATGCGGGAGCCGTTGCGCAGGCTCACCAGGACCAGTGGCGGGTCCAGGGAGACCGACATGAACGCGGTCGCCGTCATCCCGACGTCCTCGCCGCGCGGGCCGTCGTCCGGGTCGTGCGCCGTCACCAGGACCACGCCCGCCGCCAGGCGGGACATCGCCGCCCGGAACTCGTCGTTGCTCACCCCCTCAGCATGAGGGATCGCCAGATCCGAAGTGGGGGGCGGGGAAGGCGTCGTCGTCAGCACACCCGCACGCTAGCCCCGGCCCACGCCCCCATACATCGGGCCCCGGGACCAGGCCAAGCACCCCCGCCGGTCCTAGGACCATCGGCCCCGGGATCGTACGGCCCTGTTCGCTTTGCGTTCACGAAGGCGCGGAAGCGCGTTCCGGAGGCCTCCCGAGACGCTCCGCACCCCTCGCTCATCCCTTACTCACCCCTTGTGACTTGAGTCACAGAGCGCAGTATTTGTTGACCCTGTGTACCGGGTGCACAGCTCGCTGTGATTCAGTGGCGGGGACAATGCAGCACGAGAGCCGATGAGAACCCCTGGAGTTGCTGTCGAGGTCTCGGGGAGAGCGAGCGATGGAGACCGAGTCGGAGCCGTACGTCCGTCTTGCGACCCTGCGGCAGCTGCATCAGGTCGTGGCCGACCTCAATACAGCCCGCAGTCTGGCGGACACCCTGCAGACCGTTGCCGACGGCATCGTCGCCGGTCTCAACTACGAGCTGGCCTGCGTCAACCTCGTCCGCCCCGACGGTGACCTGGTCGTCGCCGCCTTCGCCGGCAGCCCCGCCGCCGAAGCGCTGATCACCGGCCGGGTCGGCTCCCGCGCCTCCTGGGAACGCCGCCTCTCCATGGGCGTCGCCTGGGGTGACCTGCGGTTCATCCCGCACACCGAGGGCTGGGTCCTCATAGAGGACGACGTCCCGCAGTGGCACACCGAGGGCCCCGCCCCCCGCTTCGAGGACGAGTGGCACCCGCACGACCGCCTCTACGCCCCCATGTACGCCTCGGGCACAGGGCGCGAACTGCTCGGAGTCATCTCCGTCGACCGGCCCCGCAACGGCCGGCACCCCGGACCCTGGGGCCAGGAGGCCCTGCAGATGTACGCCTCCCAGTCGGCGATCGCGATCAGCAACGCCCGGCTGCGAGCAAACATGCAGCGGGCCCTCGTCCGGCTGGAACGCGAGCAGCAGGCCCTGCGCGCCAGCGAAGAGTCGTTCCGGCAGGCCTTCGAGTACGCCCCCTCCGGCATGGCCATCGCCGAGATGGGCGGCGACCAGCACGGCCGCCTGCTGCGCACCAACGACGCCCTGTGCCGCCTCCTCGGCCGGCCGGCCTCCGTGATGCGCCGCTACTCCTTCGCCGACCTCGTCCACCCCGAGGACATAGGGCTTCTGCTGCGCACCTCCGCCGAGGGCGGCCGCGCCGAGCTGCGCCTCGGCCGCCGCGACGGGACGTACGTCTGGGTCTCCCTCCGTAACTCCGTCGTCGCCGACACCGCCGACGGACCGCGCTTCCTCCTCACCCACGTCGAGGACATCGAGGAGCGCAAGCGTCACGAGCTCCAGCTCGCCCACCGCGCCTCGCACGACGCCCTCACCGGCCTGCCCAACAGCGCCGAGCTGCGCTCGCGGCTCAGCGCCCGGCTGTGCGAGCGCCCGCACGCGACGCCGGAGACCGACTACGACACCCCGTACGGCCACGAGCACGGCTTCGGCTTCGACGCGGGGCCGGGCGCGGGCGGTCCGTACGACCATCACGTCCACTCCGTCGCCCCGGCCGGCGGTGACATCGACGACGGTACGAAGGGGCTCGCGGTCCTCTTCTGCGACCTCGACGGCTTCAAGTCGATCAACGACCGCTTCGGGCACCACACCGGCGACGCCGTGCTCATCGAGGTCGCCCGGCGGCTCACCACCGGCGTCCGGGACGGGGACACCGTCGCCCGCCTCGGCGGAGACGAGTTCGTCGTCCTCGCCGACGGCCTCGGCGCGGCCGACGCGGCCGACCTGGCCGTGCGGCTCCGCAACGCGATCATTCCGCCGATCCGCGTCGACGGGCGGGCGGTCCGGGTCGGGGCGAGTTTCGGCATCGGCTGGGCCGAGTGCGGAATGACCGTCGAAGAGGTCCTGAACTCCGCCGACCAGCGGATGTACATCGAGAAGCGGTCCCGGGCCAAGGTCCACCGCCGCGCCGGATAAGGGTGCGCGGACCCCTCGCTTGTCAAGGTCCGGATCGTCGGGTTCTCCGTTCGGGGTAGGCTCGGCCGGTCGGCGACGGCTGGCGAGCATGGATAGGAGTGACCAGGGATGGCTGCCGGTAACGACGGCGCGAACACGCCCGAGGACGACGATCCGTTCGGCTACCTGTACGCGGACGGCCAGGCGGCAGGCGCCCAGCCGCCCGGTCAGGGCGGTGGCTACGGCTACCCCGGACCGGCCGCGCAGCCGGGCGTGCCCCGGACCTCGTACAACCAGGTCAGAACGGTCGGCGAGCGCCAGTACGGCGGTCAGCAGCAGTACGGCCAGGGTCCGCAGGGCGGCCCCGGCGGCTACCCGCCGCAGCCCGGGCAGCAGGTCCCGCACCAGCCCGGGTACGGCCAGCCGCACCCGCAGTACGCCGCGCCCGAGACGTACCCGGGCGGCTCGCAGACCCGGCAGATCCCGCACCAGCGCGGTGGCGGTGGCGGCGGTCGCGGACCGAACACCAGGGGTCTGCTCATCGGCGCGATCGCGGTCGTCGTGGTCGTCGTGATCGGTATCACGGCCGCCGTGATCACCAACTCCGGCGGCGACGACACCAACGGCGGCAACGCCGGCGGCAAGCCGACCGGCGGGACCACCCAGAGCCAGGGCACCCCGTCCGGCGAGCCCAGCACCAAGCCGTCGGAGGCCCCGCTGCCGCAGCAGGACGCGGCCACGCTCAAGCTGGGCGGCTCGGCGTCCCTCGCCAAGGACATCAAGGGCGCGGAGGGCGTGACCGGCGCCTACGTGACCGGCTTCAACGCTGTCGGCTCGTCCGTCACCTGGCAGACCGAGGTGCCCGCCGAGGGCGCGTACAAGATGTCGGTCCGGTACGCGATCCCGGCCAAGGACGCCAACGCCACGGTGACGGTCAACGGCAAGGCGAACACCAACCCGATGAACCTGAAGAACTTCATCGGCTCGTCGGACCCGAACCTGGAGAAGAACTGGCAGACCACCTGGTCCCAGGTGACGCTCCAGAAGGGCAAGAACACGATCATGCTCTCCTGCGAGCAGGGGAACCAGTGTGACGTGATCTTCGACTGGGTGAAGATCGACAACCTCTGAGCCGTACGGCTCGAAGGGCGCCGGGGTGGACGAGCGGTACGTCCACCCCGGCGCCCTTTCACATGCCGATCCCGTCGTTGCCACGAGGCCCCGGCGGCTGCGGCGGCTGCTGCTCGGGCCCGGACCGTGCGGGACCGCTCGGTCCGGCACCCGGCGCGGGCGCGGCCGGACCACGCTTACCGGCGGCGCCGGGCTGGTTGTGGATGAACCCCGCCTGCCAGCCGGGCGCAGGGTTCTCGGGCGCGGCGGGACGGGGGGCGGCGCTCTCGGGGGCAGGCTGCTTGTGCGCGATACCCGCCTGCCACCCCGGTCGGGGTGGTTCCGGTGCGGGTTGTTGAGGTGTGGGTTGCTGCGGCACGGGCGCTTGCGGCGTGGGTTGCTGAGGCGCCGGTTGCTGAGGAGCGGGTTGCTGCGGTGCCGCTTGCTGAGGAGCGGGTTGCTGCGGTGCCGCTTGCTCTGGCGCCGGTTGCTCCTGCCCCGGCCCCTCCCGCTGCGCGCCGATCTGGGCCTGCTGCGGCGCCGGTTGCACCAGTTCCGGTGCCTCGGGCGTGAGCACCTGACCGTTCGGTCCCTGGACCGTGCGGGCCGCGTCACGCTCCTGCGCGGTGACCATCATCTCGGGGCCGCGCTGCGGCAGCGGCGTCTGCTCCATGGTCGCCTGGACCAAGGCCTGCATAGCGTGGTCCCAGGAATACTGCTGCAGTACTTCCCGCAGGTAGAGCGCATCGGCCTGGCGCTGGGGGAGCTCCTGATCCAGCTGGTTGATCGCTTTCATCCATGCCTTGGCGCGGCTCGTGCCGTCGGTCGGCTCGGGCACCACGCACCGCTCGCCGATCTCCGCCGGCACGCGATCGGTGTCCTGGAAGAACATCGCGGCGCCGCTCTCCTCGTTGACCAGTACGGGAACACCGTGGGCCAGTCCCTCGGCTGCCACCATGCCGTAACCCTCGTGCTTCGAGGGCATGATCACCGCGTGGGAGCCCCTGATGTCCTCATTGAGCTCTTCCACGTTGCTCGTGCGGCCCTTGACCGTCGCGTTTCCGCCACTGAGTTTTGCGAGTTTGGCCGTTGCCGCTTCTATTTCCTCATCCTTGACACCTCGGACGGTGAGGTGGACGGAAACGCCGGCCTTGTTCAGCAGGCCTATCGCCTCCGCGGCGTCGTCCACGCCCTTGAGGGGGTCGTCGACCCGCCCCATGACCAAGATGTTCAGTCGGTCCGGTGCGGGGTCGTGCTGCACCGGATCATAAATTCGGGTGCCCGGGATGACTTCATGGGAATGCGGGATATGCGAGCCATCTGCGGAAAGCTGTCTGCTCGCTTCCGACAGGAGAGGTCCGACTCCGGCCGCGACGTCCGCGCGCGCCAAGGTTTCACGTTCGACCGAAGAGTCCTCGAAGGCCTTTTCCGTCGCCTTTTCGTGGGAAAGCCCCTTTACGAACGGCAGCCGTTCGGGGCTTGTGTGCAGGAAGTGCACCACGCGCGCGTCCGGATACCAGTTCTCGCGCAGCTCGGCAGCGGCCGGTCCGGAGAAGCGCGAGTGCCCGATGATCATGTCGTAGGGCTGGCTCGCCGGGTCTTCCAGACCATGCGTCGTGGGGTCCTGGCCGGCGACGTGCTCGATCCAGTCCCGCCCCTTCACCCCCTCCGGGGGTTGCGTGGTCACCTCCCTCTGTATGCCTTGGTGCTGGGGCATTTCAGGGTTGGCCGTGAACAACGTGACGTTGTGCTGGCGGGCGAGAGCCTCGGCCATCTCCTGGTTGAATACCTCCACACCTCCCGCGCCTCTGCCGCTGTTGTCCGACACGACGAGAATGTTGTACCGCTTGTCAGTCATTGGTCCCCCCGTATTCCTCTATCACCACTCGCCCTGCGTCAGAAGCCGTAGGTTTCCCGCAGTTCGCGGCCGATTCCCTCGGAGATGAAGTCCGTCAGGTCGAAGGCGGAGAGGTGCATGATGCCGGATTCCGCACCCGGGTGGATCCTCGCGGCGTACTCGTCCAGGATCTCCGCCAGAACTCCCGCGCGAGCGGCAGAGATGGCGACGTGGTCCGGGTCTCCCTTCTCGCGGAAGGTGCGGACCTCTCCGGGGTGCGGCGCCCTCGGCTTCCGCCCGAGCTCGGCACTGCGGGCGAAGAATTTCCCCTCGGCTCCGATCGGGCCGGGAACCGGCTGGCCCTCGGGCCAGTCCACTCCTGCGGTCGAGTGCACGCTCGGGTCGATCAACTCGTGCTGCTCCCGCCAGAACACCCTCGACCGCCCGGCCAGAAGATCCTGAACGTCCTGCGCTGCCAGCGTCGTCGTGGGGTTCACCGAGAAATCCGAGGACTCCCGCATGTACGCCAGGGTGGGCATGTTCTCCGATGCGCGCGAGGCCGCCCGGAAGAGTGCGTCATACCGCGGCCGCAGGTCGTCCACGTCGGACGGCCGGTGGGACACGCGCGCCACGTTGACCGCTCCGACGGGGTGCGGGGTCGGGGCGTTCGCGCCCATCGCCGCCCGCAGTTCGTCGGCCGCCACGTGTACCAGCCGGCTCAACTCCGCCGTGTTGCCGGCGATCTTCAGCGCAGGCCGCCCCGGCGCCAGCCGGTTGACCAGGTCGGCGAACGGGAGGGTCAGCGTCATCATGTGACCCTCAGGCACGACCACGGCCCGCCCCGGCACCAGGTAGTCGTTCAGATACGGCTCGCTCCGGGTCTCCCACGGGCCCGGGTCCGCGGCCATCCGGGCCTCCCACTCCGCCACCGCCTCGGCGAAGGTGATCGGCCGGTCGACAGGCCCGGCGGCGCGCCGGGAGATCAGATGACGCGTGGGATCCGACGGCTCCCCCTCCTGCGGCGCGGGACCCTCGGAGACGGACAGCGCCGCCTCCAACTCCCGCCATGCCGCGCGGCGCTCCTCCGACCACCCCCCGCCCAGACTGTCCAGGCGCCATACGCGGTTCTCCTCTTGCCACATCATCCGCGACGCCGCCGAATAGATCATTTCGTATGCGTCGGCAAGTTCCAGTTGGCCGCTCATCCCGACTCTCCTTCACGATCGATCAACTCACCCACATCCTCACATCGCGCAGGCGGTCCGATCATCTTCGCGGGTGGAGCTGTTTTTGTGGCGTCCCGTCAGGAGGGCGGCAGCCGTGAGCCCCGTGGGACCTTCGGTTCCGCGGGGCGTCGGCTTACGCGGCTTCGGACTCGTCCGTCACCGTCACACGCGTGAGCAGGTCCTCGTACGCCGTGCGGTCGAACTCGCCCGCGACCGGGGCGAGGACCGTTGCCGCCGAGAGGGCTACCGCGCGGGTGAGGCGGTCCGGCCAGGGGAGTTTGTCGACCAGGCCTGAGAGGAGGCCCGCTACGGCCGAGTCGCCGGCGCCCGTCGGGTTGCCCTTTACGGCGGCCGGGGGGCTCGCGCGCCAGAGGCCGTCCGGGGTGGCGGCCAGGAGGCCGTCGGGGCCCAGGGAGGAGACGACCGCGTGGGCGCCGCGGCGGCGGGCGTCGCGGGTGGCGCGGTGGGGTTCGCGGGAGCCGGTGAGCTGGGCGAGTTCGTCGGCGTTGGGCTTGACCACGTCGGGGCGGGCCGCGATGCCACGCCGTAGGGGTTCGCCGCTGGTGTCGAGGAGGACGGGGACGCCGGCCGAGCGGGCGAGCCGGATCAGCTCCGCGTACGCGCCGACGTGGATGCCGGGCGGGAGGCTGCCGCAGAGGGCCACCGCGGATGCGTCGGCGAGGAGATCGGTGTAGTGGGCGGTGAACGTCGACCACTCGGCCGGGGTGACTGTCGGGCCCGGTTCGTTTAGTTGGGTCGTGTCGCCGCTTGCGGTGTCGACTACCGCGACTGTACGGCGGGTCGTTCCGGTGGTCGGGACCAGGGCGTCGACCACGGGGCCGCCTGCCAGGTGGGTGCGGAGGATCTCGCCCGTCGAGCCGCCCGCGAAGCCTGTCGCGACCGTCTCGTGGCCCAGGGCGGCCAGGACTCGGGCGACGTTGAGGCCCTTGCCGCCGGGGCGTTCGATGACCTGGGTGACGCGGTGGGAGGCGTGCGGGACGAGGGCGGGGACGCGGTACGTGAGGTCCAGCGCCGTGTTGAGGGTGACCGTGAGAATCACCTGCCGTACCCCCGTACCTCGTCCAAAGTTCGCGCCCCGATCATGCCAAACAGAAGGCGGTTGGCCCAGTCCCCGGGCCAACCGCCTTGCGTCCGTCGGGGCGATATCAGGCCAGGTGCGGTTCAACCACCCAGTTGCCCTTGCGCATCACGCCCTTGACGTCGAAGTCGGCGTCTAGGACGACCAGGTCGGCGTCCTTGCCCGGTTCCAGGGAGCCGACGCGGTCGTCGATGCCCAGGACCCGGGCCGGGTTGGCGGAGACGGCCTGGACGATCGAGTCGACGGGCAGCTTGTCGATGGTCGCCGCGCGCTTGAACGCGCGGTCCAGGGTGAGGGTCGAGCCCGCGATGGAGCCGCCCTCGACCAGCCGTGCCACGCCGTCCTTGACCTCGACGGCCAGCGGGCCGAGCGAGTAGAGGCCGTCGCCGAAGCCGGCCGCGTCCATGGCGTCCGTGATGAACGCGACGCGCCGGGGGCCCGCGTGATGGAACGCCAGTTCCAGGGCGGCCGGGTGCAGATGGGTGCCGTCGTTGATGAGCTCGACGGTGATCCGCTCGTCCTCCAGGAGCGCGGCGATCGGGCCGGGGGTGCGGTGGCCGAGCGCGGGCATCGCGTTGTAGAGGTGGGTGGCCACGGTGGCGCCCGCGTCGATGGCCTCGACGGTCTGCTCGTACGTAGCGTCGGTGTGGCCGATCGCGGCGACGACGCCGTGCTCGGCGAGCAGGCGTACGGAGTCGATGCCGCCGGGGAGTTCGGTGGCGAGGGTGACCATCTTGGCCTGGCCGCGCGCGGCGTCGATCAGCTTGCGGACGTCGGCCGGGTCGGGGTCGCGCAGCAGCGTCTCGTCGTGCGCGCCCTTGCGGCAGGGGGCGATGAACGGGCCCTCGAAGTGGATGCCGGCGATGTCGCCCTGCTCGGCGAGTTCGGAGAGCAGGCCGGCGCGTCTGCCCAGGAAGTCCATCTCGCCGGTCACGAAGGAGGCGACGACGGTGGTGGTGCCGTGCAGCCGGTGGGTCTGGACGCCGGTGAGGATCTCGTCGACGGTGCCGGAGGTGAAGGAGGCTCCGCCGCCGCCGTGGTTGTGCATGTCGACGAAGCCGGGGACGACCCAGTGGCCCGTGAGGTCGAGCGCCGGCGCGTCGGCGGGCGCGGAGCCCGCGATGCGACCGCCGTCGACGATCACCCGTCCGTTCTCGACGATGCCGGTCGGCAGCACCACACGGGCCCCGGCGAGAACTGTGGATACGGCCATCAGGCGGATACCTCCGAGTCGAGGGAGAGAAGGTCCCAGGCGAGGAGGCCCGCGCCCAGGCATCCGGCGGTGTCCCCGAGGGCTGCCGGTACGACGGCGGGCAGCTTCTGGAACGTGACGCGTTCCTCCACGGCGGCCCTCAGTGGTGTGAACAAGGTTTCCCCGGCCTCGGCGAGACCGCCACCGATGATGAGCGTGCGGGGGTCCAGCAGGGTGAGCGCGGTGACGAGGCCGTCCGCGAGGGCGTCGACGGCCTCCTGCCAGACCTGGACGGCCCGGGGGTCGCCGTCCGCGACCGCCTTGGCGCAGTCGGCGGCGTCGGCGTCCGGGTCGCCGGAGGCGGCGGCCCAGGCCTTGGAGACGGCGGAGGCGGAGGCGTACCGCTCCAGGCAGCCGCGCTGGCCGCAGCCGCACTCGGCGCCGCCGGGGCGGACCACGATGTGGCCGATCTCGCCGGCGTAGCCGTGGGCGCCGGCCTCGATGGCGCCGCCGATGCCGATGGCGCCCGCGATTCCGGTGCCCAGCGGCACGAAGAGGAAGCGGTCGGCTCCGTTGCCCGCGCCGATCCGGCCCTCGGCGAGGCCGCCGGTGCGGACGTCGTGGCCGAGGGCGACGGGGATGCCGTCGAGGCGCTCGCTGAGCAGGGCGCGCATCGGGACGTCGCGCCAGCCGAGGTTGGCGGCGTAGACGGCGATGCCGTGTGCGGCGTCGACGATGCCGGGGACGGCGACTCCGGCGGCCGCGGCGGGCTCTCCGTACCGTTCGAGGCCGTAGGCGCGCAGCTCGGCGGCGAAGCCGAGGATCGTCTCGACCACGGCTTCCGGGCCGCGCTCGCGCCCGGTGGCGCGCCGTGCCTCGTGGAGCAGGGTGCCGTCCGCCCCGACGAGGGCGGCCTTCATGCCGGTGCCGCCCACATCGAGGGCGATGACGTGTCTCACGGGAACAGTCTCGCCCGTTCCTGCCCGAAAGGTCTAGTCCACTGACCGATATTGTTGCGCTGGGATACAAATTCGAGTGATGGCGGGTGCGACCTGCGGTGACGGGCTTCACAAGGTCTTCACCCGTAGACCGAGAATCTACCCAAGTGGTGTAGACCTTATGCTTCCTCTCCTGTGAAAATCACAGCTCAACGACGAGCAGAGGGTGGGGCGACGCTGTGCAGCGGCGATTCATAGGACTGACCGCGACGATCGCCGCGCTGGGGCTGACCGCGGGTCTGTCCGGTTGCGGGCTCACCGAGAGCGCCGCCGGCGACGTGACCCTCAGGCTGGTCGCGGCCGATTACGACCTGAACGGCGGCGACACCACCAAGAAGTACTGGGACGGGGTCACCGCCGCGTACGAGGCCAAGCACCCCGGCGTGCAGGTCGAGGTGCAGATCGAGTCCTGGAACGACGTCGACCGCAAGGTCGCCGAGATGGTCAAGGCCGGCCAGGCCCCCGACATCGCCCAGATCGGCGCCTACGCCGACTACGCGGCCGCGGGCCAGCTCTACTCCGCAGACGAACTGCTCTCCATCCCCGTCCAGGCCAACTTCCTCGCCCCGCTCGTCACGGCAGGCGAGAACAAGCGCACCCAGTACGGCCTGCCTTTCGCCGCCTCCACCCGGCTGCTCTTCTTCAACCAGGACCTCTTCGACAAGGCCGGCATCAGCGAGCCGCCGGCCGACTGGGACGAGCTGGCCGCGGCGGCGAAGAAGCTGAAGGCCAAGGACGTGAAGTACCCGTTCGCGCTGCCGCTCGGCCCGGAGGAGGCGCAGGCCGAGACCATGATGTGGCTGCTCAGCGGCGGCGACGGCTACACCGACGGCTCCGACCGCTACCGGATCGACTCCGAGCAGAACGTCAAGACCTTCGAGTGGCTGAAGACCGAGCTGGTCCAGAAGGACCTCACCGGCCCCGTCGCCCCCGGCAAGCTCAACCGCAAGGACGCCTTCGCCGCCTTCTCGCGCGGCGAGGTCGGCATGCTCAACGGCCACCCCTCGCTGATGCAGGAGGCCCAGAAGAAGGGCGTCAAGGTCGGCAAGGTCGCGCTGCCCGGCGCGGACGGCAAGTCCAGGGCGTCCATGGGCGTCGCCGACTGGATCATGGGCTTCAAGCAGAACGGCCACCGCCAGCAGATCGGCGACTTCCTCGACTTCGTCTTCAGCGACGAGAACGTGCTGAAGTTCGCCGGCGACAACGACCTGCTGCCGCCGACCGTGAGCGCGTACTCCCGGATGGAGAACGACCCGGAGCACAAGGACCTCCACGAGTTCCTCGCCGAGCTGCCGAACTCGCAGCTCCCGCCGGTCGGCAAGACCTCCTGGGCCCAGGTCAGCGACACCATCAAGCAGAACATCGGCAAGGCGGTCACCCCGGGCGCGAAGCCGGCCGACGTACTCGGCGGGATCGCCCGCAAGGCGACGGCGGCCGAGAGCGCGGAGTAATAGGTTGTTCGTATGACCGACGCGAGCGATCCCCGACCCGACGACGCCCCTGGCGGCGACGACACCGGGCTCGGGGAGCGGGAGCGGGCCGTGCTCGCGCTCGAACGCCGCTCCTGGCCGGGGCCCGGCGCCAAGGAGCGGGCGGTACGCGAGCGGCTCGGCCTGTCCGCGACCCGGTACTACCAGCTCCTCAACGCCCTCCTCGACGACCCGCGCGCCCTCGCGCACGACCCGGTGACGGTCAACCGACTGCGCCGGGTCCGTGCGGAGAAGGAGCAGCGCCGCTGAGGCCGCGTCGGTAGGGTCGTCGTATGGTCAGCAGCCTTCCGCACCCGACCACATCCGCAGGCCGCGACGGTCTGGCCGCGCTTCTCGCGCGACCGGAGAAGGCCGTCGTCGCCCTCGACTTCGACGGGACGCTCGCCGAGATCGTCCCGGACCCCGAACAGGCCCGCGCGCACCCCGGCACCGTCCCCGCGCTCTCCGCCCTGGCCCCCCGGATCGCCTCGGTCGCCGTCGTGACCGGCCGCCCGGCGAGCGTGGCGGTCCGGTACGGCGGCTTCGCCGGTGTCCCCGGCCTGGAACACCTCGTCGTCCTCGGCCACTACGGCGCCGAGCGCTGGGACGCGGTCACCGGCACCGTCCAGGCCTCGGCCGTCCACCCGGGCGTGGCCACCGTCCGGGCCGAGCTGCCAGGCGTCCTGGACGGCGTCGGTGCCTGGCCGGGCACCTGGATCGAGGAGAAGGGCCGCGCGGTCGCGGTCCACACCCGCCGCTCCGCCG
Organism: Streptomyces sp. NPDC058579; assembly: GCF_042718575.1. Classification (NCBI taxonomy): domain Bacteria; kingdom Bacillati; phylum Actinomycetota; class Actinomycetes; order Kitasatosporales; family Streptomycetaceae; genus Streptomyces; species Streptomyces sp. NPDC058579. Next base: position 41,599 of record NZ_JBHXPI010000005.1, read on the forward strand.
ACCCCCAGGCGGCCTTCGAGGCCCTCAAGGCCCCGCTCGGCGACCTGGCCGCGCGCCACGGCCTGGTCCTCGAACCCGGCCGCATGGTCCTCGAACTGCGCCCCCCGGGCATGGACAAGGGCGTGGCGCTCGCGGAGTACGTACGGGAGGTGGGCGCCGGCTCCGTCCTGTACGCGGGCGACGACCTGGGCGACCTGCCGGCCTTCGCGGCGGTCGAGAAACTCCGCTCGGACGGCACCCCGGGCCTGCTCGTGTGCAGCGGCTCGACGGAGGTCCAGGAACTCTCCGACCGCGCCGACCTGTCGGTCCAGGGCCCGGCGGGCGTGGTCCGCTTCCTGACGGCCCTGGCGGAGGCGGTACGGGAGGGGGCGGGGGCCTGAGGAGACCGCGCCGCGCGGCGCAGCCCGGGCGGGCTGCGCCGCGCGCCCGAGCAGGCTCAGGGGGCGCCCGGGCAGGCTCTCCGCGAGATCCGCGAGATCCGCGAGATCCGCGAGATCCGCGAGATCCGCGCGGGCCGTGGCGGCTGAGCCGCACGCGCCCCGGCGAGGGGCTAGTCAGTGCCCCGCAGCGCCTCCAGTTGCTCCAGGAACCACCGCTGCGGCGGCAGGGCCGTCGCGGCGACGGCGAGGCGCTTCGAGCGGTCCGCGCGCTCCGCGGCGGGCATCGTCAGGGCGTGGTGGAGGGCGCGGGCGGTTTCCGAGACGTCGTACGGGTTGACCGTCAGGGCGTCCTCGTGGAGTTCCTCGTAGGCGCCCGCGCCCGTCGAGAGGACCAGGGCGCAGCCCGTCTCCGAGACCACCGGGATCTCCTTCGCGACCAGGTTCATCCCGTCCCGGACCGGGTTGATCAGGGCCACGTCCGCGAGGCGGTACGCGGCGAGTGAGCGGGGGAAGTCGTCGCGTACCGACAGGAGCACCGGCTGCCAGTCGGGCGTGCCGAACTCCGCGTTGATCTCCTCCGCCAGCTCCGCCACCGACGCGGTGTACGCGCGGTAGACCTCCAGGTCCTGGCGGGAGGGGTACGCGGAGGCCAGGTGGACGACCTTGCCGCGCCACTCCGGGTGCTCCTGGAGCAGCTCCCGGTACGCCAGCAGGCCGCGGACGATGTTCTTCGACAGCTCCGTGCGGTCCACCCGCACGATCGTCCGCCGGTCGCCGATCTCGGCCCGCAGCGCGGCCAGCCGGTCGTCGACCTCGGGAGTGTGGGCGAGCGCGCGGAGGTCGTCGGCGTCCACCCCCAGGGGGAAGACGTGCACCCGGGTGCGCCTGCGCTCGCCGCCCGCCCTGCGGTGCTCCACCCCGCGCCACGGGTCGTCGCTGCGCCAGAAGCCGTCGGCCTCGCCCGCCGGCCCGTGGATGTGCGCGCCGGTGATGAACGCCTGCGCCCATCCCCAGGTGTGGAAACCCAGCTCGTCCGCGCCGAGCATCCCCCAGAGCAGCTCCTCGCGGACGTCCTCCGGCAGCATCCGCATGTACTCCGGCAGCGCCCACGGCGTGTGCGTGAAATGGCCGATCCGCAGGTCGGGGCGGAGCTCGCGCAGCTGCCCCGGGACCAGGGCCAGGTGGTAGTCCTGCACCAGGACCGCCGCGCCCTCGTCCGCCCGGGCCGCAAGCTCCTCGGCGAAGGCCCGGTTGTAGCTGCGGTACGACTCCCAGCGGCGGCGGAACTCCGCGTCGAAGACCGGCTCGCGCGGGATCTCGTACAGGTGGTGGTGGAGGAACCACAGCACCGAGTTCGCGATCCCGTTGTACGCGTCGGCGTACACCTCCGGGTCGATGTCCAGCATCCGTACGCCCGGCTCGGACTCCCCGCGCCTGACCGCCTCCCGGTCGCCCTCCCCGAGGGCCGCGCACACCCACACGCTGTCCTGGGAGGAGATCGCGCTCAGGCCTGAGACGAGACCGCCCCCGCCGCGCCGGGCACTGAGTGTGCCGTCGGCGGCGAGGGCGTACGAGACAGGACCTCGGTTGGACGCCACGAGCACAGAAGCCATGTGGCGAACCTAGCCCGTCACGTAAACGCTCAAACGTACGTATACGACTCTGGCGAATCCTCGCCCCTCGTCGCGGCTCAGTGGCCGCCTCCGTGGACGCCTCAGTGGTCGCGGCGTCCGCGCAGGGCCGCCTTCGCCACCAGGCCGGTCGCGGCCAGGGCGAGCGCGAGCCCGCCGAGCAGCCAGAGCCGCTCACCGCTGGAGCCGGTCTCGGCCATCGAACCACCGGGGCCGTGCGGGCCGTCCGGGGCGTGTGGGGTCGGGCGGGGCTGGTGGGTGGTGAGCGCGGGGGACGGTGCCACCTCCGACTCGGACGGGGACGGCGTGGGGTCCACCGGGTCCGAAGGCGTCGGCTCCGGCGTCGGCTCCGGCGTCGGCTCCGGCGTCGGCGGGTCCAGGACCGGAGTCACCCCGCACGCCGGGTCCTCACTCCCCTTGCCGCAGTTCGAGCGCGGCGACTCGACCTCGACGCTGTTGCCGAGTCGGCCGTCGCCGCGCACCGGGTCGTGGACCTTCACCGAGTACGTGACCGTTGCCGTCTTCCCGGCCGGGATGTCACCGACGTAGCCGATCTTCGGCCCGTCGTACGTGACCTTGCCGAGCGTCGCCTTCGCGTCGCCCAGGTAGGCGGCGTCGTCCAGGTTGCCGGTCAGGTCGTCGCTGAACTTGGCGTTCGGGTGGTCCAGCCGGCTGATGTTCTTCGCGGTGATCGTGTACGTCAGGGTGTCGCCGGGCTTCACCTTCTGCGGGCTCGCCGTCTTGGTGATCTCCAGGTCCGGTACGGGGACGGAGAAGGCCAGGCCCGAGGGCACGTACGTGTCGCCCGTCGTCGTGAACGTCAGCTCCGCCGACCGCGCGCCCACCGGGATCGCGCCGTCCGGGATGTCGAAGGCCTTGGTGTCGATGGAGAGGTTGTTCGTCAGCTTCGGCGCGACGGCGCCGTCGTCCTCGCTGACGAAGAAGTTGTTCGTGTTGCCCGTGTGCGCCTCGGTGACGTTCTTGCCGTCGACCAGGAACTTGTCGCCGGGCGTGTTCCAGTCGCCCTCGTACGCCGTCACGCTCGCCCGCGCCTTGCCCGTCGTCCGGTGGAAGCCGTCGACGGTGATCGTGGTCGCGGGGGAGGTGGAGCGCTGCAGGACGTGCCCGCCGTAGACGTACACGTTGCGGCGGTCGGGCGCGTGGGTCGGCTCGGGGCCGGGGAACGCGTAGACGACCGTCAGGGACCAGCCCGCCACACAGCCCTTGCCGTCCGGCGCCCAGATGTTGCCGACCGCGACCCGCGCGTCCGTACCGGTCACGCCCGCGAACGCGGCCGTCACGTCCGACTCGCCCGTGTAGTAGTGCGGGCCGCCGGTGTCCGCCGGGTCCGTCACCATGCTGTCGATCGAGACCGCCGTCGCCGTCCCCGCCCCGACCCTGATGTGCGGCGCGGTCGTGGCGTGGTCGCCCGGCGAGGTCACCACATCGGCGCCGGAGACGTCACAGCGCTTCAGCTGCGCCCCGCTCGGCCCCTTGTACGTGCCGTCGTTGCCGCCCCAGAAGAGCCGGGCGTACGCGACCCTCGCCCCGGCCGGGACGACGACGTGGCCGGTGCTGGAGCCGTAACCGCCGTCCATGGAGGCGGTGTTGATCCGCTTCATGGCGAAGGTGTTGTTGTTGTCGCTCCCCTGCCCGGAGGCGGCGGTGGCGCAGCGCGCGGCCAGGTCGGCGGGGGCCGTGGGGCAGCCCATGACCGTGTTGCCGATGGTCGTGAAGTCGCCGTACAGCGACTCGGCGTAGCGCTTGCCGAAGGGCTCCACCACGTCGGCCGCGGCGGGACCGGCCACGGCGAGGGAGAGCGAGCCGAGTGAGCCGGCGGCGAGGACGAGCGCCGCCACCGACATGGTCATCCGATTTTTGAACCGCATGAAAGGGAAATTTAGGCAAAAAACACAATCATTCGGCGTTACGCCACGCGGCGGTGCGCGTACTCCGCGATCTCCACCATCGGCGGCCGCTCCTCCGTGTCCACCGCGTACGTGTGCGGCGTGAAGCCGTCCTCGCCGCGCTCGAACTGGGTGAGCCGGGGCCGCACCAGATGGCCCCGGGAGAGCCGCAGCTGCGCCGTCCGGTAGATCGCCGCCGCCATCCGGCCCAGCGCCCGCCCGTCCTGGTGCCGGTGCTTGCGGACCCCGACGTCCACCTGCGCGAGGGCGTCGAGCCCGACCGTGTGCAGCGCGTCCACGAGCAGGCCCAGCTCCACTCCGTAACCGACCGGGAACGGCAGCCGTTCGAGCAGCGAGCGGCGCGCCGCGTACTCGCCGCCCAGCGGCTGCACGAAGCCGGCCAGCTGCGGCCAGTGCAGATTGAGCAGCGGCCGCGCCACGAGCTCCGTCACCCGACCGCCCTGACCTGGGGCGTCGCCGAGCGGGCGGTCGTACATCGCCTTCACGAAGTCGATGTCCTGGTCGGTGAGCAGCGGGCCGACGATGCCGGTGACGAAGTCCGCGGAGAAGTCCCGCAGGTCCGCGTCGACGAAGCAGATGATGTCCCCTTCGGTCACCATCAGTGACCGCCACAGCACCTCGCCCTTGCCAGGCACGGCCGGTATCCGGGGCAGGATCGCGTCCCGCGCCACCACCCGCGCCCCGGCCGCGGCCGCCACCTCCGCCGTACGGTCGGTGGAACCGGAGTCGATCACCACCAGTTCGTCCACGAGCGGAACGGCCTCGGTCATCAGCTCGCGCCGGATGACGGAGACGATCTCGCCGACCGTCGCCTCCTCGTTCAGCGCGGGCAGCACGACGCTGACCGTCGTCCCGTGCTTCGCCGCCAGGACGCGGTCCAGTCTTCGGTCCGCCACGGACCAGGACCGCCGGCCCAGCCAGCGCTCCACTTCCTCCAGCACGTGATCTCCATCTCGCGGTTCGGACGGCAGGTTCAAGCCTCCGGGCCTTCGGTTACAGTCTTGAACAACGCGGACGCCCGATGCATGTCGGGGTGCCGCCCGCGCCACACAATCGAATACCGCTCATCCAGAGGGGCAGAGGGAAACGGCCCGTTGAAGCCCCGGCAACCCTCCAGTCGGTCTCGTCCGCAGTCGTCAGCACTGCGCCCGCGAGGCTCCCGGCTAGGGAAGGTGCCAAATCCGTCTCATGGCGACGTTCGCCATGGGAAAGATGAGGAGAAAGGGCCTCGCCTCCATGGCTGTACAGACTGTTACCCCCGACACCGCCCCCACCGCAGGCACTGCCGAAAGCGCTCGGACGGTCGATCTCGGTCCCGCTTCCGGACTTTCCTGCCGGGAATGCGGCGAAGTCTTCGCACTCGGCCCGATCTTCGCCTGTGAGCTCTGTTTCGGCCCCCTCGAAGTCGCGTACGACCTTCCCGTCGGTGACCCCGAGGCGCTGCGCAAGCAGATCGAGGCCGGCCCCGCCAACATCTGGCGCTACGCCCCCCTGCTGCCCGTCCCCGCCGACGTCGCCGAGAAGCCGAATCTGAACCCGGGCTGGACCAAGCTCGTCCAGGCCGACAACCTCGCCCGCGAACTGGGCGTCGAGCCCGGCAAGCTCTTCGTCAAGGACGACTCCGGCAACCCGACGCACTCCTTCAAGGACCGCGTCGTCGCCCAGGCCCTGGAAGCCGCCCGCGCCTTCGGCTTCACCACGCTCTCCTGCTCCTCCACCGGCAACCTGGCCGGCGCCGTCGGCGCCGCCGCCGCCCGCGCCGGCTTCCGCTCCTGCGTCTTCATCCCGCACGACCTGGAGCAGGGCAAGGTCGTCATGGCCGCCGTCTACGGCGGCGAGCTCGTCGGCATCGAGGGCAACTACGACGACGTCAACCGCTTCTGCTCCGAGCTCATCGGCGACCCGCTGGGCGAGGGCTGGGGCTTCGTCAACGTCAACCTGCGGCCGTACTACGGCGAGGGCTCCAAGACGCTCGCGTACGAGATCTGCGAGCAGCTGGGCTGGGTCATCCCGGACCAGCTCGTCATCCCGATCGCCTCGGGATCGCAGCTCACGAAGATCGACAAGGGTCTGCAGGAGCTCATCAAGCTGGGCCTGGTCGAGGACAAGCCGTACAAGATCTTCGGCGCCCAGGCCGAGGGCTGCTCGCCGGTGTCGGCCGCCTTCAAGGCCGGTCACGACGTCGTACGGCCCCAGAAGCCGAACACCATCGCCAAGTCGCTCGCCATCGGCAACCCGGCCGACGGCCCGTACGTCCTCGACATCGCGCGCCGCACCGGCGGCGCGGTGGACGACGTGAACGACGAGCAGGTCGTCGAGGCGATCAAGCTCCTGGCCCGGACCGAGGGCATCTTCGCCGAGACGGCGGGCGGCGTGACGGTCGGCGTGACGAAGAAGCTGGTCGAGGCCGGCCTCATCGACCCGTCCCTCACCACCGTCGTGCTCAACACGGGCGACGGCCTCAAGACCCTGGACGCGGTGGCCGACACCTCTCAGGCGACCGCCACCATCAAGCCGAGCCTGGACGCGTTCCGCGACGCCGGCCTGGCCCACTGACCCCCACTCGTCCGTACACGGAAGGCAGCAGCACATGAGCGTCAAGGTCCGTATCCCCACCATCCTCCGTACCTACACGGGCGGCCAGGCCGAGGTTCCGGCGGAGGGCGCGACCCTGTCCGAGGTCATCTCGGACCTGGAGAAGAACCACGCGGGCATCTCCGCCCGCGTCCTGGACGACCAGGGCAAGCTGCGCCGCTTCGTGAACGTCTACGTGAACGACGACGACGTCCGCTTCGAGCAGGGCCTGGAGACGGCGACGCCGGACGGCGCGGGCGTCTCGATCATCCCGGCGGTGGCGGGCGGCTGCTGAGCCCACGACTGCTCAGCCCACGGCCGAGCGCTCGCTTTACCCTGAGTAACTGAATTGCCCCCTCCGCGAGAGAAGCGGAGGGGGCAATTCTGCATGGTTGAACGGGGTAGAGTTGGGGAAGTCCCCCCGGCTTCACCGCGCTGCTCCGTGCCAGCCGCATATGAGAATGCGCCGCACGCGACAAGAAGCAGCCAAAGTGCGCGAACGATCTGTACCTTCTGCGCGCTTTGCCGGGCCCGACTTGCCCCGGAATTCAATCAATTCTCCGGAATTCTCCTTTACGGCGTGCCCAGAATTCTCGCCCGATTGACCTGTTGCAGAGGGCAGTTGGGCAGATACATTCAGCCGCGGTCGACGCGTTCCGGCGCAGGGTCTGACCCGGGTCCGCGAAGTGCGGGTCCCGCGCAAGGGCCAGTAATAGGGGAGTTAGGCATGGCTCAGGGCACCGTCAAGTGGTTCAACGCGGAGAAGGGCTACGGCTTCATCGCGGTCGACGGTGGTGCGGATGTATTCGTCCACTACAGCGCGATCCAGATGGACGGATACCGCACCCTCGAAGAGGGTCAGCGGGTCGAGTTCGAGATCTCGCAGGGCCAGAAGGGTCCGCAGGCGGACATGGTCAAGCTCGCCGTCTGAGCACGGCGCGATCGGCCACCACGTACGCACTCACGCGTTCTCACGCCGAGGGGTCCGCATCCTGACCGGGATGCGGACCCCTCGTGCGTGTGCGGGGGCTCCGTGGACCCGGGCTCGATCCTTGAGAGTCGCTTGCACTCGCATGGGCCGAGTGCTAATCATTGGCGTTAGCACTCTGAAGGTGAGAGTGCTTACGAGGATCGGGCAGACGAGGTCCGCGGCCAGGTGGGGCAAGGAACCGCCGGGTACGCAGGCCGTCCGTCGCGGGCGTCGGCGCGGTCCTGGAGCGTTATCCACCCCATGTCCGGGAGGACCACTTCACATGGCCAAGATCATCGCGTTCGACGAGGAGGCACGGCGCGGTCTCGAGCGCGGGATGAACCAGCTCGCCGACGCCGTCAAGGTCACCCTTGGCCCCAAGGGCCGTAACGTCGTCCTCGAGAAGAAGTGGGGCGCCCCCACGATCACCAACGATGGTGTTTCCATCGCCAAGGAGATCGAGCTCGAGGACCCGTACGAGAAGATCGGCGCCGAGCTGGTCAAGGAAGTCGCCAAGAAGACGGACGACGTCGCCGGTGACGGTACGACCACCGCGACCGTCCTCGCCCAGGCGCTCGTCCGCGAGGGCCTGCGCAACGTGGCGGCCGGCGCCAACCCGATGGCCCTCAAGCGCGGCATCGAGAAGGCCGTCGAGGCCGTCTCCGGCGCCCTGCTCGAGCAGGCGAAGGATGTCGAGACCAAGGAGCAGATCGCTTCCACGGCCTCCATCTCCGCCGCCGACACCCAGATCGGCGAGCTCATCGCCGAGGCGATGGACAAGGTCGGCAAGGAAGGCGTCATCACCGTCGAGGAGTCCCAGACCTTCGGTCTGGAGCTGGAGCTCACCGAGGGTATGCGCTTCGACAAGGGCTACATCTCGGCGTACTTCGCCACCGACATGGAGCGTATGGAGGCGTCCCTGGACGACCCGTACCTCCTGATCGTCAACTCCAAGATCTCCTCGGTCAAGGACCTGCTCCCGCTCCTGGAGAAGGTCATGCAGTCGGGCAAGCCGCTGCTGATCATCGCCGAGGACGTCGAGGGCGAGGCCCTGTCGACCCTGGTCGTCAACAAGATCCGCGGCACCTTCAAGTCCGTCGCGGTCAAGGCCCCGGGCTTCGGCGACCGTCGCAAGGCCATGCTGAACGACATCGCCATCCTCACGGGCGGCACGGTCATCTCCGAGGAGGTCGGCCTCAAGCTCGAGAACGCGGGCCTGGACCTGCTGGGCCGCGCCCGCAAGGTCGTCATCACCAAGGACGAGACCACGATCGTCGACGGTGCCGGTGACAGCGACCAGGTCGCCGGTCGCGTCAACCAGATCCGCGCCGAGATCGAGAACTCGGACAGCGACTACGACCGCGAGAAGCTGCAGGAGCGCCTGGCGAAGCTCGCCGGCGGTGTTGCGGTCATCAAGGCCGGTGCCGCGACCGAGGTCGAGCTCAAGGAGCGCAAGCACCGCATCGAGGACGCCGTTCGCAACGCGAAGGCGGCCGTCGAGGAGGGCATCGTCGCCGGTGGCGGCGTGGCCCTGCTCCAGGCCTCCAGCGTCTTCGAGAAGCTCGAGGCGGACCTGACGGGCGACGAGGCCACCGGTGCCAACATCGTCAAGCTGGCCCTTGAGGCCCCGCTGAAGCAGATCGCCATCAACGCCGGCCTCGAGGGCGGCGTCGTGGCGGAGAAGGTCCGCAACCTGCCCGTCGGCCACGGCCTGAACGCCGCGACCAACGAGTACGTGGACCTCATCGCCGAGGGCATCATCGACCCGGCGAAGGTGACGCGTTCCGCGCTGCAGAACGCGGCCTCCATCGCCGCGCTGTTCCTGACCACCGAGGCCGTCATCGCCGACAAGCCGGAGAAGGCCTCCGCGGCCGCTCCGGGCGGCATGCCGGGCGGTGACATGGACTTCTGATCCGTCTGGATCGGTAGCTCCGGCAGTTCCTCGCGGACACGCAGCTCCGGCTGTGGCTGTACGCGAGCTGTACGCGACTGAGGGCGGCACTCCCTGCTGGGGGTGCCGCCCTCGGGCGTTCGGGGTGATGCTGGTGGGGTGGGGGCGGCACGGGCCACGGAAAGCCGCCGCCACCGGCCTACGGAAGGCGGGAGCGAGCCATGATCACGCTGCTGACGACACCGACCGACCGCGAGCTGGTGATCACCCGCACCTTCGACGCCCCGCCCGCCCGCGTCTGGGAGGCCTGGACCCGGCCCGAGCACGTCCGCCAGTGGTACGGCGTGGCCGCGATGCCCACGACCGTCTGCGACATCGACCTCCGAGTCGGCGGCGCGTGGCGCTGGGGCCAGAAGGCGCCCGACGGCCGGGAGATCGTCTTCTCCGGAACGTACGAGGAGATCCTGCCGCACGAGCGCCTCGTCTACACCGAGGTCTTCGAGCTGATGCCGGGCCCGCCGGTGCACGTCACCCTCACCTTCGACGACACCCCCGACGGCGGCACGGCGCTCACGAGCACGTCGATCTGGCCGTCGACGGAGATCCGCGACCAGGCCCTCGCGACCGGCATGGAGGCCGGGATCAAGGAGGAGTACGACCGGCTCGCGGTGTACCTGGGGATGATGTGAGCCTGGACGTGCCGCGGCTCGACGCGGGGCCGTACGAGCTGCGGGCGTGGGAGCGGGCGGACCTGCCGCTCGTGGAGGAGGCGTCGACGGACCCGTACATCCCGCTGACGAACACGGTCCCGCCGGTGTACTCGGAGGGGGAGGGCGAGGCGTTCGTCCGCAGGCAGTGGAGCCGCGCGGAGACGGGCGCGGGCTACTCCTTCGTGGTCGTCCGCCGCCGCGACGCCCGCCCCGCGGGCATGATCGGCCTCTGGCTCCGCGACCTCCCGGAGGGCCGCGCGACCCTCGGCTACTGGATCGTCCCCTCCTGCCGGGGCGAGGGCGCCGCGGCGGCGGCGCTGACGGCGGTGAGCACCTGGGCGCTGGGCGAACTGGGCATCCCGCGCCTGCAGTTGCTCGTCGAACCCTGGAACGAGGCCTCGGCGCGGACGGCCGAGCGGTCCGGGTTCGTACGGGAGGGACTGCTGCGGTCCTGGCAGGAAATGGGCGGCGAGCGGCGGGACATGGTGATGTACGGGCGGGTGCGGGAGGGCAGCCCTGGGTAAGGGCATGGGGGAAAGGGCATGGGGGAACCCGACCCGCGGGGGTGGAGCCGATGCGTCGCTCGGAATTACCGCACCTCTCCCACTACTGGGAGCTGTCAGGCCGTCAGGGCGGCGAGGACCAGGTCGTACGGGTCGAGGGCAAGGTCCACGTCTACGAGAACTTCCCCGACTACCTCCTGACCAGCAGATACGAAGGCCCCTACTTCTCCGTACGCACCCCGGGCCTCCACGACGCTTCGGGGGCGCTCGTCCCGTGCACTCCGGAGGAGTGCCGCCGCTGGGTGAACGCCGCCGTCCTCCACGTCAGGACCGTGGACACGATCAGCGCCGAACTCCGCGCCGCCCACGCCAGGGTCGTCGCCCTCCCGTGGCGGAGACCGCTGGCCCTGCGGCGCGCGCTCGACGCCTGGGCGGAGACCCGGGGGCGTTACGAGCGGGTGCTGGCGGAGGCCTTCGTTGCGTACGCGCCTGTGGGCGAGGAGATCCGCGCGGCGGTCCGGGCCGAGCAGGAGAGGGTGGCGGCGGAGATCCGCGAGCGGGAGCGGCTGAGGGCGAAGGAGCGCGCGCGGAGGGCGCGGCTCGCGGAGCGGGCGGTGTGGGGCTGGTGCGTGGTGGACGCGGAGGGCGCGGAGGGCGGCCGGCGCACGGTGCACGTCTTCCGGCACGACGTCCACAGCGCCGAGCTGCCGGCGCGGGCGCGGGAGGGGGACGGCGCGGGCGTCGACCTGGCGGGCCTGCGGCGGGCGCTCCTGGACCTGAACCTGCCCGACGTCGTCTGGGACCGCGCCGCGCTGCGGGAGGCACGGCGGGAGGCGGGCGTCGCGTTCCGGAACTGGTGGCAGGAGCTGTTCTACGAGAACTACCGCACGCTCACGGAGCCCCCGCCTCCACCGCCTTCCACCTCCCGCTGGAGCACGGGCGGGAGCGGGACCAGCGGCTCGGGTGGGTACAGCGGGGGTGGCTTTAGTTGTGCGAGCGGCTTCTGACTGTCGTCTGAGCGAAGCGTCCCGGGGTCGTGCCGACGTGGCGTTTGAAGTGGCGGGTCAGGTGCGACTGGTCGTAGAAACCCGTCTCCGTGGCCACCTCCGCGACGGGACGGCCGGCGAGGAGGAGACCGCGGGCCCGGGTGACGCGGCGGGACGTCACGTACTGGTGCGGGGCGATGCCGAAGGCCGTGGTGAACGCCCGTACCAGGTGGGTGGGGTGGGCGTGCAGGAGCCGCGCGGCTTCCTCCAGGCTTACGCCCTCCTCGAGCCGGGCGTCGAGGAGCTCGCGCAGGGTGTGAGCCACGCCCCGTACACCGTTGGTGGCGACGGGAGTGGGGGTGAGGGCGGGGGCGAGGCGGGGGCGCAGGTGGCTGCGGAGGCGTTCGGCGATCAGGGCGAGACGGCTCTCCGCCTCCAGCTCGTCGCCCGGGTGCGCCAGCGCCGCGTGCAGCCGCGCGACCCGGGCGCGGAGCAGCGGGTCGGCGAGGTCGGGGCCGTCCACGGCCGGGCCGATGAAGCTCTCGTCCAGCTGGGTCAGGTCCAGGTAGAGCACCCGTTTGCGGAAGCCGCGGTCGGTGGCGGGGGAGCCGTTGTGCGGGACCTGGGGCGGGAGCAGCGACACCGTGTCGTGCGGGGTGCCGTGCTCGCGCCGGTCGAGGTCGTAGCGGACGGCGCCGTCGTCGACGATCAGCAGCGTCCACGCGTCGTGGACGTGCATCGGGTACGCGTGCTCGGTGAAGTGGGCGTGGAAGACCTCCACGACCCCGGGGATCCGCGGGCGCCAAGCGGTCACCGTTTCACGCGTCACCTTGCCACCATGCCAAGAACGTACAAGAAGCGGTGGCGGGGCGACGGGCAGTCTCGAGGCATGAGCAACGACGTACGCTTCGACAACAAGATCGCCGTGCTGCTGCGTGAGGACCTGGAGACCTGGCAGCGGCTGAACGTCACCGCGTTCCTGGTCAGCGGCCTCGGCACCGAACTCCCCGAGGTGATCGGCGAGCCGTACGCCGACGGTGACGACGTCTCCTACCTGCCGATGTTCCGGCAGCCGGTCCTCGTCTTCGAGGGGGCGAAGGAGACCCTGACCGCCGCGCACGCCCGCGTACTGTCACGCGCCCTGCCCCGCGCGGTCTTCACCGCCGACCTCTTCACCACCGGCAACGACCGCGACAACCGGGCCGCGGTACGCGCGGTCCCGACGGCCGGCCTCGACGTGGTCGGCCTCGCCGTGTACGGCCCCCGCAACGCGGTCGACAAGGCGCTCAAGGGCGCGCGGATGCACCCGTAGGTTCAGTGCGGAAGCGGTGGCGGTATTCGGTCGGGGTGGTGTCGAGGCGGCGGCGGAAGGCTCGGATGAGGGTGTCCGTCGTGCCGAAGCCGCAGGTGGACGCGATGCGTTCGAGGGTGTCGTCCGAGGTTTCGAGGGTGGCGCGGGCGCGTTCGACGCGGGCGGCCTCGATGTAGACGCCCGGGGTCATGCCGAGTTCGTCCTTGAAGATCCGGGTGAGCTGGCGGCTGCTGACGTTCGCGTACGTGGCGAGGTCGTCGACCGTGAGGGGTTCGGCGAGGTTGCGGGTGATGTGGTGGCGGAGGTCCTCGACGCGCCGGGTCGTGGAGACCGGTTCGAGCGGGACGCTGAACTGGCTCTGGCCGCTGGGGCGTTTGAGGTACATGACCAGCTGGCGGGCGACGCGCAGCGCGACGGTCTCGCCGAAGTCCTCGGCGACGAGGGCGAGCGAGAGGTCGAGGCAGGCGCTGATCCCGGCGCCGGTCCACACGTCACCCTCGCGGATGAAGATCGGGTCGGCGTCGACCTCGACCAGCGGGTGTTCGGCGGCGAGTTGCCGCGCGGTCGACCAGTGGGTGGTGGCGCGCTTGCCGTCGAGCAGCCCGGCGGCGGCGAGGATGTGCGCGCCGACGCAGACGGACGTGACCCGGCGGGTCCGGGCGGCGAGGGCACGGACCCGGTCGACGACCGCCGGGTCGGCGAGCGCGTGCACGCGGCGCTGCCCGTCCGCGTCGGTCTGGACCTCGACGGAGCCGGGGACCAGGAGGGTGTCCGTACTACGGGCGAGGGCCTCGTCGAAGGTGACGTCGGGGAGGATCCGTACCCCGGCGGACGTCGTGACCGGGTCCATGGTCTCGGCGGCCAGGAGGACGCGGTAGCCGGCCGCGTCCTCCGTCTCGCGGCGCAGGAGCGCGAAGACCTCGGGCGGGCCGGTGACGTCGAGGAGATCGACGCCGTCGAAGAGGACGATGACGATGAGGTGTTCCACCGGGCTAGGGCTCATTCTCGATGTCCGTATCTGCAAGTTGGGTGACATTGCCGACGCGTCATGGTCGGCCATAGCGTTTCAGACGGAGCGAATGACACCGAACAAGGGGTACTTCGATGGGTACGAGCACGACCACTGGTGGGTCCACGACGCTGCGTGAGCTGAACGGCTTCGACGACACGCCCGCGTCCCTTGCCGACGCGACGCTGATCCTCGTCGACTACCAGAACACGTACACGCGCGGCGTGATGGAGCTGTCCGGCTGGCAGCCCGCGCTCGAAGCGGCCGCCGAGCTGCTCGGGCGGGCGCGCGAGGCGGGCGCGACGGTGATCCACGTCGTCAACGACGGCGGCGAGGGAACCCCGTACGACATCCGGGCCGAGATCGGCGAGATCCACCCGAGCGTGGCGCCCGTCGAGGACGAGGCCGTCGTCGTGAAGCACGTCCCGAACGCGTTCGTGAACACCGACCTGGCCGAGCACGTCGACGCGGCCGGGCACAAGGACGTCGTCATCGCCGGGTTCATGACCCACATGTGCGTGACGTTCACCGCCGAAGGCGCGTTCCTGCGCGGAAACCGCCCCACCGTCATCGCCGACGCCTGCGCGACCCGACCCCTGCGTACGGGGATCGCGGGGGTCGCCACGGTCGCCACTGTCACCGCCGAGCAGCTTCACCACAGTGCGCTGGCGACGATCGGTGACTTGTATGGGGTGGTGGTGGCGTCGGGGGCGGAGCTGCGGTGAGCTGGGCTGAGCCGGCCCGTCCCCGCTCATCTCAGTGGACGTAGTCCTTGAGCTTCTCCGTGTCGAGGGTGATGTCTACGGGGCCGGGGAGTCGGACGGTGTCGCCGAAGGGGTGGGCGGCGCGGTGCTGGTAGACGCCGTGGCGGGGTTCGCTGAAGACGACGACTGAGCCGGCGTCGCGGTCGACGAGGAGATAGACGGGGATCTCGGCGGTGGCATAGCCGTCGCGCTTCTCGATGCGGTCGCGTCGGTGGGTGTCGGAGTCGTAAGAGGTGATCTCGACAACCATGAGAACGCCCTCGGGGTCGCCCCACTCCGCCTTGGCCGCGAAGTGCCCGAGTGGAGCGAGGGTTCCGTCCGGCCTCGCGACGCCCTTGCGGTACGTCTTGATCGCCATGCCCCACTCCGGGTAGAGGCCGAGCTCGGGACGGTGCTGCATGCACTGTCGCATGAGCCACATGTAGATCTCCGCGTGATCGCCGTCCGGCACGGGCTTGACCCTCAGTTCTCCGTTGATCAGTTCGAGGGTGACGCCCTCGGGGGCAACTCGGGCGAGTTCCTTGAAGTCATCGATGTCGATCGGCCCGTACTTGACGACCAGCCGGCCGTTCAGAAACTCGAGCTTCACGCCTTCGGGGGCGCGGTCGGCGAGTTCCTCGAAGTCCTCGATGGACATGTCCGGGCGGTCATCGGCGGTGCTGGGGGTCATGGCGTCGCCTCCTCCCCTCCATCGTGCCCCGTCGTCGGCGCGGACGAGTTGAACCGTCATGTGTGAGTCCCTTCGCGGGCGCGGATGGCCGCCGCGTGGGCGCGGACACGGGCGGCGGGGAGGACGGGGGTGCGGCGGGTGTTGGGTGGGGGCGTGGCTGTGGGTGCGGCTGTGGGTGCGGATTCGCCGTGGCAGGGGCCGCATTCGCCGTCCCTGAGGAGGTGGGCGTAGGCCGGCGCGCCGCACTTGGCGCACTCCAGGAGGCGGAGGGGTGGGCGGTCGCGGCGGCGGATCGGCTCCGGTGGGAGTTTCGTCGCCAGGCGCTTGCGGGCGAGGGCCGCCGGGTGGTGGACGGGGGTCGGGAGGCCGGTGGTGAGGGCGCGCGTGACGTCGTCCTCGGTGGCGTCCCGGGTGAACCACTCGTTGACCAGGGGCGCGAGGGCCTGGCACTCCGCGTGGGAGAGGGACATCGCGGAGTTCGTACGGCCGAGGGCGGCGAGGAGGACGTAGGCGCGGGAACGGGTGGGCTTCTGCTTCGGCACGTCGCCGCGCTGGAAGGCCGCCCACCAGGCGTCGTCACGGGCCGTACGGGACCACCACGTTCGGGTGATCCAGAGTCCGTCGAGGCACTCGCGGCCCCGGCGCAGATGGCCGGTTCGGGTGATGCGGGTGAGGGCGGTGCGCAGCGCGCACTGGCCGTAGGGGAGGTGCTTGGCCAGCATCTTCACCGAGATGTCGCTGCCGTCGAGCAGCCGGTCGATGTAGGCGGCGATGGCGGCTTCGCGGGGCGGGAGGTGCGCGAAGTCGGTTGAGGAGGGCGGGAGTTGGTACGGCGTGGAACGCTTGCCGTAGCCGGGGTTGGCGAGGGGGTGGAGCTCAGCACTAAACTCGGCATCAGCCATGGATCGAACCTTCTCGATCTGGTTGGTGAGGCCCTCGCAGGTGTTGGTAGCACCTTGCGGGGGCCGTTTCTTATTCACGTGTTCACTCACCGTAGAGGCATATGACGCTGGGTGGCAAATTGCTCGCGGAGAGTCAACTCCGGGGGTGGGTGGGCGGGTTGATCCCAAGCCCCGTACCCATTCCGTAGAACAGCGCTCGAAGCTCGGAGCTTGAGCTTCGGGTCTCCGAGGCGGTCGTGGCGGGGGCGTTGGTGGGCTTCTGGTTCGGCCGCCCTCGTTCTGAGTGTGGCGACCGGAGGTGGTGCGTCAAGGGCGCTCCTTCGTCGCGTCGGCTGCGCCGATTCCGCTCCGCTCCACCCTTGACCCACCACCTCCGGTCGCTTGCTTTTACTCGGGGGGCGGCCGGGGGCGTGGCCACCGGGCAGGCCGGGGATCGCTGCGGTGGCGGAGCGGGGTGGCGGCCCGGTGGGGTGGGGGCCGGGTATCGCTCCGGCCGGGCGGGTCCCTCGCGTCCGGTGGGTGGGGGCTCGGTTTGTGGCGGGGGTGGGGGAGTTGGCGTGGGGTCGGCTCTGGGTGCGCGGCAGTGGAGTGGGGCGGCTCGGCACCGGCTCAGCGGGCGGCGGTCGTCGTTCGGTCGGGCCTCATGCCCCGCTGATTGCGGCCGTCGTTCGTGCCCTAAGTGCGCCGAACTCGGCATGGTCTCGCGTGAACTGCGGTCGTAGCCGGGCAAATCGGGTGCTGGGTGGCGACTTCGGGGGCAAACGTGCACTCGGCGGCGGACGCCCGGGTCAGCGCCTCTCCACCAGTATCGAATAGGCCCTCTCAAGGCCCTGGGTGTAGCCATCCCCCAACTCGACGTAGACGTGTCCGCTGGCCGCGCAGGCTTCACGCAGGGCAGTGCTTTGTTCCCTGACCCACGCGGCGATCTCCCGGTAGGTGGTGTCATCGGCTCCGTCGAGCCAGTCCGGGGCGGCCCTCAAGTGTTCGGTGGTCAGCTCCGCGTTCCCGAGGAAGACGCAGCTCAATGGCATCCCGAGACCAGCGGCGGCGGTGGCCGCCGCCGGCGTGACGATGTCGCCCTCGACCACATAGCCGTCCAGGGGATCGGAGTCGTCCAGGCTCTCCGCAGTGGCACGGATGAACTCGACGAGGAAGGGCTGCGCCGGTACGGCCTTGTCCGGGTGCGTGCCGTGGCGCACGCCGTGCTCGGGCGCGGCGCGCTGCAGCATCGAAACCAGAGCGTCCGTCGGGCATCCCGGGATGCCGTCCCGTTCCAGCAGCATCCACGCGAGGGTGCTCTTGCCCACCCGCGGCGGGCCGCCTATCAGGTAGATCACGTGTAGACCGTACCCCGGGTGGCAGTTCGGGTGATCTCCTGACCAGAATCAGAATGAGGTTTCCAAGGCTGGGAATTGACGGTAGTTCAGTTTGTGTTGGCGCGGTCCTGAGGGCTGTGGAAGCTGACTCCGGACCAGGCATCGACTTCGCACTGGCTGTCGGCATTATTCCCGGCGGTCACGACTGTGCCGTTGGAGCGCAGGCCAAGGCTGTGCGTTGAACCGGCCGCCACGGCGACAATGTCGCGCCAATCGCCGACTTCGCACTGTCGGTAGCTGTTGTCTCCCGCTGCGAGGACCAGTCCGGACGCAGTGACCCCGACGGTGTGGTAGCTGCCCGCGCTGAGCGCCACCACGTCTTCCCAGTCATCGACCTCGCACGCTCCGGTTGCCCGGTCGCCGGTCGCTACTGCCCGCCCGTCAGCTCTGAGGCCGACGGTATGGAGATACCCAGCCGAAATGGCTGCTAGGTCACGCCACCCTTCAACGGCGCACTGCCGTCTTCGGTTGCTTCCCGCGGCCAGTGCAGAACCGTCCGACCGGACGCCGACCGAGTGCCAGTCACCACACGAGAGGACGACCATCTCGCGCCAGGACTGCACGGCACACTGTCCTTCTGAACTCCGGCCAACCGCTAGCACGCGGCCATTGGCGAACAGCCCGAGTGTGCGGCGCCAGCCCGCGGCCACGGCCGTGACGCCTCGCCATCCAGCGACATCACATTGCCCATCGCCATTCCACCCCGTTGCCAGCACCGTGCCGTCCGACCGGAGTCCCACCGTATGAGACCTGCCCGTGTTCGTCGCGGTATGGACGTTGCCTGCTGCCACCGCGACGACGTCTTCCCATCGCTCGACACGACATTCAGCGGCTGCGGAATTGCCCACGGCGAGAACGGTTCCATCCCAGCGCCGTCCGACCGAATGACGCCTTCCGGCCGCCAGCGCCGACGAGTTGGCGAGCATTCCGCCTCCTTGTGCTTGGCGCGAGCTCGCGGCGTGGGATGTCACCCTACTTTGGACTGGCGCGATGGCGCCTTCCACAGGCTGAGATCGCCACCATGAAGGAACGTGGGTACTGATGGAAGGTCGGCGGATGAACCGGGCCGAGGTCACGGATGTCTTTGTCTTCGGGAAGGGGGACAGTGCCGTTTACATCGACCCCATCGAGGGGGACTTCAGGGCCGGGGACCGTGTGAAGATCCTCCGCGAGGGGGCGGAGGTCGCCGAGGTCGTCATCTTCCCGCGCGACGGCAGCGTGGTCGGCGCGGTCCGAGCCGGCCGACGTGCGCATGCCCTCGTGAAGGGATTCGTCTGCGTCGCCGGCGACATGATCGAAGCCGAGTGAGCGGCTCTTCGGTGTGCTGAGCCCGCCGGCCCGAGTTCGGGGTCCGGGGCGTGCGACCCGTGATGGGCCTAGCCCATCGTCAGGGTGCGCAGAGGCTTGCCGGTCTCGGGGTCGAGGTCGATGAGATGGACCTGAGACCCTTCGGCTGGGTCACCGGTGACCAGGCGTATCTGGTTGGGCCCTGCCCAGTGCGCTTCGTACAGGCCGTTGGTGTAGTCGTCGCCGTTGAAGTAGCCCACCTTCCAGCGACGCTGGGTCGGGCCCCAGCCCTCGTCGACGTAGACCCACCAAAGCGGGTCGATCATGTCCGATCCCTCTTCGATCACGAGGTGCCGGTCGGTTAGGCCGGGGGCCGTCCTGTCCGACGTCTCTTCGGTGAGACCGAAGAGACCGAAGAGGAAGAAGGGCATCGCCGCGACGGCCGCGAGCCCGGCCGCTATGCCGGTGAGGATGCGGACGACCAGGCTGCGCACCCCGACGAACACGGCCGCCGTCAGCAATCCCACGACCAACACGCCGAACAGCAAAGGGTGGTGGAACACCTGCGCCACCAGACGCAGACCGCCGTCCCGGCTGCACCACCAGCCGGTCAGCTCGGCCAGGGAGATCAGTACCGCTGCCAGCACGAGGCCGCGTGCGCGCTTCCGGGGTTGCCGCACCGTCGTTTCCACCGTGCTCCTTGCCATTGGGCGGTCGGGATACGTGAGTGTGGCGCACCCCCACCGTGCGGCTACCGGCGGGGCATGAGTCCCGGCCCGACGACCGCCGTCCGCCGCTGAGCCGGTGCCGCCACCGCCCCATTCCACTGCCGCGCCTACCCCTCACTCGCCCGCAGGCGCTGAGCCGGGCCCAGTCACGAACCCTGCTTCCGCGCTTGGCCCCCACCCCGGGCCGCCCTCCGAGTGTGAAAGGGCGGGTGGAGGCGGCGGGTCAAGGGTGGCCGTAGGCCATCGCGAAGCGACGCGACGAAGGAGCGCCCTTGAGGCGCCGGTGGAACCCGCCACACTCGGAGAGAGGGCGGCCAGTCCAGAGACTCGCGGGGGCGGTCACCACCGGGAGCCGTCAGAGACCAACCGGGGTGCGCGGCGGCAGTGTGCGCCGGCCGGTTGGTCCCCGACTCGCTTCACTCAGCGGGGTCCCGTAACGCCCTCGATGAACGCTGTCCAGGCGGCGACCCGAAACACGAGCTTCGGCCCGGCGGGGGTCTTGGAGTCGCGGACGGGGACGATGCCGGGGTGGTCGTCGGAGACCTCCAGGCAGTTACTGCCGTCGCCGGCGCTGTACGAGGACTTGCGCCAGGTGGCGACTTCGACGCAGTCGCCGCCGGTGCCGTCGCTGAAGCTGGACTTGAACCAGATTGCTGTGCTCAGGTCGTACTCAGGAGCGTTGATCTTCATGGGCGTAATCCTCCGCCACGGACTCGATCAGGGCCAGGGACTCGCGAGGTGACAGCGCGGATGCGCTTACGAGTTCGTAGGTGAGAGTGTGGCGGGCGACGGTGGCAGGGTCATCCTCCAGGCGGCCTGACCCGAGGCCCTGCAAGTACGCCAAGGGAGGGGCGTCCTCGAAGCACATCAGCTTGAGCGGACCGCCCAGAGATGCGTGGGCCCCCGCCGCGAAGGGGAGCACCTGCACGATCACCCTGTGGCGCCGTGCCAGCGCCGCCACATGCCGTAACGCCTCGGCCATCACGCCCGGTCCACCCACCACCTGGCGAAGCGCCGCTTCTCCCATCACCATCCACAACAACGGCTTTGTTGGGTCGTCCAGCAGTCGGCCACGAGCCAGCCTCCCGTCGACGAGCTCGTCGATCTCTGCCTCGGTAGCCGTGGGCCGATACGCGCGAAAGAGCTCCCGTGCATACGCCGGCGTCTGCACCAAGCCGGGGATCAGCAGTGGCTCGAACTCCTTGATCGTCTGCGCCACCGCTTCCGCCTCCGCCGCCTCGGCGAAGTGGTCCGGGTACTTGGACTTGTTCGCCGCCGGGCAGTTGCGCGTGAAGAAGCCGTCCGTTCCCAACAGCTCGTCCAGTTGGGACGCGATCTCCGGTCGGATCCGTCTCGTACCCGCCTCCATCTGGCCGATGTACGAGCCGCTCACGAAGAGCAGTTCGCCCAGCGCTTCCTGGCTCAGGCCCTTCCGTTCCCGCGCGTGGCGCAGTTCCGCGCCGATTATCGCCCTGGGTGAGGTCGACGGGTCTGGCTTCCTCTGTCCGGCCGTGGCCATGGGTCATCAACTCCCGCTTGCACATCTGGGGTTGTTGGGGCTGCACCACTGTTCCCCAGTCTTCTCCATCCGGACACTCGGTGTAGTCGAAACCGATACACAGAGTGGAAAGGCCCCTAAAATGCCTACTTCGCTTGAGCGTCTGCAAGCCGTTCAGGAAGTCGTCAGTCAGCTCAAGGGTGAGTTCGACGCCCTCGGCGTCGCCCTGCCCTCCCTCGGTGTCGACCCGCTCACGATGGCCGGGACCGGTGAGGCGTATCCGCTTGTCGAGCTCGGGCGGTGCAACCTCGACACCGCGTTGCGGCTCGCGGCGGTTCTGAATGAGGTCCGGCGGTGAGCATGAACATCGGGGCGTACGTCGTGGACACGCGTGACGGGCGGATCGGGCGGGTCATGGGGTGTGTGGGGCCCTGCGTGCAGCTGAGGCCGCCGGGTGGTGGGCGGGAGTGGGACTGCCCGGCCGAGTTGCTCAGTCCCGCGCTGCCAGGAGAGGTGCTTCGGGCTCGGGTGCGGGCTCTCAACCGTGAGGGGCGGCTGCCATGAAGTCCCCATGTGGCAGGTGGGGTTGACCCTACCTCCGGTCCGCCTGCCGGCCGGATGGGGCGTGGGCGTCTGATCGAAGAGGCTGCGTCCATGACGACTTACGGACGCACCAGCCTGGTTCTCGCTCTTTCCGCCGCCGTCGCGGCCACGCTCGCCGTCGCCCCCGGCGCCGCCGCATCGGCATCCGCCACGCCCGGCCTCTCCTGGAAGCCGTGCGGGCCGGCGGGCCTCGGTCAGGAGTGCGCCACGCTCTCCGTACCGCAGGATTACGCCGACCCGGCCGGTCCACGGCTCTCCCTCGCGGTGTCCCGGATCCGCAGCGAGCGGCCCGAGGTGCGGCGCGGGACGCTGGTCGTGATCCCGGGCGGGCCCGGCAGTTCGGGGGTGCAGCGGCTCTCGCAGAAGGGTGCGGCGCTGGTCGAGGAGCTGGGCGGGGCGTACGACCTGGTGGCGTTCGACCCGCGTGGGGTCGGTGGGAGTTCGACGGCGAACTGCGGGCTCGACCCGGAGGACCGGCGGATGGTGACCCTGCGGTCGTGGCCGGCCGCGGACGGGTCGATCGACGAGAACGTCGAACGGTCCCGGCGGACCGCCGAGGCCTGTCTGCGCAACGGCGGTGAGCGTCTGCGCAGCTTCACCACGGCGAACCAGGCGCGGGACCTGGACCGGTTCCGGCAGGCGCTCGGGGAGGAGAAGCTGTCGGCGTGGGGGGTGTCGTACGGGACGTACGTGGGGGCGGTGTACGCGACGAAGTACCCGCACCGGACGGACCGTTGGGTGCTCGACAGCAGCGCCGACCCGAACCCGGAGCGGGTCGCGCGGGGGTGGCTCGCGGACATGGCGAAGGGCGCGGAGGACCGCTTCCCGGACTTCGCGGTGTGGGCGGCGGACCCGGCGCGGGGTGAGTTGCGCTTGGCGGAACAGCCGTCTGGCGTACGGTCGTTGATACTCGAACTCGCGGCGCGCCTGGACCGCGAGCCGAAGGAGTCGACGACGTCGGGTGTCCCGCTGACCGGGAACATTCTCCGGCAGGCGCTGCAGAACGCCCTCTACTCCGACACCGCGTTCGCGTCCTTCGCGGAACTGGTCCGGTCGGCCCGGGCCCCGGAGGGGGTTCCCGTCCTGCCCGCGCAGTCGACCGCCCCGATGCCGGACTCGGACGCGGCGCTCAGCGTCGCCGTGATCTGCAACGACGTGAAATGGCCCGGTTCGGTACGCGCCCACGAGCGCGCCGTAGCCGCCGACCGCGCCCGCCACCCGCTGACGGCGGGCATGCCGGCCAACATGACTCCCTGCTCCTTCTGGCAGCCCCCGACCGAGAAGCCGACCCGCATTACCGATCGGGGCCCCTCCAACATCCTCATGATCCAGAGCCTCCGCGACCCGTCGACCCCGCACGCGAGCGGCCTGAAGATGCGCGAGGCCCTGGGCACCCGCGCCCGGCTGGTCACCGTCGACAAGGGCGGCCACGGCATGTACCTGAGCAACGGCAACGCCTGCGGGAACGCCGCCGTGACGACGTTCCTGATGACGGGGGAGCGGCCGGCGGGGGACGCGTACTGCGGCTAGGCGGTGATCGGTGACGGGCGGGTCAGTGCGCGGGGCGCCGTGCCGCCAGCCAGGCGCGGGCCTCGCGGAGTTCGCGGGGGCGGTATCCCGGGCCGCCGCAGCAGCTCTTGTGGAAACCGACCCCGGCGTTCAGCAGCAGCGTGAGGGTCCGCCAGGCGGCCTTGTCGCGGCGGGGCGGAGGGGCGAAGGCGGAGCCGGCGTGGATCATCACGCGCGCGCACCGCGGACACCGGCGCTCGCGCCAGTTGTCGTACGGCTGCTTGTACGAGGCACGGCACGGCAGGCAGACGTAGGAGGTCTTGGCGTGTCCCATGGGGGCAGCGTAGGGGCAGGGGGGACGGGGTGCCACGGAGTTGATTCGGGCGATCAGGAGCGGGGCCGCAGCCAGTCACGTGCGGCGGCCAGGGTCACCTCGATGTCGTCGCTCCATGAACAGACTTCCAGCCACGACAGGTAGCCACCCTGCGTGAAGGCCAAGACCTCGCCGGGGCACTCGCCGGCCTCGGTGACGAGTGGCGCTTCGGCCGCCACGACGGTGCCGGAGGGGGTGGGCGCGGGCTCGACCTGGCTCGTGTCGAGCTCGAAGTAGGCGGTACCGCACCCACAGGTGCAGCGAGCCCGCACGCTCAGATACGGCACCTGCCTTCGGAGCGCGGCATGAACCGGGCTGTCCGAGTTCAGGACTGCCGCAAGCACGTCGGCTACGTCGGCAGGCAGGCTCTCCGTCATCCCGGCACCGTATCCGACCAGCGGCGGAGGGCCGCTCCCGGCTCTGCGCCGGGGGCGGCCCTCCGTCTCGTACCGTACTTAGACCTTCAGCGGTTCCGGTTCGGGGGTCGGGGTCGGGGTGACGCCGTTGGCGCTCGATGCGACCGGGGTTTCCGCCGGGGCCGTGTCTACGTTGAATTCCTCCAGGAGGCGGGGGCTGAAGCCCCAGACGTAGGTGGCTACGAAGCCCACCGCGTAGCCGACCAGGAGGCCCGCCGCGTAGATCGCGATCGTTTCGCCGAGGCCCTTGTTGCCGTCGAGGAGGGGGAAGAGGGCCCAGCCCGAGGGGCCGATGGCCGTTGAGCCGACCTTGTCGCCCAGCATGTTGAAGAGGCCGATGAAGCCGGCGCCGAAGGCGCCGCCCACGCAGGCCGTGACGAACGGGCGGCCCAGGGGGAGGGAGACGCCGTAGATCAGGGGTTCGCCCACGCCCAGGAAGCCGGCGGGGAGGGCGGACTTGATCGTGCGGCGGATGGAGCCGTTGCGAGGGAGCTTGATGTAGACCGCCATCGCCGCGCCGACCTGGCCCGCGCCCGCCATCGCCAGGATCGGGAGCAGGACCGTGAAGCCCTGCTGCTCGATGAGCGTCGTGTGGATCGGGATCAGCGCCTGGTGCAGGCCCAGCATGACCAGCGGGAGGAACAGGCCGCCAAGCACGAAGCCCGCGCCCGCGCCTGCGTTGGCCAGCAGCCAGTTGGCGAAGTCGCCGATCGCCGTGGAGATCTCACCCGCCACGAACATCAGGCCGAAGATCGTCACCAGGCCCGACACCAGGACCGTGAGGGTCGGCGTCACCAGGACGTCCAGCGACTCCGGGACCCAGCGGCGGCACCACTTCTCGACGTACACGGCGAGGATCGCCGCGCCCAGTGCGCCCAGTACGCCACCCTGGCCCGGCGACAGCGTCTGACCGAACGCGTCGATCTTCGCCACCCCCGGGAAGACGATGATCGCCGCCACCGCGCCGCCCAGGATCGGCGTACCGCCGAATTCCTTCGCCGTGTTGAAGCCTACGAACACCGCGATCAGGGCCATGAAGCCGCTTGCCATCGCCGCCAGAGCGGGGGTGACCCCGGTCAGCCAGCCCAGGTTGATCAGGAGGCCGTTCAGGCCCGCGATGATGCCGCAGCCGATCAGCGCCGGGATCAGGGGGACGAAGATGTTCGCGATGCGGCGGAGGAAGAGTTTGAAGGGGGTCTGGTTCTTCGACTTCTGCGCCGCCTTGATCGCCGCGCCCCGCTCCGCCAGATCAGGCGCCTTCGCCACCAGCGCCTCGAACTCCGGCGTCACCCGCGCGACCGTGCCCGGGCCGAGGACGATCTGGTACGTGTCGTCCTCCACCACGCCCATCACGGCCGGCAGCGCCCGCAGGGCGTCGTCCTGGACCAGGGAGCGGTCCCGCAGGCCCAGCCGGAGCCGGGTCATGCAGTGAGCCACCGAGTCGATGTTCTCGGGGCCGCCGACGAGCGGGAGGATCGCGGCGGCGATGGCGCGGTTCTTGTCGTCTGTGCTCATGTGCGGTGGTGCCTTGCTGTGGGGGAGGGGAGAGGGGGAGCGGGTGTTACGGGGTCAGGGCCTCGCGGAGGTGGCCCTTCGAGTCGTGGAGTCGCTGGTCGGCCGTCTTGGCATCGATGTCGGCCAGGATCATCAGGATCGCGGTCTTCACCTCGCCGTCCGCCTCGGCGAGCGCGCTCTCGATCTGCTCGTCCGGCGCCCCGGTCGCGAGCGAGACGATCCGGCGCGAGCGGGCCTGGAGCTTGTCGTTGGAGGCGCGGACGTCCACCATCAGGTTTCCGTACGTCTTGCCCAGCCGGATCATCGTGATCGTCGAGATCATGTTGAGGACCAGCTTTTGGGCCGTGCCCGCCTTCAACCGGGTCGAACCGGTGAGGAGTTCGGGGCCCGTGACGATCTCGATGCCGTGCTCGGCCGCCGCCGCCAGTCCGCTGTCCGCGTTGCAGGACAGGCCGATCGTCAACGCGCCCGCGGCTCGGGCGTGTTCGACCGCGCCGATGGCGTACGGGGTACGGCCCGAGGCGGAGATCCCGACCACCGTGTCGTTCGGGGTGAGGCCGAGTCCGTCGAGGTCGGCGGCGGCGAGCTCGCGCGAGTCCTCCGCGCCCTCCACCGCCTTCACCATCGCCGACGGGCCGCCCGCGATCAGGCCGACGACCTCCGAGGGGTCGGTGTTGAAGGTGGGCGGGCACTCGCTGGCGTCGAGGACGCCGAGCCGGCCGGCCGTGCCCGCGCCCGCGTAGATCAGGCGGCCGCCGCGCGCCATACGGGCGGCGGTGGCGTCGATCGCGGCCGCGATCAGCGGCAGCCGCTCCGCGACGGCGGCCGGGACGGTCTGGTCCTCGGCGTTCATCGTGCGGGCGATCTCGAGCGTCGGGAGCTGGTCGATCTCCGCGAGTTCGGGACGGAACGCTTCGGTGGCGAGGGTGGCCAGCTGGGCGCGCAGTTCGGAGTACGTAGCTGAGGAAGCAGAAGACACGTGCGGCTCTTTCGGGGCTCTGGTCAACGGGTGCGGGGGGCGTGGCGGTGGGCCAGGGCTTCGTACGAGGCCGCGAGGGCAGGGGCCGCCGTCTCGTACGTACGTTGGGTGACGCAGGTGAACAGACAGTCCACGACCAGGAGTTGACTGGTACGGGACGACATGGCCGCGGGGCGCAGTTCGCTCTCGCGGGCGGTGGAGGTGGTGAGGATGTGGTCGGCGTACTGCGTCACGGGCCCGTCCGGGCGCCCGGTGATCGCGACCGTGGTGGCGCCGTGGTCGAAGGCGACGCGGAGGGGTTCTATGACGTCGCCGGTCGAGCCGGAGTGCGTGATCGCGATGGCGACGTCACCGGAGCGGAGCTGTACGGCGTTGGTCACGGCGAGGTGCGGGTCGCTGTGCGCGTGCGCGAGGAGGCCGATGCGGAGCAGCTTCTGGACGAGGTCCTGGGCCACGAGGCCGGAGGCGCCGACACCGTAGACGTCGATGCGGCGGGCGCCGGCGAGGGCGGCGACGGCGGCGCCGAGCTGGACGGTGTCCAGGCCGGCGGCGGTGTCGGCGAGGGTCTGCTGCTCGTCGTAGGCGAGCTTGGCGACGACGTCCGCGATCGGGTCGTCCACGGCGATGTCGGCGGTGACCGCGGGCGCCCGGCCGGACTGCTGCTGCGCGGCGAGGCCGGCGAGGGCGAGGCGCAGGTCGCGGTAGCCGGGGTAGCCGAGGAGGCGGGCGGTGCGGACGACGGTCGCCTCGCTGGTGCCGGTGAGCTCCGCGAGGCCGGTGACGGTGAGGGCGGCGCAGCCGGCCGGGTCCCCGGCGACGGCCTCGGCGACGCGCTGCATGGAGCGGGTCATGGAGGGCGCGAGCGTCCGCACCTTGGCCGCGAGCGCGGCGGGTGCGGGCGGGGCGGGCGCGGGCGGGGCGGCTTCGGCGGCCCCGGAGCCCGTGCCTTGGCCCTGCGCAGAGGCGGCGGCGGACGCGGCGGAGGGCGGGGTGCCGGGCGAGGGCACGGTCCCGGTCTGGCCGCTGAAACTTTCCTTCACGTCATTGGTCACATCTGAAAGATATTTTCGGAGACGGGAGGCGTCAAGACCCCATGAGTCCCCCGAGGTCCCGGGACGGTCCCGGATGCGGAAGGGACCTTCGCCCCCGAGGCTTGTCGGGTGACAATGTGCGCATGGACGACATCGACCCTCTGGAGCAGGCCCTGCACGCCGCCCGCGCCCTGGTCCTCGCCGATCTCGCGGCGCGCGACGTGGCCGCCGCCGAGGTCGTGTCGATGGTCGAGGACGCCGTCACCCACCGGCGCTGGTGGGTCGAGCAGTGGCCCGAGGGCATGGAGTACGTCGCCGGCCTCGTCGCCCAGGACGTCCAGGACGCCCTCCTGGGACGGTACGGACGCTGGCCCCTCTGCCCGGTCTGCCCCACGGGCGACCCGCACGCCCTCGACGTCGAACCCGAACTCGGCCCCGACCCCCACTGGGTCTGCGGCAAGGCCGGCGTGGTCGTCGCCCCCGTGGGCGGCCTGACGTGACCCTCTACATCGACCCGCCGACCTGGCCCGGCCACGGCCGCATGTGGTCCCACCTGGTCAGCGACGTCTCCCACGACGAGCTCCACGCCTTCGCCGCCACGATCGGCGCCCCGCCCCGCGCCTTCGAGCGCGACCACTACGACATCCCGTCCGACCGCTACGCGGACGCGGTGTCGGCGGGCGCGGTCGAGGTCGGCTCGAAGGAACTCGTACGCCTCATCACGGAGGCGGGGCTGCGACGACCGAAGGGGCGCCCGGAGGACTGGCCGTCGGAGGGGTGACGGGGGCCGCCCCGGCCCGTCCGGAAAGTCCGATGACGCCCGTGTGACGCAATTGCGGCCGGAACCCTCGGCGCCCTTCCCTGTCCCCGCTAAGGTGCGGCGGGAGCTGCACAGGCCGAGACACGGGGGGTCCGATGTCGGTGGAGATCGTCACCGCGGCGGCGGGAGTCGTCGGGAAGGCGACCGCCAAACCGCTGGCGGACGCGGCGATGCGCAAGGAAGCGGTGATCCGGGCGCTGAAGGCGGTCCGGCTCGACCCCAAGACTCCACCGCAGGACTTCTTCAGCCTCTACGCGTACACGCTCATCGAGTACTGCGTCGGGCGCTCGCCGTCCGTCACCGCGTTCTTCCGCGACGCGTACGTGCGGGATGCCTTCCACAGCTCCTTTTCCTCGGGGAACTGGAGCCGGCTGCGGGACGAGGCCGCCGAAGCCGTCGCCCGCAACCGCGAGACGATCGAATTCGGCCATCTCGACCACGGATTCGAGGAGCACGTCGACGGCTTCCTCGCCGCCTTCCAGGCGCTGGTGGACCGCAGCCGGGCACCCCACGAAACGCGCGTGGAGCAGAAGGTCGACGCCCTCCTGGAACAGGTGAGCCGGACCCGTGCCGACGAGGAGAACCACCGCGCGCGCACGGAGCCGGGGCGGTCCGAACTCTCGCCCGCGCAACGGCTCATGCAGGACGTCCACGAATGGTTCACCGCGGTCGGCTACGAGGTGCGGCGCAGCTGGGAGCCGGCCCAGGACAGCGTTGCCCTCCTCGTCGACATCCCGCAGCGCCGCCGCGGGAAGTTCGACCGCACGGTCATGCTCTGCGTCGAGGGTGAACTGCTCCCGCACCACCTGCGACTTCTGGGGGAGCTCGTCGCCTCGGAGTCCGCCGCGGAGGGGTGGGGGCTCGCCCGCCTCCGGGTCAGCGAGGCGGCTCGTCGGCATGCGGCGGGCAGCGGCGACGTGCTGTCCTGCTATTCGTTCGACGAACTCGTCGACCTGGAGGCCGACTTCGAACCGTACATCGAGTGGATCGAAGCCGAGGTGCGCCGCCGGGGTGTCGACTCCCGGTACGTGCCGGTCTCCTGTCGCAAGGAGGAGATCGACCCGGCGACGCAGCGTCCCCTCGACACCAGTACCTACGACTGGCGGGACGGGGGGCTCGGCGCGTATGTGGAGGGCTGGCTGCAGGAGCCCGCGAAGCGGCACCTGTCCGTGCTCGGCGAGTTCGGCATGGGCAAGTCGTGGTTCGCCCTGCATCTGGCGGGCGAGATGGCCCGCGGCTGGCGCGACGCCAAGCTCAAGGGGGTGCCGCGCCCCCGGATCCCGCTGCTCATCCCCCTGCGTGACTACGCCAAGCAGACCACGGTCCAAGGTCTGCTCTCGGAGTTCTTCTTCAACCGGCACAAGATCGATCTGCGGAGCTACGACGTCTTCCGGGTCCTCAACCGGATGGGGCGCCTCCTGCTGATCTTCGACGGCTTCGACGAGATGGCGGCGCGCGCGGACCGGCACACGGTGATCTCGAACTTCTGGGAACTGGCCAACGCCGTGGAGCCCGGCGCCAAGGTTCTGCTCAGCAGCCGCAAGGAGCACTTCCGCGACGCGGACGAGGCGCGCGACCTGTTCGGCGCGAAGGTGGGTGTCGCGGCGACCACGCTGCCGAAGGACGGACCGGCCTTCGACATCGTCGAACTGGTCCGGTTCGACAACGAGCAGATCGAGCGCATGCTCCGGCACGACATCGCCGAGGACAAGGTCCGTCTGATCATGGCCAACGAGGACGTACGCGAGCTGATGGGGCGGCCCGTCATGTCCGAGCTGGTCATCGACGCGCTGCCGGAGATCGAGCGAGGGGCCGAGATCGACCTCGCGCGCATCTACCTCTACGCCGTACAGCGGAAGATGGACCGCGACGTGAAGGCCGAGCGCACCTTCACCTCGCGGGGAGACAAGCTCTTCTTCCTGTGCGAGGTCGCCTCGGAGATGCTCTCCACCAACAGGCTCAGCCTCAACTATCGAGACTTTCCAGACCGGTTGAGGTCCTGCTTCGGAGCCGCGGTGCAGAGCGCGAAGGACCTGGACTTCTGGGAACAGGACATGCGCAACCAGGGCATGTTCGTGCGCAATGCCGAGGGGGACTACGGGCCCTCCCACAAGTCGCTGCTGGAGTTCCTCGCCGCGTTCAAGTACGCGGCCGAGCTGGGGCTGCTCGGCGGCGACTTTCTGGCCCTGATCCCGACGGCGGGTGCGCACGTCGACGCGGAGGCGGCGGCGGAGGCGGCGGAGGAGTGGACGTGGTCGCGGTTCTTCGCCGCCCGGTCCGCCGACGGAGAACTCCCCCCGCTCAAGGGGTTCACGGCCGAGCCCCCGGCCGTGCTCGGCGCGACCTTCGGCGTGCTGGAGCAGAACGACGCGGTGTACCAGTTCCTCGACACGATGGTGCGCGAACGGGAGGACCACCGGGAACGGCTCCTCGACGTGGTGCGGGCGACCGCCGGTGTACAGGCGTCCACGGGCAGACTCGCGGCCAACTGCCTGAACCTGATCCTCCAGTCCGGCGGCAGTCTGGAGGGGGCGGACCTGAGCGAGGTGGACCTGCGGGGCTTCGCTCCGTGGGCGGAGGTTCGGACGGAGTCGCTGGCAGGGGCGAACCTGCGCCGAGCGGATCTGCGCAAGTCCGAACTCCGAGGTCTGGATCTTTCCGGGGCCGACCTCACGGGCGCCCGTCTGCGCGGCGGCGAGTTGCTGGACAACGGCTGGTTCTGGCAGCCGGTCCTCGCGCACAGCAGCGGAGCCGTGGTGGTCGCCGGGCGTACCGAGGCGCTGCAGTGGCCGACGGGGCGGCTCGACGAGCCGCCGCTGAGGCTGCCCTTGGACGGGTATTCCCCAGCGATGCGACTGCTGGAGTGGGACGCCACGACATGGTGGTGCGGTGACGCCACCGGCGGCCGTCTCGTCGACGCGACGACAGGCGCGGTGGTCCGGACGGTCTCGGCCGACATGGGTGCCCAGCCCGTCCTGTGGCGAGGGCGCCGCGCCCTGGCGGAGTACCGCTTCCAGGACGATCGGATCACCGTCGTGGACCCGGAGACGGGCCGACTGGTCCACGAGCTCGATCTCCCCCCGGTGCCGCTGGCCAGGGCGACGATGTTCATGCGGGGAGGGAGTGGCCTCGTCGTTCTGGCCCAGGACGAGGACCGCCTGCACCTGGTGACCGCCGGTGGCGACGAGGGGGAGGGCTGGCACACCCTCTGGACGGAGGAATGCCGGCCGGGCAGCAACGGGACCATGCTGGACTCGACGTCGGACAGTGCTCTGCTCGTGCTGGACGACCGGGCTGTCGCGGCCGTGGACGCGTGGGGGCCGACCGCCCTGCTCGACGGCCGGGGGCTGCCTTTCCCGGTGCGGCTCGACGGGCACGTCGAGGCGTTCGTCTTCCGCGCCGCCTCGCACATGGCGGCCCTGTCGATCGACGGGAGCCTGTTCGCCTGGCGCCTCGAACAATCCGCCGTCCGTAAGCTCTCGTGGAGGATGCCGCGGGTGCCCAGTGGGATCCGGGCCCTCAGGTCCGCCGAGGACGGCGACCGGCTCGTCGTCCTGACGAACATGGGCGAGCTGTGGACGTGCGACTTCCGCACGGGCGAGATCCTCTCCCGCACGACGCTCGGAAGCCGCCTCCGGGGCACCCGGTTCTCGCTCGGCTGCGGCCTCGACCCGGCGGAGCTGGACGCGATCCGCCGGGTCGGCGGTGTGGTGGAGGGCTAGGGGGTACGGGAGGCGACCAGGTCGCCCTGGGGCGCGGGGGACGGGGTCGCGGAGGCGACGACGTTGCTGCGGGATGGGCGGCGGGTCAGCCGGAGCGAGAGACCGACCGTGCCCAGGGCCACCACCGTCATCGCTGCGCCCGCCCAGGCCGTCGAGGCGAATCCGAGGCCCGCGTCGATCGTGGTGCCGCCGAGCCAGGGGCCCGCCGTGTTGCCCAGGTTGAAGGCGGCTGTCGTCGTGGCGCCCGCGAGGGTCGGGGCGGCGCCGGCCACGTTGAACATGCGGGCGTTGAGGGCGGGGGCCGTGTAGAAGGCCGAGACGCCGAGCAGGAACGAGAGGGCGATCACGGCGACCGGGCTCGAGGCGAAGAGGGCCAGGGCGACCAGGAAGACCGTCGAGGCCGTGACGCCGCTGAGCAGGACCCCGAAGAGGTGCGCGTCCGCGACCCGGCCGCCGATCGTCGTACCGATCAGCGCGCCGATGCCGAAGAGGCCGAGGATCGCCGAGACCCAGCGGGCGTCTATCCTGGCCGTGTCCGTGATGACCGGCGCGAGGTACGAGAACGCGCAGAACACGCCGCCCGCCGCGAGCGCCGTGATCACGATCGACAGCAGCACCTGGCGGTCCCGGTAGATCGCCAGCTCCCGCTTGAGGCGCGGCTTCGTCTCCGGGACCGGGATGTGCGGGATCCGGGTGACCACGCCGACGAGCGCGATCGCGGAGGCCGCGCCGACCGCCCAGAACGCGGCGCGCCAGCCGAGGTGCTCGCCGAGGAAGGCGCCCGCCGGGACACCGAGGACGTTGGCGATGGAGAGGCCGCCGATCATGACCGCCATCGCGCGGGCCCGCGAGCTCACCGGCACCATCGCGATGGCGACCGCCGCCCCGACCGCCCAGAAGCCGGCGCACGCGAGGGCGCTCAGGACGCGCGAGGCGAAGAGGACCGAGTAGTTCGGCGCGAGCGCGCCGGCGACCTGGCCGAGGCCGAAGACCGTGATCAGGGTCACGAGCGTCGTCTTGCGCGGGAGGCGGAGGGTGGCGACGGCGAGCAGCGGGGCGCCGACGACCATGCCGATCGCGAAGGCCGAGATGAGGAGACCCGCCCGGGGTATGGACACGCCCATGTCGTCGGCGATGGGCGGCAGCAGCCCGGACAGCATGAACTCGCTCGTGCCGAGCGCGAAGACGGAGAGGCCGAGGATGTAGACGGCCAGTGGCATGCGGGTGGCGGCGGCGGGGGCGGTGTCGGACGGGCCGGTGGGGGCGGCCTGGGGGGCGGTGGGCTCGGCGGGGGTTGACGGCATGACATGCGTCAACCCGCAGGTCACCCCTGTCATTCCCCCGGGGTGGAGTGTCTCGCGATACGGACGACGACGCCGGCCGCGCCCTCGCGGGGGCACGACCGGCGTCCGGTGGTGTCAGGATCAGAAGACGAGGTTGCCCGCGTCACCGACGTACGGCAGGGAAGCGGACTGCTTGCCGCGCAGCGGAGCCTTCCAGTTGCCCGTGCCCCCGTACAGGTACTGGGACGTCGGGTTGGTCGCCACGAGGTCCGGGCGGCCGTCCCGGTCGCCGTCGCCGATGGCGGCGAGCTGCTGGTACGTGTTCCAGCCGGCGCCGACCTTCGTACGAGGCGTGAACGTGCCGTCACCCCTGCCCGTGTGCAGCCAGAGGACACCTGTCTTGTCCCGGGCGAGCAGGTCGCCGCCCGGCCCGCCCGCGATGTCGCCGACGGCCACGAGGTCGTTGTAGATCCCCCAGCCGTTGCCGATCTTCGTGCGCGTCGCGAACGGGGCGGTGGCGGAGCCGGTCCCCTTGTACAGCCAGAGCGCGCCCGCCTTGTCGGTGGCGAGCAGGTCGGGACGCCCGTCCCCGGTCAGGTCGCTGCCGGCTGCGATCTTGTCGTAGACCTGCCAGCCGGCGCCGACCTTCACCCGGGTGGCGAAGCAGCCCCGGCCGTTCCCCTGGTAGAGCCAGAGCACGCCGGCCTTGTCACGGGCCACGAGGTCGCCGACGGCCGAGCCGCCGAGGTTGCCCGTCGCCTCGATCCGGTCGTAGGCGTTCCAGCCGCCGCCGATCAGACGACGGGACTGAGCCGTCAGCTGGCCGAACTCCTTGTAGTACGCGGTGTCGCTCGTCCACAGACGACCGGAGGCGTCGCGGGAGAGGACGTCCGAGCTGCCGTTGTCGTCGAAGTCGTGCGGGTTGGTCTTGCGGACGACCTTGAAGGTGCCGGAGGCGGAGGTGGACGGGCCGATGCCGTTGGTCGGCTCGGCCGTCATCTCCCAGGTGTAGTCGCCGTTGTAGGCGCTCGTGAAGTCCCCGCCGATGGTCCCGTCCCAGGTGAACGTCACGTTGGGGGAGGTCGGGTAGCGCACGGAGAACTCGCGGACCAGCCCGGTCCGGACGTGGCGCAGGGTGACCTGGGCGTCCACGCTGTGCCGGGAGAGCTGCCAGGTGAAGGTCGCCTTTCCGGCGTTCTCGTCCAGGTCGACGGTGGCGGGGATGTCGTTGCCGCCGATGACGACGTGGGTGGGCTCACCGGTGCTCGCGACCTGGGTGACGACCGGCGCCGCGCCGTTCGCGCCGGGCGTGAGCTTGTACATTCCCTCGCCCTGGGCGACGGTGCCGCCGCGGACGTACAGGGCGTCGGGGGCGGCGGCGGACGAGGTCAGGTGGTCGAGCACCTTGACCTTCGCTCCGGTCGCCGGGTCGTACGCGGTGAGGGCGTACAGCGGGTTGATGTCGCCGTTGGAGATTCCGCCCGCCTCGCCGTACAGCACCCAGCCGCCGACCAGGCCGATCTGGAGGTCGCTCGTCCAGGCCGTGTCGGTCGGGATCACCTGGACCTTGTCCGTGGCCCGGTCCAGGAGGAACACCATGGGCAGTCCGGTCTCGTCGCCCTCGGTCCAGGC
Organism: Streptomyces sp. NPDC058579; assembly: GCF_042718575.1. Taxonomy (NCBI): domain Bacteria; kingdom Bacillati; phylum Actinomycetota; class Actinomycetes; order Kitasatosporales; family Streptomycetaceae; genus Streptomyces; species Streptomyces sp. NPDC058579. The sequence goes on from NZ_JBHXPI010000005.1 coordinate 76,601, forward strand.
GACGTGCGTCTCGGAGACGGCGATGTCGCCGCCCGCCGAGCCCGGCGTGCGGTCGTGGATCTCGTCGACGGCGCCGGTGGCGAGGTCGAGCAGGCCCCACTTCTTCGTCGTGCCGTCGTCGAACGTGACGAGCGCGTCCTCGGGGGTGCCCGGGGTGACGGCGACGGCGGTCGAACCGGCCGGAAGTCCGGTGACGGTCACCGCGCCGCCCTCCGTGGCGTGCCTGTGCATCCGCGTCGTCGTGCCGTCCGCGGACGTCGTGAACACCGCGTTCGCCGCAGAGCCGACGTACTTGGCGCCGTCGCCGGGCGACCCGACGGGGACGTCGAGCACGGACATGGTGCTCAGGTTCCGGAGCGTGACCATGTAGAGCGCCGGGTAGACCAGGTAGTCCGTCGTCCGCGAGGAGCGCAGTTCGGTCCTGGAGCCGTACAGCTGTGAGGAGCCGTCCGAGTACCGCGTCCAGCGCTTATCGGTGCCCGTCTCCGGCCGCGCCAGGAAGCCCTTCAGTCCGGCGTTCGTCAGCTTGGCGTCCTTCGGGAAGGAGATCGGCGTCGCCGAAGCGTCCGTCCTCGAAGCCGTCCCGTCGTTCGCCACGTCGGCGGCGGTCGCCGGGAGGGCAGTCAGCGCGCCCGCCCCGAGGGTGACGGCGAGAACGGTGGTGGCGGCGGCCAATAGCCGACGCCGGGTCGAGCGAGCGTGGGGCACGTGCGGTTTCTCCCTCAGATGCGCAGAAGTGTGCGGGCGCACCGGGCGCCACCTGATGGGACTCACGAATCTGCGATTGGTTGTACGAGCATCGCGAGCAGATTCGGCAGGCCTCAACCCCGCCAACTCACCTTCACCTGTTCAGTAGCACCCAACGGTTCAGGGGGCTGCCCCGGCCCGTCTCCGGAGCCTGGGGCAGCCCCCCGAAGGGACGGCCGTCCGTCACCCGAGGGTCAGCAGACCGGTCCAGCCAATCTCGCCTACGAGGGTGGAGGTGCCGTGGGCGTCCTTGCCTCCTCGGTAGAACCGGAGGGTTCCGTCCGCCTTCACGGCCCAGAAGTCGGGGAAGCCGTCGCCGGTGGCGTCCGGAGTCCCTTGAATCATGGGCATGCTGGCGCGGTTCCAGCCGCCGGTCCCGTAGACCTCGTCCTTTCCGGTGCCGGAGTTCGCCGCCGCCGCAAGCGAGTTCAGATCGACTCCGCCCCCCGTGACCGCCTTGCCGTGTCGGAGCAGGAGTCCACGCCCGGCTTCCTCACTGCGGAAGAGGAGGTCGGGGACGCCGTCATCGGTGATGTCGTCGACGCTGACGATGTCGCGGCTGTCCCACGCACTGCCTGCCAGCAGCCGGGCTTCGGTAAAGCTGCCGCCGGTGTATCCGGTGAAGGCCCACAGCTGGGTTCCGGCACGGGCGAACATGTCGGGCAGGCCATCGCCGGTGATGTCGCGGGTCACCGCGAGCTGGGTGAGGGAAGCCGGGTTGGGCGCACCGGCGGGGAGGAGGATGTCGACGCGCTCGTCGACGTCGAAGCTGCCGTATCCGTCACCGGGGTAGAGGTAGAGCTTTCCGTCCGGCATGCGGGCCACGACGTCGTTCACCCCGTCGCCGGGATACCAGTCGCCGACGTGGCTGATCAGGGCAGGTGTGTTGGCTGTCGCGTGCTTCCAATAGCCGCTGGGGAACGGCTCCTCTGCTCCGTGTGCTCCGGGCATGTGGATGTTGACGTCGCCAGCGGCATCCGCCGGGTACGTGCGCAGATTTCCTGAGGCGTCGACCGCCAGGAGGTCGGGTGTGCCGTCGCCGCTCACGTCGCCGGCCGGGTCAACTACCTTGCGCGGTCTCACGTTGAACACGTACTTGGCGGGCGCGGATCGGTTGACGCCGTCGAACGCCCATACGTAGAGGGTGTTGACGCCGGCCATGGGCGGCTTGAGGCCCGCTGCCGTAACCGGCGCTCCCGCAGTGGTGGTGCGGGGTGTGCTGGCCGCGACGTTGGCGGTGTTGAAGGTGTACTCGTACCTGATCACGCTCTTGTCGTGCGTGGTGACCCCGTTGGAGGTGGCGGCGGTGGAGAAGGTGAAGTCACCGCCGATGCCGAATTCGACCGAGCTCCAGACGTCGGAGTTGTCGCCGGGCGGTGGGAATTGAGCCGAGGTGACCGTGGGGCTGCTGGGGATGCTGTTGTCGATCGTGAACTGGCAGTACGCCGCCGTACCCGCCGGGCCGTACGCGGATACGGCGCCTTCGGTGTCCCTGGACCACGCCGACCAGGAGTACGTCTTGCCGTGGGTGAACTCCGTCCACTCGATCCGCTGGCTGATGGCTCCGTTGCTCGCGGGCGGGAGGTCCTGGTCGAAGACCGCGTTGTCGGGGTACCCGGTCGGCCAGACCTTGAGGTGAACGAACTCCAGGTTCTTGTCAGGGTCGGAGCCGGTCGCCCTGAAAGTGATGTCGCTCTTGCCGATGGTGAGGTAGGGGCTGGCGGTGTCACAGACGCCACCGGGCTCGGTGATCATGGACTTTTGCAGGGGTTCGGCGGGAGGCCGGTTGTACGTGGTCTCGATGTACGGCGAGTACTCGCCGTTGGCCATGAACTTCTTCCAGGCATTGGTGTCGCCCTCGTTCGCAGCGCGCAGGCCGAGAGCGATGGTGTTCCACGTCTTCGTAGCGGCATCCTGAGCCACGGACTTGATGTCCGTCTTCACCCAGGCGTCCGGACAGCTGGCGGAGTCGTAGCCGACCCCGTTGCTGTGACTACGGATGAGTCGTCCCCAGGTGGGCTGGTTGTTCCAGGTGCTGGCGGTGGTCGCCACGCCGGTGAGGTGGACGTTGTACTGGCGCTTGGAGCATCCCCAGGAGTACGTCTGCCAGAAGTGGACGTACGAGGACTGCACGGTCACGCCGTGCAGTGCCTGCGGGTGCTCGAAGTTGAAGACGGCGCGGGAGAGTCCGCCGGTCGTCGCCTCGTATCCGACGCGGGCCTCGTTCGTGCCGTCGTTGAAGTTCCGCCCGTCCCAGAAACTGGATGTCGGCGCCGGCTTGTAGAGCAGCGTCCAGTTCGTCTTTCGGCTCGTGAACGGCGGGTCGATGAAGACCGGGTACACAGTGTCCGGGTCGGTGAGCACCTTGGTGCTCACGGCGAGTTCGAGGACGTTGTCCGCGTCGAGGGTCGCCCCAAGCGCGGCCTCATGGGTTCCGGGCTGGGGCCCCGCCAGGCCGGGCAGAGTGAGCGTGGTGTCGCCGAAGGAGGGGGCGAGCGGGGGGATCGGTTCGCCGACCGTCGCCTTCACCGTCCCGGCGGAGTCCCACATGTAGGGGGTGGGCGCCGCTGCGAGCTCCTTGCCCCCGGCATCCCGTGCGCTGACGACGTGCGTGTCCTTGTCCAGAGCGAAGGACATGGTGGGTGACGAGAGTCGGTAGTCGAGGTCCGCGAGGAGCGGGTCCTCGGCGGCCTCGCGGGTGTGGACGACGAGGACGTGGGAGTAGCCGCCGTCGCGTGCTGTGAGGAGCAGGTCGATTCCGGGGCGTACGTTCTCGTACAAGGCCCGGGGGCCGTCGATGACGGGGGCGGGGAGCGGGCCGGGCCAGCTGACGACCAGGTCGTGACCGTCGACGGTGAGCCGTACGAGCTCGGTCCAGGAACGATCGTCCTCGGTGCGGGGGTTCGTGGGGAGCAGGGGCGCCCGGTCGAAGGCGCGCGAGGTCCGTTCAGGGCTGTCGGATGTGGCGCCGCCCCTGCTGCTGCCGGCGCTGAAGAGAAGCGGGTCGTTCACCGCGCGGGGGGAGAAGCCACCCTTCACGCGCGCCAACGTGGTGTCGATCTTCTTCCACTCGCCGCCGACCTTGGCACGGATCGTGCCGCTGTACGTGCGGGTGCGCAGCAGGCCGTTGGGCTGGGCCCAGGTCGTGGAGTGGGCGGTGCGCTCGGCCTCGGCCTCGACGTCCTTGCCCGTCCGCTTGGCCTCTCTGGTGGCCTCGGTCGCGCTCAGGGGGTTGGGCGGGGCGGTGTCCTTCGCGGCGCGCGGGGTCCCGGGCTCGTCGGTGGCGAGGTGGACGGTGAGGGGAGCCGCGACGGCTACGGCGAGGAGTACCGCGAGGGCGGTGTAGAAGCGCCTGCCGCGCTTTCCGCGGACACTGCCCGTTTCCCTCGTTGCGTCGGCGACGACGGGTGGGGTGTCCCCCGGAGAGGTTTCCCGGGCAAGTGTGTGCCCGGTGGTTTCCGAAGCCTTGGAGGCGTCCATGAGTCCCTTTCCCCCCTCGGGCGCCTGGAAGCTGAGCTGCCCTCGGAATTCCTGCTGTGCGCGCACAGGTGTGCCAGCAGAGCATGAACCATCTTCACGCTTTCGTCACTGCTCGTATTCGGCGCATCCGTGGGCAACCGAGTGAGGATCCGGGGCCGTCCTATCTCGTGAGGGACGCAGTCGATCACTCGTGTACGACCAGGTGAAGCGCCCAGAGTCGCCTGAAGCGGACGTATCGGTGCACGGCTTTGTCCATGGCTGGGCAAAACCCCGCCGATTGGTGCGTGTGTTAGGCATTCAAGTCCTATCACATGCATTTCTGATCCTTTTCGGCGGTATAGCGATCTTGGGGCGAATTGGATTGAGATATTCACGTGAGGGGTGTCACATGACTCTGGGGAATGTGGATTTCCTGTGCGTGTGACCTGCACAATCGGCGGGCTATTTATCGTTTTCCCCGCGCGGCTGGCTCCGTTGGCCGGCGGTGGAAGTGGGGGTAACTCATGTCCTCGTCCGCCTCCGGACGTTCGTTCCGCCTGCCCGGAACCCGGCGCCCGCGCAGGGCCAGGGCGAGGGCCGGCGCCGTACTGTCGGTGCTGGTCGCGCTGACGCTGCTCCCGACTGAAGCTTGGGCGGCGCCGCCCCCGGACAACCCGGAGACTCACGCCGTCGACCTGCCCCCTCTTCAGGCGGCGGACGCGACGCCGGAGGACGAGGCAAAGGCCGAGGAGCTTGAAAGCTGGTCCGGTGCCCCGGTCGACCCGCCGGCCGACTACGTCCCGACCGAGGTGTCGCCGCCGGCGCAGGGCAACAAGCCTGTCCCGCTTGACGGGGCGGGCGAGGCACTGGTTCAGGTCCCCAATCTGCCGGTGAAGCTCGGCAGGGCCAGCCCGACGGCAGAGGAGCCCGCGCCGCCGGCCCCTTCCGGCGTGTGGAACGTTGCGATCGAGGCGCGCGCAACGACTGAGGCCGCCGACGTCGACGGCGCCATCCTCACCGTCACCCCTCCCTCGACGGGGTCGACTCCCGTCGATGTCGAACTCGACTACAGCAAGTTCGAGGACCTCTTCGGCACGGAGTGGTCCTCCCGCCTTCAGCTGCGGCAGATGCCCGAGTGCTTCCTGACCACGCCGGCGCTCGACGAATGCACCATCCCGGTCGCCGTTCCGAGCGTCAATGACCCAGAAACGAACACGGTTCGCGCGACCATCGATCCCGCCGCGAACCAGGCGGCCGGAATGTCCACGCAGTCAGGCGGGGGCTCCGTAGTCCTGACGGCCGGCGACTCGGGGGCGGGGCCGGGCGGCTCGTACAAGGCGACCTCCCTTGCGGCGTCTGGTTCCTGGACGGCGGGCGGCAGTGGCGGCGGTTTCAGTTGGAGCTACCCGCTGGCGGTCCCCCCGCCGCCTGCCGGGCCGGCGCCCAAGATCGCCTTCTCGTACTCCTCGCAGTCCGTGGACGGGAAGACCTCGGTCGCCAATAGCCAGGCGTCCTGGATCGGTGACGGCTGGGACTACCACCCGGGCTTCGTCGAGCGGCGCTACCGCTCGTGTTCCGACGACCGGAAGAACAACCCGAACAACGACAACGAGACCGACAAGAAGAAGTCGGACCTGTGCTGGGCCAGCGACAACCTCGTCCTGTCGCTCGGTGGCTCTGCGACGGAACTCGTACGTGACGAAACCGATAAGACCTGGGTGCCTGCCAACGACGACGGTGCCAACGTTGAGTACCTCGCGAAGGACGGTACGCCCAAGGCCGAGGCCAAGCAGGACGGCAAGTACGACGGCGAGCACTGGCGGGTCACGACTCGCGACGGCACGCGCTACTACTTCGGTCGCAACGACGTCGACGGTGCCAGCGGCACACGGGCTCTCACCAACTCGGCCCTCACCGTGCCCGTTGCCGGCAACCACAGTGGCGAGCCCTGCCACCAGGCCACCTACGCCGCATCTCTCTGCAAGCAGGCCTGGCGTTGGAACCTCGACTACGTCGAGGACGTCCATGGCAACGCCATGATCATTGACTGGCAGAAGGAGTCCAACTACTACGCCAGCAATGACAAGTTCAGTGACCCGGAGCCGTACGACCGAGGCGGCTACCCCACCCAGATCCTCTACGGTCTGCGTGCGGGCAACCTTGGGGGCGCCCCCGCGGGCAGGGTCCAGTTCGAGGTCGACCAGCGCTGCATCAAGCAGGGCTCCACGGAATGCTCAAACACGGAATTCGAGTCCAAGACCTACGGTGATAAGCAGCCGTGGTGGGACACGCCTTCCACGCTGCACTGCAAGCAGGGACCCACCAAGTGCTACGTCAGCGCGCCGACTTTCTGGAGCCGGATCAGGCTCACGGGGGTCAGCACGTACGGACAGCGCACGCCGGGCTCCACCGAGCTGGATCGGGTGGATACCTGGACGCTGAAGCAGTCGTTCCCGACGCACCGCACCCACACGCATCCGCCGCTCTGGCTCGAGTCCCTCACGCGCACCGGCTATGGCCCCAAGGACACCAACGGGAACCAGCCGACCACCTCGCTTCCCGCGGTGTCCTTCGAGCCCAATGTCCTTCCCATGCCCAACCGCGTCGCCAAGGGCGAGGCCGACGCCACCCCGGGCTTCGACCGACTGCGGGTGGAGACCATCCGCACCGAGACCGGTGGTGACATCGACGTCGACTACTCCGCCCCCTGCCCCAAGGGCGGCACCCACCCCTCGCCCCAGACGAACACAAGCCGCTGCTTCCCGGTCCACTGGTCACCCGACCCCGATCTGGAGACGCCGCCGCTGGAGTGGTTCAACAAGTACGTAGTCGAACGTGTCGTGGAGAAGGACCGCGTCGGGCGCCAGCCCGATGTCGTCACCACCTATGCGTACGATGAGGAGGGCGGGGCGGCCTGGGCGAAGGACGCCGACGAGTTCTCCAAGCCGGAGCTTCGCACTTATAGCCAGTGGCGCGGCTACGCGCAGGTGACCGTCACCCGCGGGGAGACCGCCAACACGGGTGGCGCGGACGCCACCGAGGCGTCCAAGACCGTCACCCGCTACTTCCGGGGCATGTCCCGTGATGCCGGCCGCGCGGCGATCACGATCAAGGACTCGAAGGCTGTTGAGACCCTGGGCGAGGACCTCCCCGCGTACCAGGGCCGCGTCGCTGAGTCGATCGTGTACACGAAGTCAGGGGCGGGCGGTACCGATCACTCTCGCGAGCTGTCCTGGCCGTACGTGAAGGAGACGGCGAAGCGGGTGCGAGGTGATGGTCTCCCGGACTTGAAGGCCTACCGTACAGGGACCGTCAGAACCGACGCGATCCAGACTGTCGGCACCAACACGCGCACCCTGAGCACGGAGACCACGCACGAGGACACGTACGGCCTTCCGGTCACCACCTACAGGTACGCCCTGGCCACGGACGGCACGACCAGGTCCGACGAGTCCTGCACGAAGCCGACGTACGTCCACAACACCGCCAAGAACCTCATCGGGCTGCCTCAGCGCGTCCGTACCACCGTCGGAAGCTGCACGGTCGCGCCACTGGCGACCGGCAACGCAATCATCTCCGACGCCCGCACGTCGTACGACGCGTTGAACGCCTTCGGCGCCACGCCGACGAAGGGCCTGCCTTTCCAGACGGACACGACCAACGGTGACGGCACCGGTTGGATCACGTCTGCCCGTGCTGAGTACGACCAGCTCGGCCGCGCGCTCAAGGTCACCGACGCCAAGGGCAACGCCGTCAGCACGGCCTACAGCCCGACAACCGGCCCCGCTTTCGAGGTGACCACGACCAACGCCAAGACCCATCGGGCGATCTCGACGCTCGACCCGGCCCGGGCCTCGGTCCTCACAGCCACGGACGCCAACAACCGTAAGACCACCGCCACGTACGACGACCTCGGCCGGATCACCGATGTCTGGTCGCCCTCTCGGCAGGGCAGCCCCAAGCCGTCGGTCACCTTCGACTACCAGATCAGCGACAACAAGGTCCCGGCGGTCACGACGTCGACGCTGAGGGACAACGGAACCTACGAGCAGTCGGTCGCCCTTTACGATGGCCTCCTGCGACCCCTCCAGACGCAGACCGAGGCGCTCGGCGGCGGCCGGATCGTCTCCGACACCAAATACAACTCCAGCGGCACGGTCCGCGAGACGTGGAACGGCTACCAGGCCGAGGGCGAGCCGAACGCCGAGATCTTCGTGCCCCTGTCTCTCTCGGAGATCCACAACTCCACCAAGACGGCCTATGACGGACTTGGCCGCGCCGTACGCACGACGACGCTGTACGAGGGCAACCCGCAGCACGCCAGCACCGTCCAGTACGGCGGCGACTGGACCCTGACCCGTACGGCCATGCCAGTGGACGGCGGAGTCACGCCGCTATCGGGCAGCCGTGCGGTCAAGACCTGGACCGACGCGCTCGGCCGTACGGTCAAGGTGCAGCACTACACGACCACCAACCTCACGGGCCCGGCACCTGCCGCGATCGACACCCACTACGCGTACGACCCCCGGGGCAAGCTGGCCAAGGTCACGGACCACGAGGGCAACGACTGGACGTACACGTACGACGTCCGGGGCCGACTGATCGCCTCCGCCGACCCCGACATGGGGCCCGCGAGCTTCGGCTACAACGAGCTCGACCAGCAGGTCATGTCCAAGGACGGCCGAGATCGGGCCCAGCACACGACCTACGACGAACTCGGACGCCAGACGGAACTGCGCGACGACTCGACCACCGGCCCGCTCGTCACGTCCTGGACGTACGACTCGCTGCCCGGCGCCAAGGGCTACCCAGTCGCCTCCACCCGCTACAACAGCGGCACGGCGTACACGAGCGAGATCACGGGGTACGACACCGAGTACCGTCCCACCGGATCGAAGATCACTATCCCGGACACGCCCGCCACCAAGGGGCTCGCGGGCACGTACGCCTACACCAACACGTACACCGAGACCGGAAAGCTCCAGTCCGTCACACTGCCGGCAACTCCGGGCGGCCTGGCGGCCGAGAAGGTGATCACGCGCTACAACGCCGAGGGCGCCCCGATCACCACCTCCGGTCTGGCCTGGTACACCGCAGGCACGGTCTACAGCCCCTACGGGGAAGTGCTGCGCACGGTCTCGGGTGAGGCGCCGCGCCGCGTCTGGACGACGAACACGTACGACGAGAACACCGGCCGCTTCAGCGCCGCGCTGAGCCAGCGGGAAGCGACCATCCCGAACTCAAGGATCTCGAACGTCTCGTACGGCTACGACACGGTCGGCAACGTCACTTCTATCAAGGACGAGCAGACCAACGTCGAGAACGGCAACCCGGTCCACGGGACCGACCAGCAGTGCTTCTCCTACGACCCGATGGGCCGCCTGGTCGAGGCCTGGACCGGCACGAGCGGCTGCCCGAAGTCTTCCGGCGATCAGGGCGCGGCCCCGACCCTCAGCCAGGTATCTCCAGGCGTGAACGGCGGTGGCTACTGGCACTCGTACGAGTTCGACACGATCGGCAACCGCACGAAGCTGACCGACCACGACCTCACCGACAGTGCCCGGGACGACGTGCACACGTACACGTACGGCAAGACGGTCCCCGGCAACGGCACCCAGGAACCGACGACGGCACAGCCGCACACGATGACGGGCTCCGTCTCCACGCTCAAGGAAGCGGGTTCGACGGTTGAGTCCACCTCCAGCTACATCTACGACGCCTCTGGCAACACCACAGATCGGGTGATCGGTGGCGACGCCCAAGCGCTGGAGTGGGACCGCCGCAACAAGCTGACCAAGGCCACCGGTTTCGCGAACGGCAAGGGCGCGCTGATCAGCCCTTCGGGGAAGTGCCTGGATGTCCAGGGTGGCTTGAGGGCGGACGGAACGCCGATCCAGCTCTACACCTGCAACGGCACCTCCGCCCAGCAGTGGCAGACGTCGGGCGGCACTCTCAAGGCCCTGGGCAAGTGCGCGACCGTCAGTGGCATGAACCTGGTGCTGTCCACGTGTAACGGCGGGGACGCCCAGAAGTTCACCCACCGCCCCGCCGACAACTCACTGTTCAGCCAGCTTGCCAGTGCCTGCGTCGAGGTGCCGGGCGCCGACTACACCGACGGCCGTGACCTGACGCTCGCCGGCTGCGACCAGAGCGACCGGCAGAAGTGGAGGCCGGGCGACACCACCACCTACCTCTACGACGCGGCCGGCAACCGCCTCATCGAGGACAACGGCACCACCCGCACGCTCTACCTTGGCGACGCCGAGGTCACGGTCACCCAGACCGGCCAGGCCCTCGACGCCCAGCGCTACTACACCCACGCGGGTGCGCCAACGGCGGTCCGATCCACGGGCGGCGCAGCGACAACCAAGTACCACAAGCTCACGGTCCTGCTCTCCGACCACCACAACACGTCGACGACGGCGATCGAGCAGACGAACAACCAGTCTCTGACCCGCCGCGCCTACGACCCGTACGGCAATCCCCGAGGCACGGAGCCCACCAACTGGCCGGGCCGCCGCACATTCGTCGGCACGGGCATCGACGACCCGACGACGGGCCTGACACACATCGGCGCCCGCGAATACGACCCGACGACGGGCCGCTTCATCTCTGCGGACCCTCTCATCGACCTCACGGACCCGCTCCAGATGAACGGGTACACGTACGCGAACGTCGACCCTGTCAACCTTTCCGACCCCAGTGGACTTGCCGCGTGTCGCACTCCTGACGAGTGTGGTGGTGGAACACAGTTCGGGAACAACACCTCGTCCAAGAATCCCGACAAGCCTTTGAATGACCCGTCGTTGGGCTGCAATGGCTGTGACGGAGATAGCTATGACGACGGCTGGTGGATTACCAGTGGCTGGAGTTCCTCGGAAACCGGTCCGGAAATAGTCAAGGGCTACATGATGGTGTTCCCTGGGATCCATGTTCCCAAGGACTGGGCTGGCGCCTCGCTATTCAAGATGCAGTTGGCCAAGCAGTTGGATAAACTGCCTGGCGGTCAGTGGGGCATGGCGAAGTGGATTACTGCACCCGACGACGCTGCACATGTCGCTGGTTTCCATCAAATTATGGCAATCCAGCGGTGGCATGCTTGCGGGACGATCGACGGTGGATGCCCTAAGTCGGTTTCGTCCAATTCCATGTTCCTGGCAGCGCTCTCTCAGATGGGTCCCGGTGAGGGGCCGGGAGGGGGTTGGGGCGCGGGCCTTCCTGTTCGTGGCGGAAAAATAGGGAACGCCATGTCCTTCTGTCCGGGGGGCAACAGCTTTGCTGCGGGCACCGAAGTCCTCATGGCAGACGGCACTTCGAAACCTGTGGAGGATGTCGAAACCGGTGACACGGTTGTGGCGACGGACCCCGAGACCGGCGAAACCAAGATTGAGACGGTTACTGCTGAAATCCTAGGTTCTGGCGAGAAGGGCCTAGTGAGCATCACGATTGACGTTGACGGTGACAAGGGCACGAAGACCGCTACCATCACTGCGACGAGTGGCCATCCGTTCTGGGTCCCTGAGCAGGGCCAATGGACGGATGCCAAGGATCTAGCGCCGGGTGAGTGGCTGCGGACGGCCAATGGGACGCCCATTAAGATCGCTGCTCTCAGTCGGTGGACTGCGCAGGACACCACCGTCTACAACCTGACCGTAAGCGACCTTCACACGTATTATGTGCTGGCGGGGGCTACGCCGGTTCTGGTTCACAATTCCACGCCGTGCACTCCTCCGCTGAAGTCGCTACACCCTGACAGTTCGCTCGATAAGAGTTCGCTGGACTTCTGGCATAAGCAGGACACCGAGGACATCGTCTTTTCGTTGAGGCCCGGGGCCCACGAGCCGCTGATAGCGAAGTCGGACGGAACCATCATGAATGGAAACACGAGGGTCGCGGTTCTACGGTCGCGCGGATATGACGTCGACTCCCTGCCTCGCGAGTCCTACGGCGGGCGCAGAATGACCGACGAAGATTTCTGGGACATGGACCAATGAACATTCGAGATCGAGTTCTTGTAGTCCTAGAGTCGGACTCCAAGGAGAGATTCCTGCTGGCCCTGGGGCATCGGCTGGGGATCTCGGCACGCGGTATCTTCACTGAGGAAGTGCCGGGCGGGTTGCAGCGAGCCCAAGCCTGCAACGAGATGACGATCGCCATTTGGTCGCAGGTATGGGCGATGAAAGATGAACTGGGGAGCGGTTACCCGGATTCAGAATTCCTCGCGATCCTGCTCGAAAAGGCCGACATGGGAGATGCGCGGACACATCTCCGTAATGCGATTGAGAGTGCCCTTCTCTCGGTAGTCGGCGATGAGGAATCAGAGTAGGGAACAATAGGCCTGTAAAGCGCCCCGGTGCGAGCGTCGAGGGTATTGAGGAGCCCCGTCGGAAGGGTATTCCGGCGGGGCTCCTGGATGTTTGACGGCAACGTCAGCGGAGGACGGCTGCGGCGGGTGGGTCGTCAGGGTCGTTGTCCGTCGGGCTGAGGGAGTCGCCGAGGGTGTTGATGGCTTGGCATCAGAGGCAGAGTCGGACGTGGGCGTAGACGCCGCGGTGACGCCGTGTGGAGGGCGAGTTTGAACAGCGTGTGCAATTGGCGACCTTGCGCGGGAGCTCTTCCTCACGCACGGCATGCTCCAGGGCGGACTTGAGCACTGAGTGGATGTAGGTGAGCGTCAGCCGGGGGGCTTGTGGCAGCACTGGTCGGCGGCGCAGCAGCGGGGCTGTTCGCGCCGGTCGTCGATGCCGCGCGGGCAGCACTGGTAGGCGGTGCGGAGCTGGTTGAGCCAGGTGCGGCAGTCCTTGGCAGAGAGCTTGGCGATCCTCTTCCTGCCCAGGCCACGGATGAGGTTCGACGCCGTTTGGGCTTGCTCAAGGTGCCGTCGGCGGCGAGGGCGTAGCTGGCGGCCTCCCTGTTGCGGTCGGCCTCAGGCCTCCAGCCCCGCCAGCTCCCACTCCACGTTCCGCCGCGCCCGCGCCTCCCAGTTCGCCGTCCCGTACTCCGTGCGGAACAGCCTTGGCAGGGCGAGGAGCTGGCGCAGGACCGCTGCGCGGCCCTGGCGGAAGGCGTCGTCCGGGACGAAGGCGTACTCCTCGCGGACCGCGCGCACATACCCCCCGTACGTATCCTCGTCCGTCGCCAGGATCGCCAGGTCCGCGTCGCACAGGATCTCGCCGTTGACGTCGCCGTCCGCCGGGTCGTGCGTCACCGTGAGGCGGACCAGGCGGGCCACCTCCGCGACCTCGTGCGGCGCCAGGCCGGCCTCCGTCAGGGCCTTCTCGGCCAGGGTCGCCGAGCGCTCCTCGTTCTCGGAGCGGTCCGGGCGGTAGACCGCGTCGTGGAACCAGGCCGCCAGTCTGATCAGGTTCAAGTCGCCGTCGCGGTGCGGTAGTTCGTCGATTCGGTCCAGGACCGCCCTCAGGTGGTCGACCGTGTGGTACCTGCGCTGCGGTTCCGACCAGCGCGCCAGCAGGTTTCTGCCGTACGGCTCCGGGAGCGGGCCTTCGTCGTCTCCCCGTGCCGCCAGCAGCGTCGAGGTCCAGCGTGCGAGGAGTGCGGGGTCCACGTCTGCGGTCATGAGGGGATCATCCCTCGGATCCGGTCGGCCTTACATACCCCCCATGGGTATGTTACGGTGCTGCGCGAAGGTACCCCCTAGGGGTATGCGTCGAGCGAAGGAGCAGGGCAATGTCAACCGTCAATCCCCGGCGCTGGTGGGCACTCGTCGTGCTCGCCGCCGCTCAGTTCATGGTCATCATGGACACCTCGATCATCGGCGTCGCGCTGCCCGAGATGCAGAAGGACCTGGGCTTCTCGCAGAGCGAGCTCCAGTGGATCTTCAACGCGTACGTGATCGTCTTCGGTGGGCTTCTGCTGCTCGGCGGTCGGCTCTCCGACCTCCTCGGTGCTCGCCGGATCTTCGTCACCGGCTGGGTGGTGATGATCGCCGGGTCGGTTCTCGCCGCCGCCGCGCAGACCGCTTGGGTCGAGATCGCCGGACGTGCCGTCCAAGGTGTCGGCGGTGCGCTCATCGCGCCCTCCGCCATGACCCTGCTGATGATGCTCTTCATGCACGACCCGAAGGAGCTCGGCAAGGCCATGGCGCTCTACGGCGCCGCCGCGCCCGCCGGCGGTACCGCCGGTGTGTTCCTCGGCGGTGTCTTCACCGAGTGGATGAGCTGGCAGTGGGTGTTCATCATCTACATCCCCATCGGCCTCGCCACCCTCGCAGCCACCAAGGTCCTCCCCGCCGTCGAGTCCCGCCGCGGCTCCGTCGACGTCCTCGGCGCCGTCGCCGTCACCGCCGGTCTCGCGCTCGCCGTCTTCGCCGTCGTCCGCGCCCCCGAGGTCGGCTGGGGCTCCACCGGTACCGTCCTTCAGCTCGTCGGGGCAGCGGCCCTGCTCGTCCTCTTCTTCGTGATCCAGAAGTCCATCCGCGAGCCGCTCATGCCGCTCAGCGTCTGGCGGATCCCGCGCCTCGGCTCGGCCAACCTGGCGATGACGCTGCTCGGCGCCGCGTGGATCCCGATGTGGTACTTCCTCAACCTCTACCTCCAGCAGGTCCTCGGCTACGGCGCCTTCGCCTCCGGCGCGGCCCTGCTGCCGATGACCGTCCTGCTGATGATCTTCATGACGGCCATCACCGCCCGCCTCATGGGCCGTTACGGCGCCAAGCCGCTGATCGCGGGCGGTCTGCTGCTCCTCGCGGCCGGGCTCGTCTGGCTCGCCGCCGTCCCGCCGACCGGCACGTTCCTCGTCGACGTCCTGCCCGCCTCGCTCGTCGCCGCGCTCGGCATGTCCCTCGCCTACATCCCGGCGATGATCGCCGCGATGTCCGGCGCCCCGCAGGAGCAGGCCGGTCTCGCCTCCGGCATCGTCAACACCACCTACAACGTCGGCTCCGCCCTCGGCCTCGCCGCGCTCACCGCCCTCGCCATGTCCCAGGGCGCCGACCAGCTCGGCAACCTCCCGGCCCTCACCGACGGCTTCTCCGCCGCCTTCGTCGGCGCCGCCGTCATCGCCGCCGTCGGCGGTGTCATCACCCTCCTCGTCATGAAGAGCGACAAGGCCCTCGCCGCCGGCGCCCCCGCCGAGTCCGCCCCCAGCGGCGACAAGGTCTCCGCCTGACCACGCGTCAACCCGCCGACCAGGGGCCGTCCGATCTCATCGGGCGGCCCCTTCCCCGTACCGGAAGGAAGAACCCGCCGTGCGCCACCACATCAGCACCCGCGCCGTCCATGTCGTCAACGACCCGCCCCCGCCCGGCAGTCGGCCCCTCTCCGTGCCGCTCGTGCAGTCCTCGGCCTTCGCCTTCGACTCCGCCGACGCGCTCGCCGACGCCATGGCGGGGCCCGACGGGCCGTACGCGTACAGCAGGCGCGGCAATCCGACCGTACGGGCCCTGGAGCAGACCCTCGCCGGGCTCGAAGGCGGGGCCGGGGCGCTCGCCTTCGCGTCCGGCATGGGGGCCATCAGCGGGGTCCTCCTCGCCCTGCTGCGGCCCGGTGACCGGGTACTCGCGCAGCGCTGCCTTTACGGGGGGTCGTACGCCGTTCTCTCCGACCTGTCCGCCCGGTACGGGATCGAGGTCACCTACATCGACGTCGACGGCGACGACACGGTCGAGGTCGAGCGCCAGGCCGGTACCGGAGTCGCCCCCAAGCTCCTCGTCCTCGAGACCATCGCCAACCCCACCGGCCACGTCCCCGACCTGCCCGCGCTGCTCGCCGTCGCCCGCCGCCTCGGGATCACCTCCGTCGTCGACAACTCCCTCGCCTCGCCCGTCCTGTGCCGCCCCCTGGAGCTCGGCGCCGACGTCGTCGTCCACTCCACGACCAAGTACCTCTCCGGGCACTCCGACGTCCTCGGCGGCGCCGCCGTCTTCGCCGACGACGGGCTACGGCGCCGGATCTGGCCCCGTACCGTCGAACTGGGCGCCTGTGCCGACCCGTTCGCCGCGTGGCTCACCCTGCGCGGCACCCAGACCCTTCCGCTGCGGATGCGCGAGACCTGCGCCAACGCCGCCGTGCTCGCCGAGCGGTTCGCCGCGCATCCGCGCGTCACGGCCGTCCACTACCCGTGGCTCCCGGGCCATCCCTCGTACGACACCGCGCGCAAGGTGCTCTCCGGGGGCGGCGGGCTGCTCTCCGTCGAGCTGGCCGGCGGGCGGGAGGCGGGGCGGGCCTTCATCGAGGGGGTACGGATCGCCCGGCTCGCGCTCTCCCTCGGCGGGGTCGAGAGCCTCGTCGCCCACCCCGCCTCCACCTCCCATCGCGAGCTGGATACACGGGCGTTGGCGGCGGCCGGGATCGCGCCGGGGCTCGTACGGCTCTCCGTGGGGATCGAGGACGTCGAGGATCTGTGGGGGGACTTCGAGCGGGTTCTCGCGGACCATCCCTAGAGGCGTTCTTTTGGGTTGACAAAAAGAACGAGCCATTCGTAAATTGGGTGTTGCCAGGGAACGATCTCTCCTAGGTCAAGGGGGAAGCGCCATGCGCTACTTCGAGGACTTCCGGCCCGGCGACGTCCACGAACTGGGCACCGTCACCGTCACGACGGACGAGGTGCTCGACTTCGGCCGCCGCTTCGACCCGCAGCCCTTCCACGCGGACGAGGAACTCGCGAAGAACTCCTCGTTCGGCGGCCTGATCGCCAGCGGCTTCCACACCCAGGCGCTCTTCATGCGCCGCTACGTGGACGGACTGCTCGCCTACAGCGCCTGCCTGGGCTCGCCCGGCATCGACGAGGTCCGCTATCTGCGGCCCGTCCGCCCGGGCGACGTGCTCACCGCACGCGTGGAGATCCTTGGCTCCACCCCGTCGCCGTTCAACCCCGCCACCGGCACCGTCAAGCCGCGGTGCACGCTCGTGGCCGCCGACGGGACGGCCGTGTTCAGCATGATCCTGCACAGCATCTTCCGGCGCCGTCCCGCCGGTACCGAGGCCGCACGTCTGTCGTCGATGCCCGCGGCCGAGGATCCCGTCGCCTGTGCGCGCGTGAGTGCCTGAGCACGGCCGTCCGCCACCTTGTCCATCACACGAAGGGGGACCTCCTGTGGAGGCCGTATCCCGCACCGCCCAGTGGACCGCCGCCGCGCGCGCCCTGGAGACCGAGCGCGAGGACCGGCTCTTCGCCGATCCCTACGCGCGCACCGTCGCCGACCGGATCGGCTTCGAGCTCCTCGAGCGCTACGCCGGGGCCGGCACCGTGCCGTTCCTCGCCATCCGCACCACCTACCTGGACCGGGCCGTCGTCAAGGCGGTCGAGGAGCGCGGCATCCGCCAGGTCGTCCTCCTCGCCGCCGGCATGGACACCCGCTTCTTCCGGCTGCCCTGGCCCGACGGCGTCACCGTCTACGAACTCGACCGTCCCGCCCTCCTCGACGCCAAGGCGGCCATGCTCGCCGACGAGCCGCTCCCGGCCGGCCGTACCCGCGTCACCGTCCCCGTCGACCTGACCCAGGACTGGACGGGACCGCTGAAGGAGGCGGGCTGGAAGAGCGACGAACCCGTCCTGTGGGTGGTCGAAGGGCTGCTGTTCTTCCTGCCCGAGCAGGCCGTACGGACCCTCATCTCGACGCTCTCCGCGCACGCCGCGCCCGGTTCTGTGCTGCTCGGCGACGTCATCTCCCGGGCCGCCCTGGACAACCCGCTCTCCCGTCCCTTCCTCAACTCCCTGAAGGAGGACGGCAATCCGTGGCTCTTCGGCACCGAGGAGCCCGAGGCGCTGCTCACCGACTGCGGCTGGGACGTACGGGAGGTCAGGCAGCCCGGTGAGGAGGGCGCCGACTTCGGCCGCTGGCCCTACCAGGTCCCGGCCCGCACCGTCCCGCGCGTACCGCGGTCGTTCCTCTTCACCTGCGACCTGCCGACCCGCGGAGAGCGCGACACCGAGGAGCAGGCCGCATGAGCGCCCACGACTTCCACCAGCAGGTCATCACCGACGCCGGCGCCGCCGTCCGCGGCCTGACCGTCGCCCTCGGCGAACGCCTCGGCCTCTACAAGGCCCTCGCCGCCCACGGCCCGGCGACCGCCGCCCAGCTCGCCGAGAAGACCGGCACCAACCCGCGTTACATCGAGGAGTGGCTGCACGCCCAGCTCTCCGCCGGGTACGTCGAGCGCCACCCGAGCGCCGGCACGTACACGCTCCCCGCCGACCACGTCGCCGTGCTCGCCGACCCGAAGGCCGTCACCTACGCCGCCGGGTTCTTCACCGCCCTCAAGGCGCTGTACGCCACCGAGGACCTGCTCGTCGACGCGTACCGCACCGGTGACGGCGTCGGCTGGGCCGAGCACGACGCGGCCCTGGACACCGGCATGGGCTCCTTCTTCCAGCCGACGTACGAGCACAAGCTCGTCTCCGACTGGCTGCCGGCGCTGCACGGCGTCACCGAGAAGCTCGCGGGCGGCGGGACCGTCGCCGACGTCGGCTGCGGTGTCGGGCACACCACGCTCCTCATCGCCAAGGCGTTCCCGGCGGCGACCGTCCACGGCTTCGACTACTCCGAGGAGGCCGTCTCCATCGCCCGGCAGCTCGCCGAGGAGGCCGGCCTCTCCGACCGGGTCGTCTTCGAGGTCGCCGCCGCCGACGACTACCCGGGCTCCGGCTACGACCTGGTGACCTTCTTCAACGCCCTGCACGACATGGGCGACCCGGTCGCCGCCGCCCAGCACGTCCACAAGTCCCTCGACGGGGACGGCACCTGGATGCTCGTCGAGTCGAACGTCTCGCCCGCCGACATCGACACCCGTACCCCCGCCGCGCGCATGTTCATGGCCCTGTCCGCCGTGATGTGCCTGCCCGTGGCCGTCGCCCAGCGCGGCCCGCACGCGCTCGGCAACCACTCGGGCGAGTCGGCCTTCCGCGCCATCGCCGAGGAGGCGGGCTTCACCCGCTGGCGGCGCGCTACGGAGACCCCGGTCAACGCGGTCTACGAGGTCCGGCCGTAGGGCCGCCCGTCCTCAAGACTCCCGCATCCCGACGACCCTCATCGAGGAGTTTCCATGGGCGTCAGCGCCCCCCTGCCCGTCACAGACCGGTTCATGGACGTCCTGGAGCGGCTCAGCTCGCGCTCCATCGAGGAGTACTACAACCCCTACCAGCAGTTCGACTGGCCGGACCGGCTCGACGAGCGGCAGCTGTGGATGACCCCCGAGCTGCTCACCGTGTACGGCACCCCCCACTTCGACGAGCTGGGTGAGGAGACGATCCAGAAGCTGTCGAAGTGGGAGTCGATCAACTTCTACAGCCTCAACGTGCACGGCATCCGTGAGCTGCTCATCGAGGTCGTCGGCCGGATCCACATGCCGGGCTTCGAGGTGCCGTCCGACTTCTTCCACCACTTCATCGGTGAGGAGAACGAACACATGTGGTTCTTCGCCGAGTTCTGCCGGCGCTACGGCCACAAGATCTACGGCTCCACCGCCATGCGGGCCGACTCCGCGTGGGAGCCGGAGGTCGAGAACTTCCTCGTCTTCGCCCGCATCCTGTTCTTCGAGGAGCTGGTCGACCACTACAACATGCGGATGGCGCAGGACGAGTCCCTCTGTCACACCATCCGCGAGGTCAACCGCATCCACCACCAGGACGAGTCCCGCCACATCGCGTTCGGCCGCGAGCTCGTCTCGCTGCTCTTCACCCGGATGCGCGAGTCGGTCCCCGCGGCGCGGGTCGCGGAGGTCGAGGCGTACCTCAAGCGGTACGTCGTCTACAGCGTCAACTCCCTCTACAACCCGCACGTCTACCGCGACGCCGGCATCGCCGACCCGCTGGCCCTGCGCAACGCGCTGGTCGCCGACGAGCGCCGCCGCCCGTACGAGCGCAAGGCCATCCGCAAGCCGCTCGCCTTCTTCCTGAAGACCGGGATCTTCTCCGACGACATCCTGCCCGTCGTCTGAGGCCCAGGCACCCCAGGCATCCAGGAACCACAGGCACCCCAAGCACACCAGGCCCTCCCACCGAGAGGTGCACCGACCATGACCGTGACCACCCCCGCGACCGCCGGGGAGACCAGGGGGCTTCCCTCCCTCGGTCCCGAGGCGACCGCCCTGCTGCGGCTCCTCGACGACACCTTCGAGAGCTGGGGCGTGGCCGCCGGCGCCCGTCCGATGACCATGCCCCCGCTCCTTCCGGTCGCCGACCTGGCCCGGCTCGACTACTACGACAACTTCCCCCACCAGGCCGTCGTCGCCGCCCCGCTCTCCCTGGAGCGCCGCGAAGCCTCCGGCATCTACTGCGACGACAACGGCTGCTTCCCGTGCGACGCGCTCCAGCCCGCCGCGCTCGGCCTGCCCTCGGCGTCCTGTTACGCCGTCTACCTGGACCACCAGGACCGGCAGGTCGCCGACGACGCGCTGGTGACCGTCTGCTCCTGGTGCTTCCGCAAGGAGACCCACTACGAGGGCATGCGGCGCCAACTCGGCTTCCGCATGCGGGAGATCGTCGCGATCGGCACGCGCGAGCACGCCGAGACGCACCTGTGCGACTTCACCGAGCGCATCCACGCCTTCGCGGCGGCGCTCGACCTGCCGCTGCGCAAGGAGGCCGCCTGCGACCCGTTCTTCGACAAGGGCGGCTCCAAGGCGGTGCTCGCCCGCCTCACCCCGGTGAAGCACGAGTTCCTGTACGAGGACCTGGCGATCGCCTCCGTCAACACGCACCGGAACTTCTTCGGCGACCGCTGCGCCATCACCCTGGAGTCGACCGGCGGCCCCGCGTTCACCAGCTGCGTCGCCTTCGGCCTCGAACGCTGGCTGTCCGCCCTGACCCGCCGCCACGGCGACTGGGCCGCGGCCACCCTGGCCGTGGCGGAGGCACGTACCGCGGTCGGGCCGGTGAGCTGACGTGCCGGCCCGCCCCGTCGCCCCGCCGGCGGGCGGCCTGGCCCTGCCGAGCCTCGGCATGGACATCGTGTCCGTCACCCGCGTCCGCCGGCTGCTCGCCGAGTACGGCGAGACGTTCTTCGAGCGGATGCTCACCCCCGGCGAACTCGCCGACTGCCGCACCTCCACCGGGCTCGACGTACTGAGCCTGTGCGGGCGGATCGCGGCCAAGGAGGCGGCCTTCAAGACCCTCCGGGTCCGGGGCAGGTTCCTGCCCTGGACGGACATCGTCGTACGGCGCTCCGAAGGCGGCTGGCCGCTGGTGGAGCTGCGGCGGAGCGCCGCCGAGATGGCCGCCGAGACCGGCATCACCGAGATCACGGTGTCCATCAGCCACGACGTCGACTACGCGGTGGCGGTCGCCGCCCCGATCGTCGCGGCCCCCACTTCCCCCACTTCCAGCTAGCCCCCACTTCCCTCCAGAAGGAGAAGCACCATGTCCGACGGCCTGCAGCAGGTGAAGAACTGGATCCTGGACCGGCACCCCGAGCGGTCCGACATCGCCGACGACCTCGACCTGATCGAGAACCGGCTCATCGACTCGCTGTCCTTCGTCGAGTTCGTCTTCCTCCTGGAGCAGCAGTGTGGGAGGGCGATCCAGATGGAGACCCTTGAGGTCGACTCCATCCGCACCCTCGCCGCGATCGAGAAGCACTTCTTCACGACGCAGGTGGAGGTCGAGGCATGAGCGGCAGCCGGCGTCTGTTCACCTCCGAGTCGGTGACCGAAGGACACCCCGACAAGATCGCCGACCGGATCAGCGACACCATCCTCGACGCGCTCCTCGCCGCCGACCCGAACGCCCGGGTCGCGGTGGAGACCCTGCTCACCACCGGTCTCGTCCACATCGCGGGCGAGGTGACCACCACCGCGTACGCGCCGATCGCGAAGCTGGTGCGCGAGGCGATCCTCGACATCGGCTACGACTCCTCCATGAAGGGCTTCGACGGCGCCTCCTGCGGGGTCTCGGTCTCCATCGGCGCTCAGTCCCCGGACATCGCGCAGGGCGTGGACACCGGCGGCGCCGGCGACCAGGGCCTGATGTTCGGGTACGCCTGCGACGACACGGCCGAGCTGATGCCGCTGCCGATCGCCCTCGCCCACCGGCTCGCGCGCCGGCTGACGGCGGTCCGCAAGGACGGGACCGTCCCGTACCTGCGCCCTGACGGCAAGACGCAGGTCACCATCGAGTACGACGGGGACCGCCCGGTCCGGCTGGACACGGTCGTCGTCTCCTCGCAGCACGCGTCCGACATCAGCGTGGAGGGCCTGCTGACCCCGGACGTACGGGAGTTCGTCGTCGAGGCCGAGCTGAAGGCGCTCGCCGAGGAGGGCGTCAACCTGGAGTCCGACGGCTACCGGCTCCTGGTGAACCCGACCGGCCGGTTCGAGGTCGGCGGGCCGATGGGCGACGCGGGCCTCACCGGCCGCAAGATCATCATCGACACGTACGGGGGCATGGCCCGGCACGGCGGCGGCGCGTTCTCCGGCAAGGACCCGTCGAAGGTGGACCGCAGCGCCGCGTACGCGATGCGCTGGGTCGCCAAGAACGTCGTCGCGGCCGGTCTCGCGCGCCGCTGCGAGGTGCAGGTGGCGTACGCGATCGGCAAGGCGGAGCCGGTCGGCCTGTTCGTGGAGACCTTCGGCACGGGCACGCTCCCGGACGCGGCGATCCAGGACGCCGTCAGCGAGGTCTTCGACCTGCGGCCGGCCGCGATCATCCGCGACCTGGACCTGAAGCGGCCGATCTACGCGACGACGTCGGCGTACGGCCACTTCGGGCGCGAGCTCCCCGAGTTCACCTGGGAGCGCACGGACCGCGTGGACGCGCTGAGGAAAGCCGCGGAGGTGTAGGGGATGCGGATCGCTGTCACGGGGTCCATCGCGACCGACCATCTGATGACCTTCCCCGGCTGGTTCAGCGAGCAGCTGCTCGCCGACCGGCTCGACCGGGTCTCCCTGTCGTTCCTCGCCGACAACCTGGAGGTCAGACGCGGCGGAGTGGCAGCGAACATCGCCTTCGGGCTCGGTGTCCTCGGGCTGCGCCCGGTCCTGGTGGGCGCGGTCGGCGCCGACTTCGAGCCGTACCGGGTCTGGCTGAAGGACCACGGGGTCGACACCGACTCGGTGCGGGTCAGCTCCTCGCTGCACACCGCGCGCTTCGTCTGTACCACCGACCGGGCGCAGAACCAGATCGCCACCTTCTACGCCGGAGCGATGGCCGAGGCCCGCGAGATCGAGCTGCGGGAGGTCGTCGCCCGGACCGGGCGTCTGGATCTGGTCCTGGTCTCCCCGGACGACCCCGAGGCCATGCTCCGGCACACCCGCACGTGCCGCGAGCTCGGGATCCCGTTCGCCGCCGACCCGTCGCAGCAGCTGGCGCGGCTCGGCCGGGAAGAGGTGCGGGGGCTGGTGGAGGGCGCGCGCTGGCTCTTCTCCAACGAGTACGAGACGGCCCTGCTCGGCGAGAAGTCGGGCTGGTCGGAGCCGGAGATCCTGCGCCGGGTCGGCGCCTGGGTCACCACGCACGGCGCGTCCGGCGTCCGGATCCGCCGCGAGGACGGGGAGACCCTGTCCGTACCGGCGGTGGAGGTGCCCGGTGTGGTCGACCCGACCGGGGTCGGCGACGCCTTCCGGGCCGGGTTCCTCGCCGGGACGGCCTGGGGCCTGCCCGAGCGGTGCGCGGCGCAGCTGGGCTGCGCGGTGGCGGCGACCGTCCTCGACTACGTGGGGACGCAGGAGTACCGGCTGCACCGGGAGCCGCTCCTCGACCGGATCAGGACGACGTACGGGCTCGGCTGCACCGCCGAACTCCTGGTCCACCTCAGGGGGTTGTCATGAGACCTGCCCTGCGGGACGAGCTCGCGCGCCGCGTCGTCGTCGCCGACGGCGCGATGGGCACCATGCTCCAGGCCGCCGACCCGACGATGGACGACTTCACGGGCCTGGAGGGCTGCAACGAGGTCCTGAACGTGACCCGGCCCGACATCGTCGCCGCCGTCCACGACGCGTACTTCTCCGTCGGCGTGGACTGCGTGGAGACCAACACCTTCGGGGCGAACCTGGCGGCGCTCGCGGAGTACGGCGTCGAGGAGCGGGTCTACGAGCTGTCCGAGGCCGGTGCCAGGATCGCCCGTACCGCCGCCGACGCCCACACCGCGGCCGACGGCCGGCCCCGCTGGGTCCTCGGCTCCATGGGCCCAGGGACGAAGCTGCCGACCCTCGGCCACATCACGTACGAGCCGCTGCGCGAGGCGTACCGGCAGAACGCCGAGGGGCTGATCCGGGGCGGCGCCGACGCCCTGCTGATCGAGACCTCGCAGGACCTGCTCCAGACGAAGGCCGCCGTCATCGGCGCCCGCCGGGCCCTGGAGTGGTGCGGGCTCGACCTGCCGCTGATCGTGCAGGTCACGGTGGAGACCACCGGGACGATGCTGCTCGGCTCCGAGATCGGGGCGGCGCTGACCGCCCTGGAGCCGCTCGGCATCGACATGATCGGCCTCAACTGCGCCACCGGACCGGCCGAGATGACCGAGCACCTGCGGTACCTGTCCCGGCACGCGGGCATCCCCGTCTCCGTGATGCCGAACGCGGGGCTCCCCGTGCTCACCTCCGACGGCGCCCACTATCCGCTCTCGCCGGCCGAACTGGCCGACGCCCAGGAGCGGTTCGTACGGGAGTACGGCGCCGTGCTCGTCGGCGGCTGCTGCGGTACGACCCCGGAGCACCTGCGCGCGATCGTGGAGCGGGTGCGGGGCGCGGCCGTCCCGGCCCGTACCCCGGTCGCGGAGCCCGGCGCGTCCTCGCTCTACGGCCACGTGCCGTTCCGGCAGGACACCGCGTACCTGGCGATCGGGGAGCGGACAAACGCCAACGGCTCGAAGAAGTTCCGCGAGGCGATGCTCGACGGGCGCTGGGATGACTGCGTCGAGATGGCGCGCGACCAGGTCCACGAGGGCGCGCACATGCTCGACCTGTGCGTCGACTACGTGGGCCGGGACGGCGTCGCCGACATGGCCGAGCTGGCCGGCCGCTTCGCCACCGCCTCCACCCTGCCGATCGTCCTCGACTCCACCGAGGTCCCGGTGCTCCGCGCGGGCCTGGAGAAGCTCGGCGGGCGGGCCGTCATCAACTCGGTCAACTACGAGGACGGAGACGGGCCCGAGTCGCGGTTCGCGCAGGTCACGGCGCTCGCCAAGGAGCACGGGGCGGCGCTGATGGCCCTGACCATCGACGAGACGGGTCAGGCGAGGACGGCCGAGGCGAAGGTCGCGATCGCCGAGCGGATCATCACCGATCTGACGGAGACGTGGGGGTTCAGGGAGTCGGACCTGCTGATCGACTGTCTGACGTTCACGATCTGCACCGGCCAGGAGGAGTCCCGGCGCGACGGCGTCCACACCATCGAGGCCATCCGCGAACTCAAGCGCCGCCACCCGGACGTCCAGACGACCCTGGGGCTCTCCAACATCTCCTTCGGCCTGAACCCGGCCGCGCGGATCGTCCTCAACTCGGTCTTCCTCGACGAGTGCGTGAAGGCCGGCCTCGACTCGGCGATCGTGCACGCCTCGAAGATCCTGCCGATCGCCCGCCTTGAGCCGGAGCAGGTGCAGGTCGCGCTCGACCTGATCCACGACCGGAGGAGGGACGGTTACGACCCGCTGCAACGGCTCCTCGAACTCTTCGAGGGCGCGACGGCGAAGTCCCTGAAGGCCGGGAAGGCCGAGGAGCTGCTCGCGCTGCCGCTGGAGGAGCGGCTGAAGCGGCGGATCGTGGACGGCGAGAAGAACGGCCTGGAGGCGGACCTGGACTCGGCCCTTGCGGAACGGCCGGCCCTGGAGATCGTCAACGAGGTGCTGCTCGACGGCATGAAGACGGTCGGTGAGCTCTTCGGCTCGGGCCAGATGCAGCTGCCGTTCGTCCTCCAGTCGGCCGAGGTCATGAAGACGGCGGTGGCTCATCTCGAACCGCACATGGAGCGCTCCGACGCCGACGGCAAGGGCACGATCGTCCTCGCCACCGTGCGCGGCGACGTCCACGACATCGGCAAGAACCTCGTCGACATCATCCTGTCCAACAACGGCTACGACGTGGTGAACCTGGGCATCAAGCAGCCGGTCTCGGCGATCCTGGAGGCCGCCGAGGAGCACCGCGCGGACGTCATAGGCATGTCCGGTCTGCTGGTCAAGTCCACGGTGATCATGAAGGAGAACCTGGAGGAGCTGAACGGCCGCGGCCTCGCGTCCCGGTTCCCCGTGATCCTCGGCGGGGCGGCGCTGACCAGGGCGTACGTCGAACAGGACCTGCACGAGCTGTACGAGGGCGAGGTCCGCTACGCCCGCGACGCCTTCGAGGGCCTGCGCCTGATGGACGCGCTGATGGCGGTCAAGCGGGGCGTGCCCGGGGCCGTACTGCCGGCGCTGAAGCAGCGTCGGGTGCCGAAGCGGGACACGCCCGTTCTCGACGTACGGGAGCCGGAGCCGGCCGGCCGCTCGGACGTGGCCGTCGACAACCCCGTACCGGAGCCGCCGTTCCTCGGCACGCGCGTCGTCACGGGCATCCCGCTCGCCGCGTACGCGCCCTGGCTGGACGAGGCCGCCCTGTTCAAGGGCCAGTGGGGGCTGAAGGACCCCGCGACGATCGGGTCGGAGGGCCGGGCCCGGCTCACGGGCCTGCTGGACCGGGTCGAGCGGGAGGCCCTGACCGAAGCGGCCGTCGTGTACGGCTACTTCCCTTGTGTGTCCAAGGGCGACGACCTGATCGTCCTGGACGAGGACGGAGGCGAGCGGACCCGCTTCTCCTTCCCCCGCCAACAGCGGGGCCGCCGCCTCTGTCTGGCCGACCACTTCCGCGCCGAGGACTCCGGGGAGGTGGACGTCGTGGCCCTCCAGGTCGTCACGGTCGGCTCCCGGATCGGCACGGAGACCGCGAAGCTCTTCGCCGCCGACGCCTACCGCGACTACCTCGAACTGCACGGCCTGTCCGTTCAGTTGGCCGAGGCCCTGGCCGAACACTGGCACGCGCGCGTGCGCGCCGAGTGGGGCATCGGTGCCGCGGACCCGAAGGCCATGGCCGGCATGTTCCGTACGGAGTACCAGGGCTGCCGCTACTCCCTCGGCTACCCCGCCTGCCCGGACCTGGAGGACCGGGCGAAGATCGCGGCGCTGCTGCGGCCCGAGCGGATCGGGGTCGAGCTGTCGGAGGAGTACCAGCTGCATCCGGAGCAGTCGACGGACGCGTTCGTGGTGCACCACCCGGAGGCGAGCTACTTCAACGCGGGCGGCAGGCGCTGACGGCGCGTACCACCCCCTTCCCCCTCTCTCTTTTTCACCTCTTCTGAGTTCGAGGAGTTCTGTCTCATGCCTGATTTCAAGGTCGCGGACCTGTCCCTGGCGGAGTTCGGCCGTAAGGAGATCACCCTCGCCGAGCACGAGATGCCCGGCCTGATGGCGATCCGCCGGGAGTTCGCGGCGAGCCGGCCGCTGGCCGGGGCGCGGATCACGGGCTCGCTGCACATGACCGTGCAGACGGCCGTCCTGATCGAGACGCTGGTCGCGCTCGGGGCCCGGGTCCGCTGGGTGTCCTGCAACATCTACTCGACCCAGGACCACGCGGCGGCGGCGATCGCGGCGGCCGGGATCCCGGTCTTCGCCTGGAAGGGCGAGACCCTGGAGGAGTACTGGTGGTGCACGGAACAGGCCCTGACCTGGCCGGACTCACCGACCGGCGGCCCGAACATGATCCTGGACGACGGCGGTGACGCCACGGTCCTCGTCCACAGGGGTGTGGAGTACCAGAAGGCGGGCGAGGTCCCGGACCCGTCGACGGCTGAGAACGACGAACTGCGCGTGGTTCTCGACCTGTTGAA
Source organism: Streptomyces sp. NPDC058579 (assembly GCF_042718575.1). Lineage (NCBI taxonomy): Bacteria > Bacillati > Actinomycetota > Actinomycetes > Kitasatosporales > Streptomycetaceae > Streptomyces > Streptomyces sp. NPDC058579. Next base: position 104,555 of record NZ_JBHXPI010000005.1, read on the forward strand.
GAACACGAAGCTGGACTGGACGGCCCTGGCGGCCGGCATTCGCGGAGTGACCGAGGAGACCACGACAGGCGTGCACCGCCTGTACGAGATGCACCGCGCGGGCGCGCTGCTCTTCCCGGCGATCAATGTGAACGACGCCGTGACGAAGTCGAAGTTCGACAACAAGTACGGCTGCCGCCACTCGCTCATCGACGGCATCAACCGGGCGACGGACGTGCTGATCGGCGGCAAGACGGCGGTGGTCTGCGGGTACGGGGACGTGGGCAAGGGCTGCGCGGAGTCGCTGCGCGGCCAGGGCGCCCGCGTGATCGTCACGGAGATCGACCCGATCTGCGCGCTGCAGGCGGCGATGGACGGCTACCAGGTGACGACGCTGGAGGAGGTGGTGGAGACGGCGGACATCTTCATCACCACCACGGGCAACAAGGACGTCGTCATGGCGTCGGACATCGCCCGCATGAAGCACCAGGCGATCGTCGGCAACATCGGTCACTTCGACAACGAGATCGACATGGCGGGGCTCGCGCGGATCCCCGGGATCGTGAAGGACGAGGTGAAGCCGCAGGTCCACACGTGGACGTTCCCTGACGGCAAGGTGGTGATCGTCCTCTCCGAGGGCCGCCTGCTGAACCTCGGCAATGCGACCGGCCACCCGTCCTTCGTGATGTCGAACTCGTTCGCGGACCAGACCCTGGCCCAGATCGAGCTCTTCACGAAGCCGGAGGAGTATCCGACGGATGTGTACGTCCTCCCCAAGCACCTGGACGAGAAGGTCGCCCGGCTCCACCTGGACGCGCTCGGTGTGCGGCTGACCGAGCTGCGCCCGGAGCAGGCGGCGTACCTCGGGGTGCAGGTGAGCGGCCCGTACAAGCCCGACCACTACCGCTACTGATGGCCGGCCCTTCGGACGGCCGCGACCCATGGCTCCCGGACCGGCTCCTGCGGACGGAACGGGACGCGTTGATGCCGCTGCTGCGTCGGACTCCAGAGGATCGGTTCGAGCTGCGGACCGCCTGCCCGGGCTGGACCGCCCGGCAGGTGCTCGCGCACTGCGCGGCGGCCTTGGTCCGGATCGTCGAGGGCCGCCTGGAGGAGGGCGTCTTCCTGCCGGAGGCCAACGCGGCCGACGTCGCCGAGCGGGAGCCGTGGCCGCTCGCCCGGATCCTCGACGAACTGGAGCGCGGCCTCACGGAGGCCGGCCCGGTGATAGCGGCGACGGAGGACGGCACGCTGGACGCCGTGGCGCTGGGGGAGTGGGTCCACGCCGGCGACGTACGGGAGGCCTTCGGCGAACCTGGCGCGTACGGCGGGGCGGCGACCCTGGACCTGGCCCTCCCCCTGCTGGCGGCCACGAGCCGCCGCAGGGACACCCCGGCGCTCGTGGCCACCCTGACGGGCCGGTCCGAGCAGCTCGCCCTCGGCGGCCCGGTGGAGGGCCGCGCCCCGGCGCGCTACCGGGGCGACGCGGAGACGCTCGTACGGATCTACTCGGGCCGCCCACTGGTCGGCACGCGGTACGAGCTGACGGGCGCGACGGAGCAGGAGCTGCTGATCTATCGCTAGCTCTTTCGGCGCTGGCCGCGATGCGGAGGGCGGCGGGTACTGCTCGACTGAGGAGTACCCACGTCCACCCAGAACGGGAGCAACAGCATGCCGGTCATCGTCACGGTCGAGTTCCCGGGCGCCACGCAGCAGATGTACGAGCAGGTCAACGCCCAGATCGACGCGGCGCCCTGGTGGCCGGCCGAGGGCTTCATCGCCCACGCGGCGGGCCCGGACGGCAGCGGAGGCTGGCGGGTCGTGGACTTCTGGGACTCGCGGGAGTCGTTCGTCGCGTTCACGGAGAAGGCGATGCCGATCTTCCAGTCGGCGGGGATGCCGACGGCCATCCCGAAGGTCCAGGACGCGGTGAACGTCATCACGAGGTAGGGAGCGGGGAGCGGGGGGCGGGGACACCGGGACGCCGGGGCACGGGAAATTCCGTTGCCGGGCGGGGAGGGGGAAGGTCACCCTTCACGGCATGACTTCCCTCTCCTCCCACTCCGTGGCGAACCTGTTCTCCGCCGAAGGACGCCTGAAGGCGATCCCGCGCAAGGCCCCGCGCCGGGCGCAGCTCCTCGCGCACCTGGCGGAGACCCTCTTCGAGCCGTCGCGCGCGTACAGCGAGCGCGAGGTGAACGAAGCGCTGCTCACCGTCCACGAGGACTTCCCGGCCCTGCGCCGCTACCTCGTGACCGGCGGCGAACTCTCCCGTACGAGGGACGGCGCCGCCTACCGCCGGGCCCTCAAGCCGGCCCAGCAGCAGCCCGGCTCCCCCGGAGGCGCGATCCCCGCCGTGGCATGAGCGCCGCGCTGGTGGCCGGCCTGCTGGCCGGCTACGGCATCGCGATCCCGGTCGGCGCGGTCGGCGCCTACCTGGTGGCGGTCACGGCACGCACGGGCTGGCGTACGGGAGCGGGCGCGGCCCTCGGGGTAGCGACCGCGGACGGCGTGTACGCCCTGGTGGCCGTCCTGGGCGGCTCGGCCCTGGTCCCGCTGCTCGCCCCGGTGACGACCCCGCTGCGCTGGGTCTCGGCGGTGGTCCTTGTGGCCCTGGCGGCGCGGGGGGCGTGGACGGCGGTCCGGGCGTACGGGGCGCGGGCGCAGGCGCAGGCGGACGGAACCGAGGACGGGCGACTGAGCCCCCTCAGGGCGTACGCCACCTTCCTGGGGATCACGATCCTCAACCCGATGACCGTGATCTACTTCGCGGCCCTCGTCCTGGCGACCGGCCCGGAGGGCCCGTCGACGCCCCTGGACCGTACGGTCTTCGTCCTGGCGGCCCTGGTCGCCTCCGCGAGCTGGCAACTGTTCCTGGCCTCCGGCGGCGCACTCCTCGGCCGCGGCCTCACCGGCCCGAGGGGCCGCCTGGCGACGGCGTTGGTGTCGAGCGCGCTGATCGCGGGCCTGGCGGTGCACTTGGTGAGCTGACCGGATCCGGGGTCCGGCCTCTGGGAGGATAGCGTCGATATCCTTTTGCATACGGGGGAGTTGGCATGCCGGGGGCTGCGGGTCAGCTGGTCAGCGGGCGCTATCGCTTGGTCGAGGCGGTCGGGCGCGGGGGCATGGGTCGTGTGTGGCGGGCCCGTGACGAGGTGCTTGACCGTGAGGTGGCGGTCAAGGAGGTCCTCTTCGAGGCCGTACCGACCGAGCTGCGCGCCGAGTTGATCGCCCGTACCGAGCGGGAGGCGCGAACCGCGGCCCGGCTGCGGCATCCGGGCATCGTGACCGTGCACGACGTGACGGAGTACGAGGGCGCGCCGTGGATCGTCATGGAGTTTGTCGGCGGGCCCTCGTTGGCGGGATTGCTCGCCCGTGAGGGGCGGCTGCCGTGGGAGCGTACGGCGGCGATCGCCGCGACGCTGGTGGACGCGCTGGCGCACGCGCACGCGGCGGGGGTCGTGCACCGGGACATGAAGCCGGACAACGTGCTGCTTGCCGACGGCGACCGGCCGGTCATCACGGACTTCGGGATCGCCCGAGTCCTGGACTCCACGCAGCAGTTGACCCGTACGAACACGGTCATCGGTACGCCGCAGTTCATGCCGCCCGAGCAGTTGGAGGGCAAGCCGGTGGGGCCGGCGGCGGACATGTGGGCGCTCGGCGCGACCCTCTACGCGACGCTGGAGGGCCGCCCGCCGTTCGACGGGCCGTCGTTGACCGCGATCATCGTGGCCGTCCTCACCCAGCCGACGCCCCGGTCCGTGCACGCGGGGCCGCTGGCCGAGCTGCTGTCGGCGCTGATGTCGAAGTCGCCGGCCGAGCGACCGGACGCGGCGGCGACGGCGGAGTGGCTGGAGAGGCTGGGGAGGCTGGAGAGGCTGCGTACGCCGGACGTCCCGAGAGTCGTCAACCGGACCCCGACCGTGCTGGATCAGCCGGTCGACGCGCCCGCGCCCGCTTCGGTGTCCACTCCCAGCCGTCGCAGGCTGCTGATCGGCGGGCTCGCGGTGGTCGTCGGTGTCGGCGGGCCCGCGATCGCGGAGCTCGCGAGCCGGGGCGGCGACGGAGGCGGGAACGGGAAGGCCGGTGACGGGCCGTTCGCGACGCTCCCCACCCTCACCCTCAGCGGCCCGGAGGAGCGGATCCAGTCGCTGGCCTACAGTCCCGACGGCAAGACGATCGCCGCAGGGGCGGCGGAGGGCACCATCTACCTCTGGACCAGCGCGGATTTCGCGACCGCCCCCGTGGCCGACACGCTCGTCCCGGGCGGCTACAACACCGGAGCCGTCGTCTTCAGCCCCGACGGCAAGACCCTTGCCTCCGCGGGCAACGACCGCACCATCCGGCTGTGGGACACGACCACTCAACGGGTGCGCGCGACACTCACGGTCCCGAAGGCACCGCTGATTCCCGAGAGCCTCGGCCAGTACGTGTCGACCCTCGCCTTCAGCCCGGACGGAGCCATGCTCGCCACGGGGGGAGGTGCCACGCGTGCGATGTGGCTCTGGGACGTCCGTACCCGCGAGCTCGTCGCCACCCTCGACTGGTCCGGCGGCGGGGTGACGGCGCTCGCGTTCTCCTCCGACGGCAAGACCCTGGCCATCGGGACGTACGACGAAGGCGTCATGCTGTCGGATCTGGTGTCGGGCAAGCCACCGGTCGTTCTGCGTGATGCCCCGGAAGGCAGGGACGGCTGGATGGAGGGGTTGGCGTTCAGCCCTGACGGCACGACGTTGTACGGCCTCGCCGCCGAGGATCTCGAACAGTGGGACATCACCACGCGCAAGCGCACCGCCTTCACGGGCTTCAGTCTGCTCGCCAGAGCCGTCGCGTTCAGCGGCGACGGAACGGTGGCGGTCACCGCCGGCGACAGGCTCCAGCTGTGGGACCCCGTGAGCCGTACCGAGCGGCAGATGATCAAGGACGGGGCCAGGGCCGACGCGGTGGCCCTCAGCCCCGACGGCCGGACCGTCGCCCTGGGCCGGGAGGGCGCCGTCGAGCTCTACCGCCGTAACTGACGCCCGCAGGAAGCCGGATTGCCCGCAGGTCTGCCCTCGCGGGCGGCGACACGCACCGCCGAAGGCGGTGAGGATGCAGGGGCAGCACCCTGTCCAAGGGCGAAGGAAGGAGCGGTCGATGCGCAGGTCGGCTCGGGATGAGAGGCGCAAGCAAGGGACGGCGCCCGAGTCGTCGCGTGCGGCCGGGGACCGCGCCGAGGCCGTGACCGCCGGGCCGGGGCTCCTTCAGCCCGGTCGCACCGCGGACCTGTCCCCGCTGCAGAGCAGTTGGGGGAACGCGGCGGTCACCGCGGCGGTCCAGCGCATGGAGGCGCCGGCGGGCCGCAAGCGGAGGGTGTCCCCGACGGCGGAGCAGCAGGACGATTCGAAGCACATGCGGGAGGCCGAGTCGTCCTCCGAGGACATGGAGTCCTCCTCCGAGGAGGAGCTGGAGGAACAGTTCTCGGCGGAGTACGTCGCACGGCTTGGTGAGCAGCAGACCAACACCATGAACCTCCTGGAGAGGATGGACGAGCAGAACGCCCCCGAGCGCGCCGTGAGAGCCGCCGAGGACAAGCTGGAGATGATCAGCATCCTTCGGAACCTGGCCCCGATGATGTCGGTGGAGACCGTGAACGAGGCCATCCGGCTCATCAGTGCGAAATCTGACAGTCCTTCGAAGAGGAACTACCTGAGCAGGCTCGACGCGCAGCTCGGCTATCTCGCGCAGGAGTTCCCGTCCCAGGGGCTTCCGACCTTGGAGAACGTCCAAGCCCTGTGGTCCCAACTGCAGCCCGCGTTCGGCGGTGCAGGGGCCCAGGTGGGCGAGGACGGCTGTGAGGACCGGGCCCACGCGATCTGCCTGGCGTTCGCCGAGGCCTCGCCGGCGTTCGCCGCCCACCATCTCTCGAAGCAGTGGGCCACCTCGTCGGGGGCCCGGCTGCACACGGATCACCAGTGGAACCACCACGTCGCGGCCTCGGTGACGACCGCGAACGGGGTCCTGGTCATCGACCCCGTCTTCTCCCGTTCGGGTCCGCTCGAACTGAGCGAGTGGGCCAGGCGCGTCCAGGTCGACGTGGACACGGACGTCCATCAGACCGCCTGGGGATTCCTCGGCAAGCCGGGTCAGGACAACCGTCCGGACGCCAACAGCGCCGTGGAGTACATGGGCTGAGACTCCCCGTCGCTCCTCACCGCCTCCGCGCGCGCGAGGCCAGCAGGAGCGCGGCGCCGCCGACGGTGACCGCCCCCAGCGCCCCCGCCGCCATGATCCCGCCCCGCGAGCGCCAGGACATGACCGACCAGCAGGACTGGGCGGACAGGAGCGAGCCGGCGCTGAGCCAGGAGCCGACCGAGGCGACGGACGCGGCCGAGCCGATGGAGCCGACGGAGAGCGCCGAGCCGACGGAGCCGATGGACAGGACGGATCCCACCGAGCCGATGGACAGGACGGAGTCCCGGGACCAGAGGGAGAGTGCGGCGGTCATGGTCCGATCGTAGGCCTGGCACGGGCCTACGACCTCTCGGCGGGGCGTACGTCCTCGATACTCCGCGCCACGAGTGGGTGAAGTCGCGCGACCGTACGGCCGACCCGGCACGCCCCCCGCCCTGCGGCGCGTGGTCGCGCGGGCGAGGCTGGCGGTGACCTTCACTCTCGCCCCGAGGAGGCCGGCGTGCCCCCGTCCGAGCAGGAATCCGCACTCTCCCGGCGGCGGTTCCTCGCCGTCGCCGGTGGCGCCGCGTGTCTGGGTGTCCTCGGTGCGCCGCAGGCCGCCGCCGCGACGGCCTACACCGTCACGGCCCACAACAACTCCACCCAGTTCCAGACCGTCTGCCTCTACCAGAGGGCGGTCGGCCTCGGTGTTCCCAGTGCGTTCTCGCTCGCCTGGCTGCTCGCGCCCTGCCGGCCGGGCGGGCACGTGACCTTCACCTGGTCCGAGGTCTACAGCTTCGTCTGGGCGCCGACCGGCACGCTCACGCCCGGCATCGTGTTCTCGCACTGGGACCAGCTGGCCGCCGACCCGGACGACCAGTCCCTGAACGGGACCGGGTTCGGGTTCGACAACGGGAAGTACGGGTTCGTGCCCGCCACCTCCGGCGCCCCGCAGGTGGGCTCCCTCGGCATCGACGTCCTCGCCACCGTGCCGCAGGACACCGCCTCCGTCGGCATCGGGATGTCCTCCGCCCCGGTCTTCGCCGCGCAGGCCGATCCCGGTGCGGACCTGGTGTTCACGCCGCACCCCCAGTACTGGATCGCCGCCGGCACGTACACCCGCGGTGAGGTGCTGGACGTCGAGGAGATCGAGGCCACGGCCGAGCTCCCCTTCGACGGCACCTTCACCCAGCAGGCCGTCCTTCAGCCGACCGGCGACTGGATCATCAGCTAGGCAGAAGCTGGGCAGCAGCCGGGCATTCAGTCGGGCCGGGCTCAGCGCCCCAGCGCCGCCCGCAGCGTTATGCCGTGGTGGTTGCGCAGGCGCCGTACCTCCCAGACCGAGAGCGCGGTCACCGACAGCGGGCCGCCGACCATGAAGCCGTACAGCACCTCCGGCGGCGCGGCGATGTCGGGGCCGTTGAACAGCTGGAAGGCGAAGAGCGACCAGACGAGGAGCGGAGCGAGCATCGCCGGCAGCAGCTGGTGCACGTCCGAGGCGCGGAAGCAGGTGGCGACGCAGATGTAGGCGACGACGACCGTGTACGGGATCGAGGCGATCAGCACGACGAGGGCCGCGACCGCGCCGACGACCAGGACCAGGAACGCCACGATCGTGGAGATCCACCCGGGGCCGGTGATCGACTCGAAGAAGCCCTTCAGGTCGTCGGCGTTGACCGTCTCGCCCTTTATGGTCAGGACGGACACCCACAGCGCCAAGGGGCCGAGAGCGAGCGCGAGGGCCGCCAGGATCGGAGTGTGCAGCCGCGCCGCGAAGTGGCGGCGCCTGTCCCGGGTGCTCGCGGCGAGGAACACCATGATGCCGATGACGGTCCCGACCAGCAGGATCCCGCACGCAAGCCCCAGTTCCAGGAGCTTGCCGAGCACGTAGTCCTCCCCGTCGCTGCTCAGGGGGTACGCCACGAACAGCCCGACGGCGGCGACCAGACCGAGCACCGTCCGGGCGAGCTGGATCCGGCTCACCAGACCGTCCTCGACGGGGGCCAGGCCGAACTCGTCGCCGGGGTTCCCCGCCGAGCGGGTCAGGAACGCGCGCAGCGCTCCTCCGGCCGTACGCCGATCACCCGATATCTGTCGTGTCCCGCTCATCCGGCATCCCCCCGAGGCACTGTGTCTCCCCAAAACAACAGCGAGCACCTTACCCGGCCGGATGAGCCGCTCTGCGTCCGAACGGGTCGGGTTGGCCTGGTCGCGGCGTGTCGGGGCGGGAGGCGGAGTGCTCGTACCGACTATGCGTTTGTCATATTTTTCTCGCTTTGTGTCGGCTTCGGTCCTCAGGAGGACGCCGCATGTCGCCAAGAGTCCGTCGGTCCCTCGGCTCCCTCGTCGCCCTCCTGCTGATGCTGGCCGGGGTCACGGCCCTCGGGGCGACTCCGGCCCAGGCCGCGACCGAGGAGATCACCGTCAGTCTGTACCGCGTCGTCGAGCTGTCGTGCAACGAAGGCGACGGCGAGGCCTGCGGAAACGACTACTACCCGAAGTTCGAGATCGACCATCAGGGCCTGTACGACGGCAAGGACGACTACTGCTGCGCCCACGGGGACGACATCCGCACCGACTGGGTGCACAAGAAGACCGTGGACACGACGCGTAGTCCCGTCGACATCCACATCGAGCTGTGGGACCAGGACGACGGCAGTGCTGACGACATCATCAACTGGGTCCGGGGCCAGGACGACCTGGACCTCAAGTTCGACATGAACACCTGCGTCTTCACCGGCGGCGGTCTGACCACTCGACAGGGCGCCGGCATCCCGACGCTCGCGGGGGAGAGCGAGACGGGTGGCGAGGACTCCGCCCGGGGGTACTTCACCATCACCACCCCGTCCTGTATCGAACGCTCGAAACGCACGGACAGCGACGGCGACGGCATCATGGACGCCTGGGAGACCCCGGGCCGGGGCCTCGACCACAACGGCGACGGCACGGTCGACCTCCCGCTCGGCGACGCGCCGTACAGGGCCCTGCCGTACCGCAAGGACCTGTTCGTCGAGGTCGACTACATGGCCGAGAACAAGCCGCAGGCGGGAGCTCTGGACGACGTGGTCCAGGTCTTCGCGAACGCACCTGTCGACCCGTACCCCGACCCGGCCGAACCCTCCAGGACCAAGTACCAGGGCGTCGCCCTCCACGCGGTGGAGGACGAGACCGTACCGTCGGTGGACGAGTTCAAGTTCGAGTCCGACGGCCCGGGCGCGCTGGACGACTTCAACGACATCAAGAACGGCAACCCGGTCGTCCAGCAACCCGCGGCCTGCTCGGGGCACTTCGGCACCGCCGCCGACCGCGCACAGCCCAACTGCGTGAACATCCTGAACGCCAAGCGCCTGGTGTACCGCTACATGCTCTTCGGCGACAGCTACGCCGAGTACCCCACGTCGGGGGGGATCGCGGAGTACGACGGCGACACTCGGCGGGGTGGCAACGACTTCGTGGTGACGCTCGGCTCCTTCCGCGGCTCCACGATCGACGAGGCCGGTGGGTGGAGGCCCGCCGAAGCCTCCACGTTCATGCACGAGCTCGGACACACCCTGGGCCTGGGACACGGTGGCGGCGACTCCATCAACTGCAAGCCCAACTACCTCAGCGTCATGAACTACACGCTCAATTTCGCGGTCCTGGACAAGACCAGACCCCTGGACTTCACCAGCGCCGCCAGGGGCACCGCCCTCGGCCTGACGGCCGACACACAACTCGACGAGTTCCGTCTCAACGAGAACAACGGGCTCTACGGGACGCCCGGCCCACCCGCCCGGAACACCGTGTACGGAGTCGAAGGCAGGACCAGGGTCCGTCCCGCGACGAACGGCAACATCGACTGGAACGAGTTCAACGGGGACCGGGAGACCTCGGCCATCTCCGACGTCAACTACGTCCAGTCCGCCTGCAATTACCGGGAACCGGGGCAGATCCTCAACGGATACGACGACTGGGCCAACATCCAGTACAACCCCCGTCTCGACGTCGCGTTCTTCGGCAACGGCCCGCGCGGCGAGCTGCCGGTGGAGCTGACCGAGGCGTTGGTCCTGGCCATGTCCCAGAAGGCCGACCTGAAGATCACCAAGTCGCCCGACCGGACCGACGCGGTCGGCGGGGACGCCATCACGTACACCACGACCGTGACCGACCTCGGGCCCGGTACCGCCACCGCCGTCAACGTCACCGACACGCTGCCGGACGGCACCACGCAGCAGCGGGCGCTGCCCGACCTGGCCAACGGCGAGAGCATCACCGTCACACCGGCCTTCACCTACAACGTGCCGTGCGACACCAAGGACGGCACGGTCCTCGCCAACCGCGTCACCGTCACCGGAACCGACACCAACGGCGTGCCCGACCCGTACACCGACGACAACACCGCGCAGGCCACGACCACCGTCCACGCCCCCGCGCTTACGGTGGACAAGACGGGGCCCGCGACGGCCGCGGCCGGCGAGGCCATCACGTACACCCTCACGTACGAGAACACCGGCAGCGGCGCCGCCTCCGGCGTCACCGTGACCGACACGCTGCCGGCCGGCCTCCACTACAGCCCGGAGCTCGACAGCGGCGCCGGGCCGAAGCCGAGCACGGTCACGGTCAACGCCGACGGCTCCCGCACGCTCGTCTGGAACGTCGACGACCTGCCCGGCCGTTCCGGCGCCCAGAAGATCGTCTTCAGCGCCCGGTCGTCGCTCCTGGCCCCCTCGGGCACGGCCTACACGGACACGGTGTCCGTCAGCTACGGGAACGCCGGCGGGTCCTGCGCCTTCACCCCGGTCACGGCCTCGGCCCGGACGACGGTCACGGCCGAGCCGCCGACCCGGAACCCGCTGCCGTACGAGTTCTGGCAGGCCCACCCGGCGATGTGGACCGCCGAACTGCTCGCGCGGATCCAGGCCACCGACCAGCGCTACGACACCGACCGGGACGGGGCCCTGTCGGCCGCGGAGATCCGGGCGGCGTTCGCGGAGGACATGCTGCGTGGGAGCGAGCTGAGGAAGCAGCTCCTGGCCACCTACCTCAACCTGGCCGAGCGGCGCATCAACGCCGGCACGGTCATCAGCCCGAAGCCGGCCCACGACCCGGTGCTCGGCACCGTGCGGGCCGCGGCCCTCTACGCGCAGGAGACCCTGGCGCTGCCGGCGGACCAGCCGGACCTGTCGCGCTACGGGGACATCGTCCACGTCATGCTCGGCATCAACACCAATGTGATCGAGGTGTACTGACGGAACTGACGGAATAGCGGACAGCTGCCGCTCAGTCGATGTGGACGATCTGGAAGGCCTCCGCCATCCGGCCCGGCGGCAGGCCTCCAGCCGTGGCGTGTTCGGCCAGCCAGGTCCGTAACAGGCCCGACAGGTCGTCGAAGTGGGCCGTCTGCGAGGTGTGGATGCGCAGGGCCTCCACCTTGCGGTCGAAGACCGTGGTGACGTCCACGTACTGATTGGGCGTCGGTCCTGTCATCAGCCACAGCTCGTGGACGGTCCACGGCTCCAGGCCCTCCTCCTTGAGGAGGGAGGGGTGCGCGAAGGGGTTGCGGGCCTCCGGGTAGACCGCGCGGAGGCCCGCGTCGCCGACCGCGCGGTGGTCCGGGTGGAGGTCCGCCGCGCGGGCCCAGTTGATCTCGGGGGACGGGATGACCACCCGCTGCGGGCGTACCTCGCGGATGACCCGGCACAGGTCGCGGCGGAGTTCCACGCTCGGCTCCACGAAGCTGTCGGGGTAGCCGAGGAAACGGACGTCCGCGACGCCGCTGAGCTTCGCGGAGTGGACCTGCTCGGCACGGCGCAGGTCCGCCATCGCCTGGCGCGGGAGCCGCGCGTCGTAACCGCCCGCGTCGCCGTCCGTGACGATGCAGTACGTGACGCGGGTGCCGTGCTCGATCCACCGCATGACCGTGCCGCTGACGCAGAACTCGATGTCGTCCGGGTGCGCGGCCACCACCAGCAGGGACTCGGGGGGTGTGCGGTTGAAGTCCTCCATGGGGCCAGCGTGTTGGTGGGGGCGGGGGCGTCGCAAGGCCAAGCCGTGGCGTGAACTGGACATGGCACTTACGCGCCATTCAAAAACTTGGTACGTTCAAATAAGTGGGTGGGACAGGGGTGCATTCCGTGCATGGGATGCATGGGATGCAGACGACCCGGAGGCGACCGTCATGTGCAGGATCTTCGGCTCCTTCGCCGCAGGCGCAGGGGCAGGGGCAGGCGGCGCCGGGGCGGGTGCCGCCATCGCCCGAGCCGCCCGGCCCGACGCGGCCGAACTCGCCGCCGTCTCCGCGCGCCAGCGCCACGGCGGCCCCGACGAACACCAGGTGCTCAGCGGGGCCGGCTGGTCCCTCGGCTGCGACCGGCTCGCCGTCACCGAGCCCTGCGGCGGACAGCAGCCGTACCGGCTTCCGCACCTGCCCGGCATCCTCGCCGTCCTCAACGGCGAGATCTACAACCACACCGAGCTGCGCCCGCACCTCGCCGCCCGGGGCCACCGCTTCCCCGACCGCTGCGACGGCACGGTGCTTCCCGCGCTCTACGCCGAGTACGGCCCGGCGTTCGCCGAGCACCTGGAGGGCATGTTCGCCGTCGCCGTCCTCGACCTCAGGCCCGGCCGGACCCAACTCGTCCTCGCCGTCGACGACATGGGCATGAAACCGGTCCACTGGCACCACGACCCGGCAGACGGCTCCACACGGTTCGCCTCCGAGATCCCGGCCCTGCTCGCCTTCGAGGGCGTACGGATCGCCCCGCGCGAGGACTCCCTCGACACGGTCCTCGCCACCCGTACCTCCTTCTCCTCCCGGACCGCGCTCGACGGCATCGAGGTCCTGGCGCCGGGCGCCACCGCCGTCGTACGGCCGGGCTGCCGCCCGCTCGTACGGCGCCGGGCCCCGCACCGGGGCTCTGTGGACAGTGGGTTCGGTACGGAGGACGTGCTGCGGCGGGAGGTGCGCAGGCTCGCCGAGTCCGAGCTGCCCGTGTGCGCGATCACGAGCGGCGGGCTCGACTCGGGGCTCGTCACGGCCCTCGCCGCCGAGTACGCCCGCGAGACCGACGCGCCGCCGCTGCACACCTTCCACCTCACCTACCGCGGCCGCTGGCCCGACTCCGAGGCCGCCCACGCCCGCTCCGTCGCCCGCCGCGCGCGTACGGTCCACCACGAAGTCGCCCTGGATCCGGACGAGTTCGGCTCGCTCCTGACCCGTACGGTCCGCCATCTCGGGCAGCCCAACGCCGACCCGATCGCCCTCTCGACGTACGCCCTGTTCCGCGCCGTACGGGAGGCCGGCTTCACGGTCGCGCTCGCCGGGGACGGGGCGGACGAGCTGTTCGGCGGGTACGAGCGGATGCGGGCCGCCCTGGAGGCGCCCGAGGGCGAGTGGGTCGGAGGCTACGTCGACGCGCTCTCGGCCGCGCCCCGGCTGCTGCGCGAGCACCTCTACACGCCCGCGTACCGCGCCTACATCGCCGAACACGGCTCCGCCGCCGACCGGATCGAGCAGGAGCTGCGCGCGTGCGGCCCCGACCGGGCCACGGCGCTGACCGCCTTCGAGACGCGCTGGCGGCTGCCCGCGTACCACCTGCGGCGCGTCGACCACCTGTCGATGGCCTGGGCCGTGGAGACCCGGCTGCCGTTCTGCCAGCCCGGGGTCGTCGCGCACGCGCGCGCACTGCCCCCGGGGGCGCTGCGCGGCAAGCGGGCGCTGTACGAGGCGGGGCGCGAGCTCCTGCCGGCGTCGGTGCTCGCCCGGCCCAAGCAGCCGTTCACGCTCCCCGTCGCGGCGATGCTGACCCCGGGCAGCCCGCTCCTCGACACGGTCCGCGACCTCCTCTCGCCGGCCCGCCTCGTCCTCGGCGGGAAGCTCCGCGCCGACCGCGTGCGGGGGCTCCTCGCGCGCCAGCTGGAACGCCCCAACCAGCGGGACGCCCAGGCCCTTTGGGCGCTCGCCGTCCACGAGCTGTGGACGGACGTGGTGCAGGGGATGCGGATCCCGGTGGGTTGCGTGGCGTGAGAGCGGGCCTTTCGTACGGTTCCTCGCTCGTCGAGGTCGCCGTCGTGCGCGCCGAGGATGCGCCCGGCCCGACGCTCGTCGTCGAGGTCGAGCGCCTGCCGCCGGGCGCGCTGGCGGTCACCCGCGAACTTGCTGCCCTGCGGGCCGTTCTGGCCGGCACGCCGTACGCGCGCGTGGACAAGATCGCGCTGTACGGCCCCTCGGTCCGCCCCCGCCCGGGCGCCGACCTCGACTACCGCTTCGTGCAGGCCCTCCCCGGCGGCGGCTTCGACTTCCGCGCCGGGTGCGGCCACTCCCTCCTCGCCTGCGTGGTGGCCGCAGCCCGCCCCGGCCCGGTCACAGTCCATGCGCTGACGACGGGCGACCTCGTCCGCTGCACCCCTGAAGGGCCCGGGGAGACCACCCTCGCCTTCCTCCGCGCCCCCACCGCCCCCGGCACGCTCCCCACCGGCCGCCCGGTCGACATCGTCGGCGGGTTGCCCGTGTCCGTCGTCCGGTACGGGAACCCGTACGTCTTCGTGGACGCCCGGCACCTCGGCGTCCCGACCGGCCGCGCGCTCTTCCGGGCCGGGGAAGACGTCCGCCACGCCCTGCTCGCGCTGCGCGCCCACGCGGCCCGGCTCCTCGGGTACGACGAGGGTTCCGCGCTGCCCAAGGTCGCCGCGTTCAGGGCCGAGGAAAGCGCGCTCGCCGTCCGCGCCCTCACCGTCGGCGGCTGGCACCCCCGCCTCGCGCTCACCGGGGCCGCCGCCCTCGCCGCCGCCGGGGCGCTGCCCGGGACCGTCGTACCCGACCTCGCCGGACGGCCCGTGCGGACGCCCGGCGGGCGGACCGTCAGCGTCTCCGCCGGGGTCGGCCACGTCGCCGTACGGCACAAGCGCGCCACCGTGCTCGAACGGCTCGAACTGCCCTGGCGTATCCACGCAACGGCGTGAATGCGCACCCCTCTCACCGGGCCCGCGCCGCCTTTCCTCTGCCACGCTGAATGACGACCGGAAATCGGTATTCATGGGGAGAGCGGACCAGAATGAAATTCGAGAACCTGCGTGTCGTCGTGACCGGAGCCTCCCGCTATTTCGGCCGCGCCCTCGCCGTCGGATTCGCCCATCTCGGCGCCGAGGTCTATGTGTCGGCCCGTACCGTCGAGGCCGCCGAGCGCACCCGTACGGAAGTCATGGGGTCCGCCCGCGACCGCATCCACGCCTTCGGCTGCGATCTGAGCCGGCCCGCCGAGATCCGCGCGTTCGCCGCCCAGGTCGGCGAGCGCACCGACCGCGTGGACCTGCTCGTCAACAACGGCGCCCGCTGGCTCGACGCCATGGACCTGGAGGCGGCGGGCGACGAGGAGATCGTCGAGACGATCGAGTCGACGGCGGGCGGCACGGTCCTGATGGTCAAGCACTTCCTGCCGCTGCTCCGCGGCTCGCACCGGCCCGACATCGTCAACATGGTGGCCGTCCGCGACGCCGAGGGCGCCTCGGCGGCCACCGGCGGCGCGCACGAGGCGTTCTGGGCGGCGAAGAGCGCGCAGGCGGGCTTCGCCGACATTCTCGCGCGCCGACTGCGTCCCTCCGGCGTCCGCGTCTTCTCCCTCTACCCGCCCGACTTCTCCACCTCGGACCCGAGGTTCGCGGAATGGGAGGGAGTGACATCGGCGGACGGAATAGGCCCCGACGAGAAGCTCACCACGCAGGCCCTTTTCGAATGCGTCGTCTACGCCGTCGAGCAGCCCCGTGACTGCTTCATCCGCTCCTTCCATTTCGAACCCCGCTGAACCGCTGAACCCCGCTGAGCCTCGGAGCAGCACCCAGCAGCTCATCAAGGAGGTCCCATGACCACCCCCGTCTGGATCACCGCGACCCCTCCGGCCACCCACGGCGAACTGCACATCGGTCATCTCGCGGGGCCGTACGTCGCCGCCGACGTCCTCACCCGGTTCCTGCGCGCCGAGGGCGAGCCCGTGCGGTTCACCACCGGCACCGCCGACCACGCCAGCTCCGTCGAGGTCCGCGCGCTGCGGCTGCACCGCAAGCCCGAGGAGGTCGCCGAGGGCTACCGCTCCGCGATCACCGCCGACTGGCTGCGCTCGGGGGTGGAGTTCGACCACATCGTGCGCCCGCGCCGCGACCGGGGCTACGGCCGCTGGGTGCAGGAGCTCTTCAGCCGGCTGTACGCGCAGGGGGTCATCGCGCCCCGCACGCGCCTGCTGCCCTACTGCGAGCCGTGCGAGCGCTGGCTGCACGGCGCCCACGTCACCGGCACCTGCCCGCACTGCGGCGCGGTCAGCGGCGGCGGGATGTGCCACGAGTGCGCGCGCCCCAACGACGGCGGCGACCTGATCCAGGCCCGCTGCTCGCTCTGCGAGACGCCCGCCCTGTCGCGCCGCTGCCGCCGGCTCTACGTCCCCCTCGAACCGTTCCGCGAGGCGCTCGCCGACTACTGGGCCACCGCCGGCCTCCCGCCCCGGCTCGCGGCGCTGTGTGAGTCGCTCGTGGAGGACGGGCTGCCGGACATCGCCGTCGGCCACCCGGCCGAGTGGGGGCTCCAGGTGCCCGTCGAGGGCTTCCCGGAGCACCGGATCGACGGCTGCTTCGAGGCCGCCGCCATGCACCTCTTCGGCTACGACACCAAGGGCCCGCTGCCGCGCCGCACCATCCACTTCTGCGGCTTCGGGCACGCCTTCTGCCACGCCGTGCTGCTGCCGGTGCTGCTCCTGGCCCAGGACATCAAGCTGCCGCAGGACTTCTGCGTCAACGAGTCGTACGTCGTCGAGGAGGGCGTCCAGGAGGGCAACGTCTGGGCGCTCGACCTGCTCACCGAGTACGGCTCCGACACCCTGCGCCGGCACGTGCTCCAGGCCCGCCCGCTGGGCCGCCGAACGGTCTTCCACCGGGACCGCCTCGCCGCGGCCCGCCACGAGCTCGACGAGAGCTGGAACAGCTGGCTCGCCCGGCTCTTCACCGCCGTACGCGAGGAGTGCGCCGGTCTCACCCCGCAAGCGCTGCCCGGCGGCACCGGCTGGGAGGTCCTGGAACGGCGGCTGCGCCGGGCGGTGGAGGACCTGCGCGAGGCGTACGGCCCCGATGCCTTCGACCCGCGCCGCGCGGTCGCCGTCCTCGACGAGATGGTCCGCTCGGTCGCCGACTTCGGCCACGTCAACGCCCACGAACGCTGCCGGCCCAGCACCACGTGCCCCCATCTTCCCGCCCTCGCCGCCCAGTTGGCGGTCGCAGCGGCGCTCTCGGCCTGGGCGCGTCCGGTGATGCCGGAGGGCGCCGACCGACTGGCCGCCGCGCTCAAGACCGAGCCGGGCGGCCCGATCGACGCGACGGCGCTCACCCCACCCGCGCCCGGTACGCGTCTCGCCCCGCCGTCGGGACCGGTCTTCGGCTTCTGACGGCTCACCCGAGTTCCCCAAGCGCCCCCAAGGCAATCCCCTCAAGCGCCCCCCACCCCAGCGCCGTCCCACCCATCCCTGCCGCGTGGACCGTGCGCGCGCGACGCGCGGGGGCACGTGGCCCGCCTCCCCAGGAGCCCCACGTGTCCCTGCGCGTCGCCATGCTCAGCGTCCACACCTCCCCGCTGCACCAGCCGGGCACCGGGGACGCCGGTGGCATGAACGTCTACATGGTCGAACTCTCCCGAGCACTCGCCGAACAGGGCGCCCAGGTCGACCTGTTCACCCGCTGCCGGGGCGAGGGCCGGCCCCCGCTGGTCGAGCTCGCCCCCGGGGTCCGGGTCCGGCATCTGCACGCCGGGCCGCGCCGGGCGCTCCCCAAGGAGGCCATGCCCGGGCTCGTCGTACCGTTCTCGCTCGCCCTGCTCAAGGAGAGCGCCCGCTACGACATCGTCCACTCCCACTACTGGCTCTCCGGGCAGGCCGGGCGCATCGCCTCGGCCGGCTGGCGGATACCCCTGGTCCACACCGCGCACACCCTGGCCCGGGTGAAGAACGCGGCGCTCGCGGCGGGCGACACCCCCGAGCCCGAGCTGCGGATCCGCGGCGAGCACCAAGTGGTGGAGTCCGCCGACCGGTTGATCGCCAACACGGCCGACGAGGCGGCCGCCCTCGCCTCGCTGTACGGGGCGGCGGTACCGCGCACGGAGGTCGTACGGCCAGGCGTCGATCTGCGGACGTTCGGACCCGCCCCGGGCGGCAGGGCCGCCGCCCGGGCGCGTCTCGGGCTGCCCGCCGACGCCTTCGTACCCCTCTACGCCGGCCGCATCCAGCCCCTGAAGGGCCCGGACGTCCTCGTACGGGCCGTGGCGGAGCTGCTGTTCCTCGCCCCGGAGCTGCGCCGCAGGCTCCTCGTCCCGGTGGTCGGGGGTCACTCGGGGGCGTCCCGGGAGGGTTCGGCCTGGCGGCTCGCGCGGGAGCTCGGGGTCGCCGATGTGCTGCGGCCCAGCCCTCCCGTACCGCAGGAGCGGCTCGCGGACTGGTACCGGGCGGCCGATGTGCTCGTGGTGCCCTCGCGCAGCGAGTCCTTCGGCCTGGTGGCCCTGGAGGCGCAGGCGTGCGGGACGCCGGTGCTCGCGGCGGCGGTCGGCGGGCTGCCGACGGCGGTGTGGGACGGGGTGACCGGACTGCTCGTACGCGGCCACGACCCGCTGGAGTACGCCCGCCGGCTGCGGTGGCTGGCGGAACATCCCCGGGCGGGGGCGACGATGGGGGAGGCGGCGGTGGCGCACGCCCGGGGGATGAGCTGGCGGGCCTCGGCCGCGCGGACGGTCGAGGTGTACGAGGCGGCGGTGGGGCAGGGGCGGCGGCACGCCCCTGCCCCGGCGGCCCCTCTCTCCTGGAGGAACGAGAAGGCCGTCGCACGAGTCTAGCATTTGTTTTGGTTGGACCAAAGGTGTGGATAGATCTGGATCGCTCTGGATCGCTCCGGATTCTTCAATTCCGATACGGCGAGCGCGTATTGGCACTTTGACGCATCCACGCCATGGCGGATCCACGCATGGAGAAACTCTGGATCCCTTTCACGGTGCGGGCCAATATGGAGATGTCTTCAGGGAGCTCCCGGCGGCACGGGCCCCCGAAGTCGGAATTCGCATTCCAACTCCTGGAGGAAACATGTCTGCTGCGCGTATAGCGGGTATTCGGAAGACGGTCCGCCAGTTCGCCGTCGCGATCGTGGCCTGTACGGCCGTCGCCGGCGGCGCGGCGCTGGTCGCGGCCCCCGACGACACCGCGCCCGTCGGCCCGCGCATGGTGGCCGACGGTCAGGACAACGGCTGGCCCGTCCCGCCGCCGTCCCCGGCCCCGACCGTCAACTGACCAACCGGCCCACTGATCAACTCAGCACCTGCTGAACGGAATTCGTACCGGGGAGTCGAATCGGGCCCCGCGATCGCCGCGCGCGATTGCGGGGCCCGACCCGTGTCCGGGCCCGCGTAATTTCCTCGGTCAGTCCAGCCAGCCGAGGCGAACCGCGCGCGCACCCGCCTCGAATCGGCTCGACGCGCCCAGTTCCTGCATGAGTTCGGAGATCATCCGGCTCACCGTCCGCAGCGAAACCCCGAGCGTGCGGGCGATCTTCTCGTCCTTCATTCCCGAGGCGAGCATGTGCAGCGCCGCCCGCTGCTGCTCCGAGAGCCCGTCGCCGCCCCGCTCGGGAGCCGCGTCGTCGCCGTACGGCGTGGCCGTGTGCCAGCAGTGCTCGTACAGGCTCAGATACGGCCGTACGAGCGCACTGCCCCGGGCCAGGATCGCGCCCTCGCCGGGGTCCTCCGGGCGGATGGGCACGAGGGCGAACTGCCGGTCGGCGATGATCAGGTTCAGCGGGACGGACGGGGCGAGCCGGATCTCGACCCCCAGCTCGGCGCGCCGGCCGAGGAACTCCGCCATCTCCGGCAGCGCCGCCTCCTGTCGACCGTAGATGGCGCGGACCCGCACCCCGTTGCCGATCTGCCGGCGGTCGCGGTCGAGCATCCGCTCCGGGTTCTGGCGCCCGGGCGTCCCGGGGTGCAGGGAGGCCGAACTCTCCTGCATCACATCGGTGATGTCCTCGATCGCCTGCTGGATGCGGCGGTAGTCGGTGAGCGCCTCGACCTCCGCCTCCGCCCGGGTCAGCGCGTCGGCCCGCAGGAAGGTGCCGGCCAGGGTCTCCAGGGTGCTGTACGCCCGGTCGGCCTCGGCGAGGTGCTCGCGCAGCCGCTCCCGCTCCCGTTCGAGGAGCCGTAGCAGCGCGATCTCGGGGTCGACCGCGGCGACGACATCGGTGTCGGAGCGCCAACTGCCGTCCTGGACGGCGGTGACGGTGGCGTGCGCGGCGCCGGTCGGGACGATCAGGCCCAGCGAGACGAGGGCGTCGCGACATCGCTCGTACTCCTCGGGCGCGAGCCGTAAGTCCGCGTACGCCTCGCCGAAGCCGGACACCCCGCGCCTGCGCAGTTCCTGATAGAGGGTCAGGACGTTGTCATCCCGCCCGGGCGCGTCGATCGCGCTGTCCGCCGCGCCGGTGCCAGTGCCGGCGCCTGTGCCGATGCCCGCGTCCGTGACCATGGCGAAGTGACCCCCTCTTCGTCCTCTTCGTCCGAGTCGCCGCCCCGCCTCACCCTGTCACAGGGCCCGGCGACGAGCCGAGATGCCGATCTTGGATGTGTCCTGCGTCACGCATCGCCCTCGCCGTCGAGCAGCCCGAGCCTGGCCGCCTTCACCCCGGCCTCGAAGCGGCTGGCGGCGCCCAGTTCGTGCATGACCTCGGAGAGCAGCCGGCTGACCGTCCGTAGCGACACCCCGAGGTTCTTCGCGATCTGCTCGTCCTTGATGCCGGAGGCGAGCATCCGCAGGGCCGCCCGCTGCTGCTCGGAGAGCCCGTCGCCGCCGCGCTCGGGCTTCTCCTCGTCGCCGTACCGGCCGGCGGCCTGCCAGCAGTACGCGTAGAGGGCGAGGTACGAGCGGACCAGGCCGGGCCCGCGCGCCAGGAGGCTGGCGGAGTCCGGGTCGTGGGGATCGGTGGGCAGCAGGGCGAAGTTCTCGTCGGCGAGCACCATGTTCATCGGTACGACGGGGGAGAGCCGGATCTCCACGCCGAGCGCGGCCCGCTCCTCCAGGTGCTGCGCCATGTCCGGTACGGAGCTGATCCGGCGGCTGTACATCGCGTGGACGCGCACCCCGCGCTCGCTGAGGGCCCGGTCGCGGGCCAGTTCGGCGGCCATGTCCTCGCGCCGTACCGACCCCGTGTGCATGGAGTGCACGGAGGCGCGGACGGTCTCGCCGAGCGCGGCCAGTTCCTGGCGTACGCGTACGGGGTCGGCGACGACCTCGACGTCGACGGCGGAGCGGGGTGCCGTACCGGCCCGGAGGAACGGTCCTGCCAGCGTCGCGAGGGTGGTCTGGGCCCGGCTGGTCTCGGCGAGCCGATGCTCGAGCCGCTCGCGCTCGCGCTGGAGGAGCCGTACGAGCGCGACATCGGGCTCGACGACGGCTTGACCCTCCGGGGGCTCCGGCGGAGTGGGCCGGGGCTGGGCCTCAGAGGGCTCCGGCGTAGTGGGCTGGGCCTGGGCCTCAGGGGGTTCCGGTGCCGGCTCGATCAGGCCGAGGGCGGTGAGTTCGGCGTGGCAGCGCTGCCGGTCGGTGGCGGAGAGCCCGAGGCCGTCCGCGACGTCGTCGAAGACGGCGGTGGGCCGGGCACGGAGTTCGAGGTAGACCGCGAGAGCCTGTTCGCTTCCCGTACGCGTCCCGGTGGCGTGTTTGGACACTGAGCAGCAGACTCCCCCCGGACCCGTACGGGTCCCGTTGAATCGCCCCGCTAGACCCTGCCACAAAATCGAACGCCCCGCACGGGGTTCAACCGGCCGCGCAGTCGGGGCACAGCCCCTTGAAGACGATCTCGGCGTCGCTCGTCCGCCAGCCGGGCAGGGCGCCGCGCGGGGGCTTGGGGGCGGGCGCGTCGACGTTCTCCACACGGCCGCACCGGACGCAGAGGGCGTGCTGGTGCGGGGTCCCCGACACCTCGAAGACGGCGGGCAGGCCGGGCCGGTCGAACTTGGTGACCAGGCCGGTCTCCTGGAAGTGCCGCAGCATCTCGTACACGGCCTGGCTGGTGAGCGTGCCGAGGCGTTCGCGCGCGGCGGCGGCGATCGCCTCCACGTCGAGATGGCCGGCGGAGGCGAGCACCGTGAGCACCTCGAGGCGGGGGCCCGTGACCCGGAGGCCGACGTCGCGCAGGCGCTGGATCACCGCCTCGCGGTCCGAGAGTTCTTCCACGACTGCCATCTTCTCCGCCCGGCACGGTCGATCGGACCGACCTGGTGACCTGGTCGACCTGGTTGGAACTGGTCGATCGATCTGGTCGGCTCAAACTTTTGTGGGCATCGTACCTCTTGTCTCCCCGGCGCGGCAGATGAGGAGCACGCTCTCGGTCCGTTCGTCGATGCGGTGCCGCCGCCGGCCCTCGATGCGCAGGCCCGCGGAGCGCAGCTCGGCCGCGAGGCGCTCGGGGTCGACGATCCACTTGTCGGTGGTGAGCACGACCCGTTCGTCGGAGCGCTTGCCGGTCCTGGCCGCGTAGTAGGTGATCCGCTCGCTCATCGTGGGCAGGTCGAAGACCTGCCGGGCGACCACCCACTCCTCGACCCCGTCGAACCGGGGGACCTGGAACGTCCAGGTGCGCGACGGCTCGGTGACGAGGCCGTGGCGCAGGTGGGAGGTGTAGTCGAGGGCGAGGGCGCCGCCGGTGTCCAGGTGCGTGGCGATCTCGCGGAGCAGGGTGGGGCGGGACCGTGGCGGTACGGCGGAGACCATGGCGCCGGCCAGGAGCGCGAGGCGGTAACTGCGGTGCAGGCGGAGTTCGGTGAGGTCGGCGCGGGTGGTGAGGACGAGCCGGGCGACCTGGGGGCCGATGCGCCGCGCCCAGGTGTCGAGCCGGGCCAGGGCGGCGGGGTCGCGGTCGACGGCCTCGACGGCGAAGCCGTGCCGGGCGAACGGGACGGCGAGCCGCCCGGCGCCGGAGCCGAGGTCGAGGACGGGGCTTCGGGTGCCATGGGGACCGGTCGTGGTCGCGCGGGCGAGGTCGAGGTAGCGGACGATGTCGGCGCTGTGGGGCCCGAGGAGGGCGTCGTACAGCCAGACGGCGTCCTCGCCCCAGGGGGAGACGGACTCGAGACCCGGCAGGGCGTCGGTGTGGGGGTCGTATCGGGACGGCAGGACCGGCGCGAGCGCGGCGCCGCTCGGTGTGTGCATCGCTCCTCCAGGGGCTCGCTCGGTCCATGCCGTCCGCGAAGCGGGAACCCGTGCCGCCGGGCGACCGCGTCGCGCGTCCATGGTGCCGGGGGAGAGCGCGCCGCTTCCAGGTTCGGCGACGGCGTGAACACGCGATGGCGTTCATCTGCCAGGCGATGGGCCCTGTGAGGAGGAGTTACAGCGGGCGGCCGAGGCGAGTCGGGTTGAGGGGCGCGAAGCCCTGGCTCTCGTAGAAGGGGAGGGACGGGTCCTTGTCCGCGTCCGAGGGGAGCGTCACGCGCTGTGCGAACGCCCCGAACCCGAGCATCCGCTCCGTCGCCGCGCCAAGCAGCGCCGAGCCCACGCCCCGTCGGCGCGAGGACTCGGCCACGGCGAGCGCGTACACCTCGCCCTCGCCCGGCACCGGGACCCCGCCGGCCGCCGCGCCGACGATCGTGCCGTCCTCGCCGGTGGCCACGAGCCAGCCGAGCCAGCCGGGCGCGCCACCCGGAATTTCAATTTCCGCGCGGATGCGCGGAAGTGCGCATTGGGTGGACACGAGTCGGTGCACCGGGATTTCACCGAGGATTTCGTGGTAACTGCCCCGAATGGCATCCGCCAGCAGCCTGGATATCGTCGCCGCGTCGGCGGCCGCCGCCGCCCGCACGTCAGCCAGCTGCATTGGTTCGTACCCTTCGACGTGCCGAGCCCCAGCGTCAACATACCCACACTAGCCGGGAATTCAGGGCCGCGGGACGGATGGTGACCGATGTGAAATCTACGAATTCACTTAGTAATGAGCCGCTGAAACGAGTCGGTTATCCGGGTACGGAACAACACGCGGCGATCAACGGAGCCATCGCCCCGGCGGCCGTCGAGATCGCGAGCATGCCGCGTAGCACGGGGTGTCCCGCGCTGTACGGAGTGAGAATGCGCCGCATCCGCAGCGCGGCCGAGGGCCCGCCCGCCGCGAGGGCCTCGCGCGGTGCCTGGCCGGACGCGAGCGCGTACAGGGCCGTCGCGAGCGCGTCGCGCGAGCAGCGGCGCAACGCCCGGTCGTCGGCGGCCATTTCGAGCAGCAGCGGTACGGCGGTTCCGCCGTGGCGGGCGAGGGGGAGGCGGGGGAAGACGGTGGCGAAGGCCTCCGTCGCCGCGACGAGGAGGTGGTGCCGTCCCGCGATGTGCGCGCGCTCGTGCGCCAGCGCGGCCGCCAACTGCGGTGCGGTGAGGGTGTCCAGGGCGCCGGAGGAGACGACGACGCGCCGGGAGCGGCCCGGCAGGCAGTAGACGGCGGGGCGGGCGTGGTCCAGCACGGTGGCCCGCAGGTCCGAGTCGTACCGCCCGACCAGGCGCAGCACGCCCGCGTGCCGCAGCCGTGAGCGGCGGGCGCGCAGCAGCTCCCGTACGAATCCGGCGGTGGGCAGCCCGAGGACGGCGAGGGCCAGGGCGGCGGCCGTGTACTGGCGGGCGGTCAGGTCGAGGAGGGCGGCGGGGGAGGGGAGGTCGAGCGTGACGACCCGGTCGGTCAGCCGGTGGCTGCTGTCCCCGTCGAGGACGAGCTGGGCGGGCAGCAACGCGGCGGCCCCGGCGAACACGGCCCCGATCACCGCCCACACGGCGAGCCCGAGCCGCGGCACCTGCTGCGCCCAGCGGGCCCGTACGAGGAGGCAGGGGATCAACACCCCACAGACGAACGCGAGCCCGAGCGGCAACAGCACGTGATGACTCACACGCCACCACCGGGCAGGCCGTGGCGGGCCGCGTCGCCGAGCGGCGCGTCGGTACGGGGCGCGTCGGTACGGGGCGCGTCGGCGCCGCGCGCGTCGCCACCAGGGCCGCCACTGCCGGGAGGTGCCTGGCGGGGGGCGTCTGCTCGGGGCGCCTCGCCACCGAGGGCGCCACGACCCGGGCCGCCGTCGGCGGTGTCGCCGCGACCGGGGCCGCCCACCCCGGGCCTGTCCTGCCCCCGGGCCGAAGGCTCTCCGTCCCCTTCCCCGTCCCCATCCCAACCCCCGCGCGCCATCCGCAGCGCGGCGTCCAAGGCGCGCATGTCCTCGGGGGAGATGGTCTCCACGAAGCGGAGGAGGGCGGCCGGGCGGTCGGCGCTGTCGCCGAGGGCGTCCTGCATGAGGGCCGCGGTGTACTCCTCGCGGCTGCGGACCGGTTCGTACAGCCAGGCCCGGCCGGCCTTCTCGCGGCGCAGCCAGCCCTTGCGGTGGAGGATGTCCGCCACCGTCATCACGGTCGTGTAGGCGACCCTGCGCCCCAGATTGATGTCGTCGACGATCTCGCGGACCGTGGCGGGCCGTTGCCAGGCCCACAGCCGGTCCATGATCTCCGCCTCCAGCTCTCCCAGTCGGCGCACGCGCATCCCCTCCCCTCGCGTCCCCTCGCGGGCGGCCCATCGTACGGGCCGTCGAACCGCCGCAGACACCTCAGGCATACCCCCTAGGGGTACAATGACCGGATGTCGACCCTCATGAGGAACCGCCCCTGCGCGAAGGTCTGCGGCCCCGGTCTGCCCGGTTCGGTGGAGCTGACGCTCCTCCGGGCGGTGCTCGGGCTCTGTCTCCGCCTGAGCGTCACCGTGACCGCCGACTGCCCTTCACACAAGGGCGGTTGAGCCCCGCAAGGCGCTGCGGCTACGTCCTGATCAGCCGGGCGATCGCCTTCGACGCCTCACTCACCTTCACCTTCGCCTGGTCCCCGCCCTGGGCGATCGCCTCGGTCACGCAGCAGCTGAGGTGCTCGTCCAGGAGGGCCACGGCGCAGGACTGCAGCGCCGCGTTGATCGCGGAGACCTGGGTCAGGACGTCGATGCAGTACACGTCCTCGTCGACCATCCGCTGCACCCCCCTCACCTGCCCCTCGATCCGCCTCAGGCGTCTGATGATGTCTTCCTTGTGCTGTCCGTACCCGGCCATGGCAGGCTCCTCGGCTACTCGTCCACTCGTCTACTCGCGAGCTACTCGTCGAGCTACTTGTCGGCGGCCTGGAAGCCACGCAGGCGCAGGCTGTTGCCGACGACGAAGACCGAGGAGAAGGCCATCGCGGCGCCCGCGATCATCGGGTTGAGCAGCCCGGCCGCGGCGAGCGGCAGGGCGGCCACGTTGTAGGCGAAGGCCCAGAACAGGTTCGAGCGGATCGTGCCGAGCGTGCGCCGGGAGAGCCGGATCGCGTCGGCCGCGGCCCGCAGGTCTCCCCGTACGAGCGTCAGGTCGCCCGCCTCGATCGCGGCGTCCGTGCCGGTGCCCATCGCCAGGCCCAGGTCGGCCTGGGCGAGCGCGGCGGCGTCGTTGACGCCGTCACCGACCATGGCCACCGAACGCCCCTCCGCCTGCAGCCGCTTGACGACGTCGACCTTGTCCTGCGGCATGACCTCCGCGATGACCTCGTCGATGCCGACCTCGGCGGCGACGGCCTCCGCGACCGCCTTGTTGTCGCCGGTGAGGAGGATCGGGGTGAGGCCGAGGCCGCGCAGCCGGCGGATCGCCTCGGGGCTGGTCTCCTTGACGGCGTCGGCGACCTCCAGAACCGCGCGGGCCTCGCCGTCCCAGGCGACGGCGATCGCGGTCTTCCCGGCCGTCTCGGCGGCCTCCTTGGCGGACTTCAGGGAGGCGGGCAGCTCCATCGCCCACTCCGTGAGCAGCTTCTCCCGGCCGACGAGGACCGCGTGGCCCTCCACGATGCCCTGGACACCGAGACCGGGGATGTTGGCGAAGTCCTCGGGGGTGGGGAGCGTACCGACCTTGGCGGCGGCGCCGGTGGCGACGGCCTGCGCGATGGGGTGCTCGGAGGAGTGCTCCAGGGCGCCCGCGAGGCGCAGTACGTCCGTCTCGTCCGTACCGGCGGCGGTGTGGACCTTGATGAGCGTCATCCGGCCGGTGGTGACCGTACCGGTCTTGTCCAGGACGATCGTGTCGACCTTGCGCGTGGTCTCCAGGACCTCGGGCCCCTTGATCAGGATGCCGAGCTGCGCGCCGCGCCCGGTGCCGACCATGAGCGCGGTCGGCGTGGCCAGGCCCAGGGCGCAGGGGCAGGCGATGATCAGTACGGCGACGGCGGCGGTGAAGGCGGCCGTCAGACCGGCGCCGGTGCCGAGCCAGAAGCCGAGGGTGCCGAGCGCGAGCGCGATGACGATCGGTACGAAGACGGCCGAGATCTTGTCGGCGAGGCGCTGGGCGGCGGCCTTGCCGTTCTGGGCGTCCTCCACGAGCTTGGCCATGCGGGCGAGTTGGGTGTCGGCGCCGACGCGGGTGGCCTCGACGACGAGGCGGCCGCCGGCGTTCAGGGTGGCGCCGGTGACGGAGTCGCCGACGGAGACCTCGACGGGTACGGACTCGCCGGTGAGCATGGAGGCGTCGACGGCGGAGGAGCCCTCGACGACGGTGCCGTCGGTGGCGATCTTCTCGCCGGGCCGGACCAGGAAGCGGTCACCGACCTGGAGTTCGGCCGTGGGCACGGTGATCTCGCGCCCGTCCCGGAGGACGGTCACCTCCTTGGCGCCGAGCTGCATGAGCGCCTTGAGGGCGGCGCCCGCCTTGCGCTTGGAACGGGCCTCGAAGTAGCGGCCGGCCAGGATGAAGGCGGTGACGCCGGCGGCGGCCTCCAGATAGATGTTCCCGGCGCCGTCGGTGCGGGCGATCGTGAACTCGAAGGGGTGGGTCATGCCCGGCGTACCGGCGGTGCCGAAGAACAGCGCCCACAGGGACCACAGGAACGCGGCGATCGTGCCGACGGAGATCAGGGTGTCCATGGTGGCCGCGCCGTGCTTGGCGTTGGTCCAGGCGGCCTTGTGGAAGGGCCAGGCGGCGTAGACGACGACGGGCGCGGCGAGGGTGAGGCTGAGCCACTGCCAGTACTCGATCTGGAGGGCCGGGACCATCGCCATCGCGATGACGGGGACGGCGAGCGCGACGGCGGTGACGAGCCGCTGCTTGAGGGGCCGGAGCTCTTCGTCGGCCTTCTCGTCGTCGGTGGGGCCGTCGCTGCCGTTGGCGGGGCGCTCGGGCTTGGGCTCGGCGGCGGTGTACCCGGTGGCCTCGACGGTGGCGATGAGGTCGTCGACGGAGATGTCGGCGTCGGCGTCGAAGGTGACCTTGGCCTTCTCGGTGGCGTAGTTGACGGTGGCCTCGACCCCGTCCATGCGGTTGAGCTTCTTCTCGATCCGGGCGGCGCACGAGGCGCAGGTCATGCCGCCGATGGCGAGCTCGACCTGGGCGGCGCCTGGGGTGGTGGTGGTCATTTCCTGCTCCTCGGTACTGCGGGGTGCGGGGGCCGGGGCCCATGGGTGGACGGGCCCCGGCGGCCGGAATGGGCGTGGGCCGCCGCCGTCAGACGCGGCCGGTCAGCTCGTAGCCGGCGTCGTCGACGGCGGCGGTGATCGCGGCGTCGTCGGGCGCGCCACCGGTGGTCACGGTCACCAGTCCGCCGGCGACGTCGACGTCCACGGAGATGACGCCGTCGAGGGCGGAGACGGAGGTGGTGATCGCGGTCTTGCAGTGCCCGCAGGTCATGCCGGACACGGCGTAGACGGTGGCGGTGCTCTCGGCGACGGCGGTGGCGGTGGCTGCGTCGGTGGTGTTGGTGGAGCAGCTGCCGTCGGGAGTACAGCAGGAAGACATGGATTCCTCCGTGATGGTGACTGGGATACCCCGAGGGGGTATCTGGGAACGAGTCCATGTATACCCCCCAGTGGTATCCAATGCAAGGGTGCCCCCGACTTGACGAGATACCCCCCAGGGGTATGGTGAGGGAGGTGCTGGACGACATCGGGCCACTCATCGACTCGTCGACTCACCGACTCATCGGGTCACTCACGTACGGGAGAGCAGCCATGAACACCGGAGTGAAGATCACCGCCTTCGCCGCCGCGGTCGCCGCGACGTTCGGGACGGCGTACGGCGTGGGCGTGGGCGTCGGCCCCGTGGGGGAGCGCCCGGCGAAGGCGGCGCACGGCGAACACGCGGAGGCGGGAGCGGCCCCCGCGGCGAGCGCATCCGCCCCCGCGGCAGGGGGCCTCCAGGTCTCGGAGGGCGGCTACACGCTGGCCCTGGAGACGCCGACCCCGGCGCAGGGGAGGAGCGTCCTGAAGTTCTCGGTCAAGGACGCGGGCGGCAGGAAGGTCACCGCGTACACGACCGAGCACGGCAAGGAGCTGCACTTCATCGTGGCCTCGCGCGACCTGACGGTCTTCCGTCACCTGCACCCCGTGCGGGCGGCGGACGGGACGTGGTCGACGCCGGTCGACCTGCCGGCGGCGGGCGGCTACAAGGCGTTCGCGGACTTCAAGCCGGCGGAAAAGAACGCGAAGGGTGTGACGTTGGGCGCGGACTTGTCCGTACCCGGCATGAGCGCACCGAAGCCACTGCCCACACCGACACGGACGGCGACGGTGGACGGCTACGAGGTCGAACTGGGCGGCACTCTGGCCCCGGGCCGGGCGGGCGAGCTGAGGCTCACGGTCAGCAAGGGCGGGAAGCCGGTGACGGACCTGGAGCCGTACCTCGGGGCGTACGGCCATCTGGTCGCCCTGCGCGCCGGCGACCTGGCCTACCTCCACGTCCACCCCAACGAGGGCGGCCCGGGCCCGGACGTCTCCTTCACGGCGACGGCGCCGAGCGCGGGCTCGTACCGCCTGTTCCTGGACTTCCAGCACGGCGGAAAGGTGCGGACGGCGGCGTTCACGGTGCAGGCGGGCCAGGGCGGTGCGCCGGCGATCGCGACGCCGGATGGGACGGGGCACGATGCGGGAGCCCACGAGCACGGCTAGGGTGGGGCCATTGGACTAGACCTGTAGACCGGTAGATCTGCAGACCTATGGCCGTCATTCATGGAGGAATGGGCTCGATGAGCAACCGTGCAGTCCTAGAGGTGATCGCCCTCGACGAGGAGGACGCGGTCGCCGCCCAGGCCGGAGGGGCGGACCGCCTTGAGCTGGTCACCGACATGGCGGCCGACGGGCTGACCCCGTCGCGGACCGGCTTCGCCGCGATCCGCGCCGCCGTGGACATCCCGCTGCGCGTGATGCTCAGACTGACGGACGGCTTCGCCGCGGGCGACATCGACGCGCTCGTGGCCCGCGCGACCGAGCTCCGGGAGGCGGGCGCGGACGAGTTCGTACTCGGCTTCCTCACACCGGACGGCGACGCGGACCTGGTGGCGGTGGAGCGGCTGATCACCGTCCTGGACGGCTGCCGGTGGACCTTCCACCGGGCGATCGACCGCACGCCCGACCGCGACGCCCTGCGCAAGCAGCTCGCCGACCTGCCGGGCCTCGACACCTACCTCACGGCGGGCTCCCCCACCGGCGTCGACGACGGCCTCCCCGTCCTCCTCGCGGAAGCGGCCCGCGCGGGCGAGCCCGGCTACGAGCCCCAGATCCTGGTAGGCGGCGGCCTCCGCCTCGACCACCTCCCCCAACTCCGCACCGCCGGCCTCTCCGCCTTCCACATCGGCGGCGCAGCCCGCCCCAACGGCTGGACGTCCCCGGTCTCCCCGGAAGCGGTACGAGTCTGGCGCGAGGCCCTGGACGCGTAGCCGCACCACCGCGAAGGGACCGCCACCTCTACGGAGGAGGGGCGGTCCCATCGGGTGCCTAGTGCGCAGCTTCGACGGACAGCTCAGCCCATACGAACTTCCCGAACCCCTCCCGGTCGGACACGCCCCATTTCTCTGACAGGACGTCGACCAGCGGAAGCCCCCAGCCGCCGCCCGCCTCGGCAGCAGGAAGCGCCATGAGCGGTCGCACCTCCGACGCGTCGTGCACCTCGACGCGAAGCCCTCTGGGGATCTTGAGGTAGCGGGTCTCGATTTCCCGATCGGGCGCGGTCCGGGCGTGCCTGACCGCGTTGGTCAGCAGCTCCGAGAGAACGAGAGAGGCCGCGTCCTCGATCCGACTCAATCCCCAGGCGCTCAGCGTCGTACGCAACTCCGCCCGCGCCCGACCGACATTCCGGGCGCTGCGGCTCCACCGCAGCACGATCGTGGGCGGCTGATCCATCAAGCCACCTCCACGCCGTGAATCAGCCGCGGCCCCACGTCGATGCCATGTACGGCGAGCCATAGGGCTCGCCGACGCTGCCTCTGTGCTCGGCACGCCTCTCGCAGTTCGTGTGCGGCGAGGTAGGGGCGTACGACTGGGCTGTCCTCGCCGTGAAACACCGGCCAGGACCGGAGCGGGCAAGTGGCGGGCATCGCGGGGTGCGCGATGGGGGCGGTCCACCCCGCCCCCAGGCGGCGCCTGCCGGATGGAGGGAAAAGCAGCCGCAACAGCGGCTCGAAGAGGCGGGCGATAGTGTTCGTCACGTTGACGCTCCTCGAAAGCGTTGGCCATGCCCCCGGACCGGTCGCTCGGTCGCGGGGGTCTTCGTATTGGTTTGCCACAGGTGCAGTCACCCAGCGCTGGCAATGCGTCACGACGGGCTACTGGAACCAGGGTGCTACCGCACATGCTCCATCCGCAACTGAATCAAATGGAAAATGTTCCAACTCGCCAGTGCCGCACTACTCTTGGGGGATCTGAGCGGCTCTGAGGGGGCATCACATGGTCGAAAGTCGACCAACTGTCCGACGCCGTCGACTCGCGGCAACGCTGGTACGGCTGCGTGAGGCGGCAGGGAAGACACCCGATGAGGCGGCTGAGCGCATCGGCTGCCACCGATCGAAGATCAGCCGCATCGAGAACGCACGGCTCGGAATCTCGCTCGGCGAACTACGCGACCTGCTCACGTTCTACGGAGTGGAGGACGCCGCTCTGGTCGAAGGGCTGGTCGGGCTGGCCCGGCGTGGGGGCGAGGCGGGCTGGACGCGTCACCTCGGAGCGACGCTGCCTTCGTACGCGGATCACATCGACTACGAGCAGACCTCCGACTACATCAGGTCGTTTCAACCACTCCTGATCGCAGGGCTGTTCCAGACGCCCGACTATGCACGCGCGCTGTACCGGTCCAATCCGGAGATGTTCAGCCCCGAGCAGACGGACAAGTTCGTCCAGACGCGCATGCAGCGTCAAGAGGTGCTGGAGAGGGGTGACCCGCCGAGGATCGTCGTCATCGAAGGCGAAGCCGCGCTCCGTGGCGAGGTGGGTGGGGGCAAGGTCATGGGTCCCCAGCTTGATCGTCTGCTGGACGTCGCCGAGCGGCCGAACGTCGACATCCAGGTGCTTCCGATCTCCTCCGGAGCCCACGTCGGACTCACCGGGGCCTTCGTTCTCTTCGGCTTCCCTACCCCAGCCTTCTCCGATGTGGTCTGCGTGGAGCACGTCACGGGGACGCTGCACATGGAAACTCCGCAAGAGACCCGTTCCTATACGCTCGCCTTCGACTCGCTGAGATCAACAGCGTTGAGCCCTGCCGACAGCCTCGATCTGATCCAGCAAGTCAGACGAGAGCTGTGACCGACAGGAAGTCGAGGTGCGAACCGTGATGGCCTCCGAGCTTGGCGACACCGTCTGGCGCAAGAGCAGTTACAGCGGCGGAGGGTCCGGCGGTGGCGACTGCGTAGAGGTTGCAGACCTCGTCTGCGGTGCAGCCGTACGGGACAGCAAGTGCGCGAGCGGGCCGTTCTTGCGCTTCGACGCCGGATCGTGGCAGGCATTCCTTGAGGAAGTGCGGGCACCGAGAAGCGCGTGATGCTGCAAGTTGGTGCAAGTTCCGTGCGATGACGGATGAGTTCGGTGCAAGCTCGGCCACAGGCATCGTCAGCCCCGAGCGAGGAGGACATCGTGGCCCTGCGCATGCTTGGCAAAGACCCGGAGAGCAAGGACGGCGCTTCTCCGACGATCTACCTGGACGACGAGACCGACACCTACTTGGTCCAGGGATACAAGGTCAGCGACGGCGAGCGTCGGTCGCTGATGGACATCCCCGATCACGAGGATGTCATCGAACTGCCCAGGCGCATGGTCCAGTTCTTCCTGGAGGTGAAGCGTGACGAAGGTTCCGACGTTTGAGGAGCTGCTCAGCTCGGCTCGTCACTCGGCTGTGCATCTGGAGATGCGCGACACGTACATGGAGTCGGACCCGAGTTACGTCGCGTGGAAGGCCGGCGTGCGGAACTCCGCCGAGGACAACGACCCCGAACTCAGGCCATGGCTCAAGTGGGTCCGCGATGCTACGGACCGGGGTGTGTCGGTCCGTCGCGCCCGGGTCTTCTCGGTTCCGGAGTCGGACTACGTCAAGTTCGAGCACCACGTCTCCGAGGCCAACATCAAGGCGGGAGAGGCGATCCGTTGGCTTCCCCGGAGGAGCGCCACTGACATCGCGTTCCCAGGGAACGACTTCTGGGTCTTCGACAACGAACTCGTTCTCGTACTCCACTTCGACGGCAACGGTGAGTGTGCGCCGGGCGAGTGGATCGAGCTGACGACTGATCCAGTGGTCCGCGATCTCTGCATGGGATCGTTCGAGGCTGTGTGGAATCGCGCAACCCCTCACGCGGAGTACCGGCCGGTCTGATCGACCCCACCGAACAGGCCATGCCAGTGCCATCCTCACCCTTCTCCGCTGTCCAAGAGGAACGCGTAGCGCTCGGGCGCCAGCTCCGGGAGATCCGCAGACCGACCGGCATGACGGCACGGGCCTTCGCGGCTCGTGCCGGCTGGAGCGAGTCCAAGGCTTCCCGTATTGAGAACGCCCGTACATCGCCCTCGAACGACGACATCCGTCTGTACTGCGAGCTGTGCGGTGTCCCTGAGCTGTACGCAGACCTCATGGCCAGGGCGCACAACATCGACGAGATGTACGTCGAGTGGCGCAGGATGCAGCGAGATGGACTGCGGCGAGGCCAACAGGCGCATGTGCCTCTCTACGAGCGAACCCGTCGCTTCCGTGTCTACGAGCCGGGGGTCATCCCGGGGCTACTGCAGACAGCCGACTACGCCCGGGCGATCATGGGCCGGATCGTCGACTTCCGGCAGATCCCCGACGATTCCGAGGCCGCAGTCACCGTGCGCGTCGAGCGCCAGCACGTGCTCCGCGACGCGAACCGCCGCTTCGGCTTCCTGCTGGAGGAATCCGCGCTGCGGTCCAGGTTCGGGAGCCCCGAGGTCATGGCGGCCCAGCTGGGCCACCTCCTCGCCGTCGCCTCTCTGCCGCAGGTGAGCCTGGGCGTGATCTCTATGTCCGCCGATCGGGTCATGTGGCCTCTGGAAGGCTTCTGGATCTTCGACGACCAGCAGGTCGTCATCGAGCTGGCCACGGCGCAGGTCACCGTGAAGCAGCCGAGTGAGATCGGCGTGTACGCGAAGATGTTCGCCGAACTCGCCGCGATCGCCTCCTACGGGCCGCGGGCGCGGGCGCTGATCACGGAGGCGATCAACGCCCTGGGGTGAAGATCTGCAAGCGCGTGCAAGTTTGTTGAGCGCGCCGAGCGGCTCGGCCGATCCTCTACGAAGCGTCACCGATGCCGCTTCGTCCTACGGATGCGGCCAGGCTCGCCGAGTGGATCGAGGAGCACCGGTGACGAGTCCCGGCCGCGGCCGGGCGCTGTGAACGCTCCACGGCGCGGGGACCGTCTCCCCGCAGTTCAGGTGTGACCGAGGAGGCCTCCTCCCCATGGACGATCTCTACAACCGGCCTATCGAAGGCGCGGAATTCGTGAAGTTCTGCGGCGGCAACCTGGGTGGCGAACACGAGTCGTGCATCGAGTTCGCGCTGATTCCGGGGACGACCGACGGCTTCGTTCTGCACGACACCAAGCCCGCCGGCGCGGGCCTGGAACTGCGGGCCACCAGGACCGAGCTGGACAACTTCGCTCTCGGGTGGGTGAAGCAGCGGCGTCTCGTCTAGCTCCGTACGGACAGCGCAGGGGCCGCCCCCATGCAGCTGGGGGCGGCCTTTTCTGAACCACCTGGAGACATACCCATGGGCGCGAAGGTCCACTTCCACGGATACGGACCGTGGATCGGCAGCAGAGACGCCTACGGCGTCGAAAGCCAACGCCGCCCGGGTCGCGATCCCAGCGACATGCAGACCAGGGAGTTCCTTTCCTCTCGTCTTCCGCCCATACAGGTTCGCCACTGGCTGATGCGCAGAGAACAGACCGCGCGTGAGCGAACGTGGACGCGTTCCCTGGACGCGATCGCATGGCTGCGAAGCGTCTACGAGGAGAACCCGCCCTTCATCCGTGACGACTCCGGCCAGGCCTACATCTCCCTCGAAGCGAAGGTGGCCGCCGCTCTGGACGCCCTCAGCCGTGGGTCGGACGCGGTGTGGGTGTACTACACGAAGGCTGCGACCTTGGCGTCCTTCTCGGTGGTGTCCTGCCCGCACCGAATCTTCAGTGAGATCGAGAAGACCTCGGTCATCCCGTGCCCGCTACCGCCGACGTAGATGGAAGGGAAGGACGTCATGTCGCTCCACCTCTTACTCCCAGAAGAAGCCGTCACCGCCCTCATGAGCGCCTGGCCGGACGAGCCTCGCGTGTACGTGCGCGGCCGTACGGAACTCGACCGACGGATCAGCGCGGCAGCGCTCAACGCGTATGTGGAGACCGGATGCGTACCGGCGAACGAGATCGCCGTCGTACGCGCTCCGCACCCCTCGCTGAATCAGAACGCCCACATGACGCACGGCCGTACCGACCCGGCGAAGCTGCGCCGGCTCCACGACGGTGGGCACACGATCCGGCTGGGGAACCTCCAGCGAGTCATCCCGCTCCTTGCCGAGGCTTCCAGAACCATCCAGCAGGAAACCGGCTACTCGAACTACGTCCACGCCTTCCTGACACCGCCCGGACGGCAGGGCCTTCGTCACCACTGGGACCAGCAGATGGCCGTGATCGTGCAGACGGCGGGAACCAAGAGGTGGCAGTTGTGGAGGCCGGCTGTGGAAGCGCCGATGCGCGAGTTCAACGAGAGCTGGCGGGTATGGCGTGACGAATACATCCCGGCCTGGGAAGCGGCTGGGCCCGACATCGAGGTCGATCTGCGAGCGGGCGAATCACTACTGCTCCCAAGAGGGTGGGTGCACAACCCGCACGTAGTCGCCACGGACGAAGCGAGCGTCCACCTCACCTTCGCCCTGCGCGAGCGCACGCCATTCTGGCTGGCGGAAAAGCTGATCGCGGGTGCGATCGAGGACGCGACGTTCCGCCGCATCCTCCCGCCTGGCGACGTCAAGGGGAGCCGCCTGGCCAAGAGCCTCAGGGGCACCCGCGACGACCTCGTGAAATACCTCGAAGCCCTGGACATGGAGCTGTTGGCCCCGAGCGTCCGCGCAGCAGCGATGACCGAGCTGGAGTACACGACCTGATGGGACTGATCGACCTGATTGACCGGCGAAGGCTCGATGTGCCGCCCGTTGAGGGTCCCGACGTGTGAGGCGGCGGCCGTGGGCCGCGCACGGGCCGACGTCGCACCTGCTCCAGGGACCCCGGGTGTCGCCTGAACGGCCCGATTTCGGGCGGTGGGTCCGGGTATGGGTGGACCGTCCTTTCCCCCCGAGCGTTACCGACGGAGGCACCCGTGCCCGAGATGCAAGGTCCCTACAAGCCCGGCACCCCCTGTTGGGTCGACCTGATGGTTCCTGACCAGCAGGCGGCCCTCGACTTCTACTGTGACCTGTTCGGGTGGCAGGGCGAGGTCGGGCCGGCGGAGGCGGGTGGGTACTCCGTCTGCACCCTCCAAGGGAAGCCCGTCGCGGGGATCATGAAGGCGATGAACCCGGACGGGACGGTGCCCGACCCGATGCCGCCGACGGTGTGGACGACGTACCTCGCGACCGATGGCATCGACTCGACCGTCAAGTCCGTCACCGACGCGGGCGGCACGGTCATGGTGGAGCCGATGGGCGTCATGGACCTCGGGCGGATGGCTGTGGTGGCCGATCCGACCGGTGCCGTCGTCGGGCTCTGGCAGGCCGACACCTTCGGCGGCGCGGGCATCGTCAACGAGCACGGCGCCCTGATCTGGAACGAGGTCGTCACCAGCGACCTCCCCGCCGCCTCCGCCTTCTACTCGTCGATCCTGCCCGTCACCACGGCGCGGTCCGAGATCCCCGGTGCGGAGGGGTACATCGAGTACCAGGTCGACGGCCGCGCGGTGGGCGGGATGATGGACCTGAGCACGTTTCCGCCGGGCGTGCCGCCGCACTGGCAGCCGTACTTCCACGTGGACAGCGTGGACGACGTCCAGGCCGCCGCCGTCCGCGCGGGCGCCACGGTCCTGGCCCCGGCCTTCGACATGGTGGCCGGCCGCATGGCCGTTCTGGCCGACCCCCAGGGCGGCTCGTTCTCCATCATCACGTCGTCGACGCAGGAGCAGCCGGCCTGACCTTGTCCTGGCCGAGTCGGAGCGTGAGAAGGCCCAAGTAGCACGCCAGGAGAAAGCGGTGGTCCTCCAGGGAGCGGGCCGTGAGGTGTTCGATGCGGCGGAGGCGGTTGAGGACCGTGTTGCGGTGGCAGTAGAGGCGTTCGGCCGCTAGTGGCGCTGAGCGGCCTGTCTCGTACCAGACCGCCAGCGTTCGTAGCAGCATCTCCCGTTCCGTCGGCGGTTGCGCTAGCAGCGGGCCTAGGGCGCGTTGAGCCAGTCGTTGCGCCAGCGCGGGGCTGGAGACGATCAGGGCCTCGGGGAGCCGTTCGGCGATCCAGACGACCTGAGGCCCGTCGCCCGGTGTGACGGTACGGGTCGCAAGCTCGGCCGCCCGGTACGCCTCCGGGATCTGGTGCAGCGCTACGAACGGGTCCGAGACGCCCGTCCGGCCGACCGGGTGGCGGCGCAGGGCGTCGAGGAGTCGCTGCACCGGGGCCTCCGCCTCGCCGAGGGCGACGATCCCGATCTCGCGGTCGCCCCGGATCCGCCAGGCGGCCGGGAAGGAGTAGGCGGCGCAGGTGTCGCGGGTGGCGCCGAGCGAGTGCTGGGCCGCGAGGTCGAAGGTGGCCACCACCATGACGTACGGACCCGTGGCGGGCAGCCCGAGCGCGTCGACCGCCCCCGCGGCGAACTGCGGGTCGCTGCCCCGCCCTTCGAGCAGCGCGTCGAACGTGGCCTGCTGCCGCTGCGCGTCCCGGAGCAGCAACTCCGCCTCCGCGCGCCGGTAGCCGTCCACGACGGCCTCCGAGTGCCGGTCCATCACCTTCATCACCGCCGAGGTGACGTCCAGGAAGGCCGCGAGCTCGTCGTACGGCCGGCCGCGCACCTCTGCGAGCAGCGAGCCGAGGACGAGCTCGGTGGCCAACCGGTAGGCGCGCAGGACCGCTTCGAGCGGTACGCCCTGCTCGGCGCGGCGCCTGCCCGTCGTACGGGCCACGGACAGCTCCTCCTCCGGCGCGCGGCGCACGCCCGCGAGGGCTTCGAGGATCCTGCGCACATTGCCGTCCACCGACTGGGTCAGCAGCCCGACCGGGACGGCGCCCCGAGCCTGGTAGGTCGGCTCGTTGGCCACGATCAGGCGGACGATCTCCCTGGTCAGGGGGTCTATCCGGGTCAGTACGCGGGTGGCAAGGGCGGTCAGGACCGCGTTCGACTCGGCGGAGGGGGGAGGCGAGGGAGGGGAGGTGGGCATGGGCGGGGAGGGTAGCCGGTGATGGGCCGTGAGTGAACTGTGCGAGACCGTCATGTCACTTACCGCACACGGTAGTTGAATCGCTGCTGAACTGCGGCCGCACAGTTGGTGTCCTGCAGTGCTGTGCGCCGGACCAGAGCCCGGCGCGCCTCCCGTCCGTACGTTGAATCGCCCGAGAGCCGACCAGGAGGCGATTCCCGTGCCCGAGACCCATGAGATGTTCCCAGCGATCGCTGCTGCCCCGCCGGTCACCTACTTACCGCAGCCCGGCGAGTCGCGCGCCGCCCGGCTCGACCGCGCCTACGCCGAGCTGCTCCAGGAGGTACGGATCGCCCAGTGCGGGATCCAGATCCTCTTCGCCTCGCTGCTCTACCTGGGCGTCGCCCCCGCCTTCGCCGGGGCCACCGCCGCCGAACGCGCCCTGTACTGCGTCTCCCTCGCCGCCTCGATCGGGGCTGCCGGGGCGCTGCTCGCCCCGGCCGCCGTCCACCGGTTCATGTGGGACCACCGGGTCAAGGACGACCTCGTCCGCTCGGCCCACCGGTGCCTGGTGACCGGCCTGTCCTTCCTGGCCCTCGCCCTGACCTCCGCCCTGGCCCTGATCCTGAACATGGCGCTGGGCCCCCTGGAGGCCTCGGTCGGCGGGACGGTCGCCCTCTCCTGGTTCGCCACCCTGTGGTGGCTGGGGCCTGCGCGCCGCCGCCGGGCCCGCCGGCGCGGCTGACGGTGTGGAGCGGTCTCAGCGACCGCCCGCCACCCGCAGGATCGTGCCCGTCGTGTACGAGGCGTCGGCGGACAGCAGCCATGCCACCGCCGCCGCGATCTCGTCCGGGCGGCCCGGCCGGCCCAGCGGGATCGTCGCCGCCGCCTTCGCGGGGCGGTCCGGGGCGCCCATCGCCGCGTGCATGCCGGTCTCGATGATGCCGGGCGCCACCGCGTTGACCCGGATGCCGTCCGGGCCCAGCTCCTTGGAGAGGCCCACGGTCAGCGCGTCGGTCGCCGCCTTCGTCGCCGCGTAGTGGACGTAGTCGCCGGGGCTGCCGAGCGTGGCGGCGGCGGAGGAGACGTTCACGATCGCCCCACCACCCCGGGCGGCCATGTCGCGGGCGGCGCGGCGACAACAGAGCAGGTAGCCCAGGAGGTTGACCTCCACCACGCGGCGCAGGTCCTCCGTCGTGGCGTCGGCCAGGCGCCCCAGCGGGCCGGTCACACCCGCGTTGTTCACCAGGCCGGTCACCGGGCCCAGTTCGGCCTCCGCCGTGTCGAAGAGCCGTTCCACGTCCGCCTCTTGCGACGTGTCCACCCGTACGACCACGCACCGCGCGCCCGCCGCCCGGACCGCCGCCGCCGTCTCCTCGGCGGCGGCCGCGTCCCGTACGTACCCCAGCGCCAGATCGTGCCCCTCGGTCGCCAGCCGTACGCAGGTCGCCGCGCCGATCCCTCGGCTGCCGCCCGTGACGACGGTGACGGCGTCGGTCCTCCGTGACATCGTGGTTCACCCTCTCGCTCGGTCGCGCGCCGCCCCCACCGTAAAGCGCTGGCCCTGCCTGTCGGCCGCTGGCTACCCTCCCCGCCATGGCCGACCCCGTACGCAGCGACCGCACCGTCCGCACTCTCATCGCCGCCCAGTTCCCGCAGTGGGCCGGGCTGCCCGTCAGGCGCGTGCCGTCGGCCGGTACCGACAACGACATGTACCGCCTCGGCGACAGCCTCGCCGTCCGGCTGCCCAAGACCTCCGAGAACGCCGGGTCCATCGCCAAGGAACAGCGCTGGCTGCCGCGCCTCGCCCCGCACCTGCCGCTGCCCGTACCTGTGCCGGTGGGCCACGGCGTGCCCGGGGACGGCTTCGACCTGCCCTGGTCGGTGTACGACTGGCTCGACGGTGCCAACGCCTACGACGAGCCGATCGCCGATCTCGCCCACGCGGCCGTCGAGTTGGGGCGCTTCGGCGCGGCGATGCGCCGCGTGGACGCGACGGACGGCCCGAGGTCGTTCCGGGGCGGCCACGTCACCGAGTGGGCGGAGGGGGCGATGGAGGGCGCGATCCAGGCCCTCGGCGCGGACGGAACCCTCGGCGCGGACGGCGCCTTCGACGCGGACGGAACCCTCGACGCGGACGGCGCCTTCGACGCGGACGGACTCCTTGGCGCCGACCGGGTCGCGGCGGCCTGGGAGTCCGTCCTTCGGCTGCCGCAGTGGGACGGCCCGCCCCGGTGGGTCCACGGCGACCTGCTGCCCGGCAACCTGCTGGCCCGGGACGGCCGGCTGAGCGCCGTCATCGACTTCGGCGCGGTCGGTACGGGCGACCCCGCCTGCGACATGATGGCCGCCTGGACCCTCCTCACCGCCGAGACCCGCCCGCTGTTCCGGGCGGCGGCGGAGGTCGACGACGCGACCTGGGCGCGCGGGCGCGGCTGGGCCCTGTGCTGGGGCGTGGTGACGGAACACGAGTACCGCGGTACGAATCCGGTCCTGGCGGCGGTGGCCCACCGTGCGTGGTCGGAGGC
This sequence comes from Streptomyces sp. NPDC058579, assembly GCF_042718575.1. Taxonomy (NCBI): domain Bacteria; kingdom Bacillati; phylum Actinomycetota; class Actinomycetes; order Kitasatosporales; family Streptomycetaceae; genus Streptomyces; species Streptomyces sp. NPDC058579. The sequence goes on from NZ_JBHXPI010000005.1 coordinate 145,871, forward strand.
GCTGGCGGAGTACGGCGCGTAGTGCCCCAGGCGGGGCGGCGGTCATGAAGTTTTCATGGTCACGGGGCTGTTCATCGCGGCCCGCCGACCCCACCATGCTCCTCACTACTCGTGCGTAACACCTCGTAGGGGGAAGCGTGTTGAGTCTCCGTGTCCGTGTCAGCTTCGTTGCGCTGCTCGCTTTGCTGGCGTCTGTCTTCGTCACCGAAGCCATCCCGGCTCAGGCCGTGGCCCGTACCCCCGTCGTCTTCGTCCACGGCTACAACGCCGACCCGGGTGTCTGGGGCGGCCTGCGCGAGGACCTCAAGGCGGACGGCTACACCGACGCCGAGCTCTTCTCCTTCGGCTACGACACCCACCGCTCCGTCAACGAGGCCATCGCCGGCGAGCTGGCCGCGTACGTCGCGGACGTCAAGCGGCGGACCGGCGCGAGCCGGGTCGATCTCGTCTCGCACTCCTTCGGCAGCCTCGTCTCGCGCTGGTACGTGAAGTTCGACGGCGCCGGCCAGTCCTCCGTCGCCCACTGGGTCTCCCTCGCCGGGCCCAACCACGGCACCAGCACCGCCTGGGCCTGCGCCCTGTGGGACCAGGCCTGCCGCGACATGACCCCGGGCTCGTACGTACAGAAGAAGCTCGCGGAGGGCGACGAGACCCCGGGCGCCGTCCGCTACGCCACGTGGTGGTCGAACTGCGACGAGGTCATCAACCCCGACAACAGCGTCCCGCTGACCGGCGCCGCCAACAACGCGGCCGGCTGCCTCGACCACAACGCGCTGCTCGGTGACGACGGGGTGTCGCAGGGGGTGCGGGCGTTCCTCGCGTCGTAGCCGCTACCAGTGGCTACGAAGCTACGGTGCTACGACGCCCGCCAGACCGTCAGGTCCCCGGCCAGGAAGTTGACCCCGCTGTCCGGCAGGGCCGTCGACTTGATCTGGACGACGAACAGCGCGATGTCTCCGGAGGGGTGCTTCACGCAGATCTCGCTGCCTGCCGCCGCCGTGAGCAGGGAGAGACGGCGCATGGGAACGACCTCGACGGCCACGCGGCAGTCGTCGAGGGTCGCCCCCGGCTTGCCGACGTGCATGCTCATCAGGGTGGTGTCGCTCTGCAGGTCGCACAACTCCTTGCAGACCAGGCGGATGTCCCCCTTGCGGTCCTTGCGCTCGACCGGCTCCTTGATGCTCAAGGAGTTCTTTTCGTCGAGCCTCTGGAAGGGGTACGCGACGGCTTGAGGCTTCTTGGGCGCGACCGGGGACGGGGTCCGCGCCGGGCGACGGCCTCGGCCAGGGAAGGCCCGGGTACGTACAGCGTCGCCAGCCACGGCGGTGCGGCGTCCGCGTCGGCGTCGATCAACTCGGCGGTGTACGCGCCCCGGACCCGCTGCGCCGCCTTGAGCGCCCCACCACCGGCGGATCGTCCGCCTGCAGCGGCTGGAACACCTCGGTCGCGTACTCCATCTGAACCAGTCCCCCCGAACCCGAACGGAACCCCGAACCGAACCCCGCGGCCGGCAGCCTAGGACCCGCAGAGCGCCGGCACCCGCCGCGAGGGTTGGCGATCACCTGGGACGTTCTACGGGTTCAACTGCTCCGGCAGCGCCGAGGAGTGAACGACCGTCAGCCCCGACACCGCACGCGTCAGGGCCACGTACAGCCGCCGCAGCCCCGTCCGCTCGTCCGGTTCGCCGTCCACGACGGCCGCCGGGTCGTCCAGGACCACGTAGTCGTACTCCAGGCCCTTGGCGAGCGAGGCCGGGACGAGGGTCAGGCGGGACTCGGCCGTCGTCTCCTCGCCGGGCGAGAGGTACGCGTGACCCGCGGCGGCCAACGCCTCGGCGAGCGGCGCGATCCGGGCGTCGGCGGCGATCAGGCCGACGGAGCCCTCGTGCTCCAGGGCCTCCGCGCACGCGGCGACGACCGCCGCGTCGAGCTCCGCGGGCTCGCGGTGGCGGATCGACAGCGAACCCGGGTTCTCCCGGACCGACTCGACGGCCGCGAGCCCCGGCGACATGTGCGGCAGCAGCCTCGACGCGTACGCGATGACCTCACGCGGCACGCGGAAGCCGGCGGTCAGCTCCTCCACCACGGCCTCCGGTTTGCCCAGGTGCCCGAGCGCCTGCGCCCAACTCCCGGTCGCCCAGGGCGTGGTGCCCTGCGCGAGGTCGCCCAGGATCGTCGCCGAACCGGTCGTGCAGCGGCGGCCGACGGCCCGGTACTGCATCGGGGACAGGTCCTGCGCCTCGTCCACGACCACGTGCCCGAGCGAGTGCGTCCGCTCCACCAGGTCCTTCGTCTCGTCGATCAGGACCGCGTCCGCCGACGACCACTTCGCCGACTTCGCCGACCGGCCCGGCTTCGCCCACAGCAGCAGCTTCTGCTCGTCGTCCGTCAGGACGCCGTCGGCGTGCTCGGCGAGGAACTCGGCGTCGCTCAGCAGCCGCAGCACGAGCTTCGCCGGGTCGACCGGCGGCCAGAGCGTCTTCACGACCGCCTTCACGGCCGCGTTGCGGGCCACCGCGTCCTGCACCCGGTCGTCGGGCGCCTCGCCCGACTGCTCCATGCGCACCAGGACCGTGTGCGCGATGCGCTGGGGGAGCGCGTCGCGGGCGGCGCCGTAGCGGATGTCCCGGTCGAGCAACTCGCGGACGATCTCCTCCAGTTCGTACGCCGGGATCCGCCAGCGGCGCGAGCCGCGCACCACGACGAGCGGCTCCGTCGGCATGGTGACGTGCGAGCGCACGGCCCGCCGGAGCACCTCCGCCATTCGCGCGTCGCCCTTGACGACCGCCGTCGCCGCCTCGTCCGCGCCGCGGACCTCGACGTGCGCGACGAGGTCGTCGACGGTCGCCTGCTGGACCTCCAGCTCGCCGAGGGCGGGCAGGACCTGCTCGATGTAGTGGAGGAAGGACCGGTTCGGCCCGATGACGAGGGTGCCGGTGCGGGCGAGCCGCTCCCGGTGCGCGTAGAGCAGGTACGCGACCCGGTGCAGACCCACGGCGGTCTTTCCGGTGCCGGGACCGCCCTGCACGCAGACGGTGCCGCCGAGCCCGGACCGTACGATCTCGTCCTGCTCGGGCTGGATGGTGGCGACGATGTCCCGCATCGGGCCGACGCGGGGCCGCTCGATCTCCGCCTGGAGCAGCTTGCTGGTCCGCTCCAGCTCGGCCGGGTCGGAGAGGTGCTCGTCCTCGTACGCGGTCAGGTCGCCGCCCGTGTACCCGAACCGGCGCCGGAGCCCGACGTCCTGCGGGTCCTTCTTCGACGCCCGGTAGAACGGCTGGGAGACCGGCGCGCGCCAGTCGATCACCATCGGGTCCCCGTCGGCGTCGTGGACGTGCCGGCGGCCGATGTAGAAGCGCTGGCCCTCCTGCGTGGTGTGCAGGTAGTCGAGCCGCCCGAAGAAGAGCGGGGTGTGGGAGAGGTCGGCGAGCGCCTTGATCCGGTCCTCGATCTGCCGGCCGAGGACGGCGGCGTTGACCCAGTTCGCGGTGACGTCCTTGATGTCGAGCGCCTCGACGTCCTCGCGCATCGAGCGCAGTGCGGCACGCGAGTCGGCGAGATGGGAGCGCTCACGCGCGAGCGGGTCGACGAGCGGCTCGACGGGCGTGGACATGCGGAAGCCTCCAGATGTGCGTGAGCGTGACTGGGCGGCCGCCGGTTTCCGACCCGGGCGGCACGAGAGGGGCTGCCCGAAGGGCATCGGTTGAGGGCGGTGGTGGGAGACGGGAGGGCGCGCTCCGACGAGGGAGGCGGGGAAGTCGGAGATTGTAGCTCCGTGGGACGGGTGAGGCGACCGAATATTCCGGGGGACGACCCGTAGGGGGTGGTGTCCGACCTGAGGGGGACGAGGGTTCCATCCCCAGCCTGATGTGTTCGGAATGTCCGGATTCCATCATGGAGACATGACCACCGCGACCTTCACCCCGGACCACACGATCCCGCGCTCCCGCCGCCTGGGCCTCGCGCTACGGGCGATACGCGCCTACGGCTCGGCGGCCGTCGCCGTCGTCGTCCTCGGCGACCACGGCCCGTACGGAGAGCGCACGGGCGTCCGCGACCCACGGCCCCGATACGTCGGACGGCCTTGATACTCCGGGCGGGCGACGCACGGCCGGCTCGACGACCGGCGACCGGCGACCGGCGACCGGCGACCGGCGACCGGCGACCGGCGACCGGCGACCGACGACCGACGCACGGCTGACTCGACGACCGACGACCCGGCGATCTTCCCGGCCCCCGGAGCGCAACCCTTCCCCGCCCTCACAGGTCTCCTCATCGCACCGCCGTCTCCCCACGGAGCAGAGGAACAGAGGAGATCATGGGAATGCCTTTCGCCGGCCGCGTCGCGCGGCTTGGTGCCTGCCTCACCGCCGCAGGTCTGGTCACGGTCGGACTGACCGCCACCCCGGCCGCCGCCGACAGCGACCAGCTCTGGATCGTGTCGCCGTGGGAGGTGGCGCTGCCCAAGGCCGTCGCCGGCGGGCAGGCCCCGGCCACCACCGTCGCCCTCGGCCTCTACCACGACAACGCCAACTACCGCGTGACGGACGGCCGGCTCACCGTCGACGTCTCCGAGCTGACCGGTGTCGCCGACATCACCTGGCCCGAGAACTGCGCGCCGACTGGCGCCACCGCCGTCTGCTCCCTCCCCGAGGTGCCGCTCACGGGCGAGTCCCCGGTGGAGCTGAAGCTCCGCGCGGCCGCGGGCGCCGAGACCTCGGTCAGCGGCCGGATCACCTACGCGGCGACTGCCACGACGACCGCGCCCGAGGGCACCCTCACGGCCTCCGAGGGCTGGAGCACCGTCCGGGTCGCCTCCGGCCCCGACCTCGTCCTGAGCCGGATCCCCGCCGTCACGGGCGCCGCCCCGCGCTCCACCGTGGCCGTGCCGTTCTCCGTGGTCAACAACGGCAACGAGGCCGCGAACGGAGTCCAGGTCACCCTGTACGTCACGCGCGGCCTCTCCATCGGCACCGTCGCCCCGCAGTGCGTGAGCACGCCCGAGGGCGAGAGCGTGCCGGCCCCGCTCACCAAGGTGGAGTGCCTCTTCGACGAGGTCGTCGCACCCGGCTCCACCTTCACCCTGCCGGCCCCGCTCCGCGCGAAGGTCGCCCGGTACGCCCTCGCCGAGCGGATCGACATCGGCGTCGCGGCGCGCGGCGGAGCCGAGGACCTGACGCCCGAGAACAACGGTGAGGTCGCCTCGATCGGCGTCACCAACACGGCCGACTTCGCCGTCGGCGGCGTCCGGGCGAGCGGCGCCGCGGGTGAGACCGTGGCCGCCGCTCTGACCTTCCGCAACCGCGGCCCGGCCTGGGTCGCCAACCTGGGCTCCGGCGACCCCGTCGGCGCGGTCGACCTGACCGTCCCCAGGGGCGCCACCGTCACCTCCGTACCGGAGAGCTGCGAGCCCCGCACGGCGGACGGCGGCTGGTGGGAGAGCGAGACGCGGACCGGCGCCCCGCGCTACGTCTGCCACCTGCCGATCTGGGTGGCCGAGAAGCAGACCGTGACGTTCCCGTTCGAGCTGCGGATCGACACCGCGATCCGCGGCGCGAAGGGCGCGATCACGCTCAAGCCGGCGTACGGCGACGGGCCGTTCCCGTTCGACCCGAACGCGAAGAACAACCAGGCGAAGCTGGTCCTCAACCCGGCCGCCTGAGCACGTCGTACGACGAAGGGGCCCCGTCCACGCCGGACGGGGCCCCTTCCGCGTACGAGTACGAGTGCCGTCAGCTCGGCGAATCGCCCGCGAGCAGCTCGTCCGCGTCCACGATCCGGTACGCGTACCCCTGCTCGGCCAGGAACCGCTGGCGGTGCGCCGCGAAGTCCTGGTCGATCGTGTCGCGCGCGACGACCGAGTAGAAGTGCGCCTGGTGGCCGTCGGCCTTCGGGCGCAGCACCCGCCCGAGCCGCTGCGCCTCCTCCTGCCGGGACCCGAAGGTGCCGGAGACCTGGATGGCGACCGTGGCCTCGGGCAGGTCGATGGAGAAGTTGGCGACCTTCGAGACGACGAGGACGCTGATCTCGCCCTGCCGGAACGCCTCGAAGAGCTTCTCGCGCTGCGCGTTCGGCGTCTCGCCCTTGATGACCGGCGCGTCCAGATGCTCGCCGAGCTCGTCCAGCTGGTCGATGTACTGGCCGATGACGAGGATCTGCTGACCGGCGAACTTCCGCACGATCGCTTCCGTCACCTTCCGCTTCGTCGCCGTCGTGGCGCAGAAGCGGTACTTCTCCTCCGTCTCGGCGGTCGCGTACGCGAGCCGCTCGGAGTCCGTGAGGTTGACCCGGACCTCGACGCAGTCGGCGGGCGCGATGTACCCCTGCGCCTCGATCTCCTTCCACGGCGCGTCGAAGCGCTTGGGCCCGATGAGCGAGAAGACGTCCGACTCGCGCCCGTCCTCGCGCACGAGCGTGGCCGTGAGCCCGAGCCGCCGCCGCGCCTGCAGGTCGGCGGTGAACTTGAAGACCGGCGCGGGCAGCAGGTGCACCTCGTCGTAGACGATGAGGCCCCAGTCGCGGGAGTCGAAGAGCTCCAGGTGCGGGTAGATGCCCTTCCGCTTGGTCGTCAGCACCTGGTACGTGGCGATGGTGACCGGCCGGATCTCCTTCTTCGTACCGGAGTACTCGCCGATCTCGTCCTCGGTGAGCGAGGTCCGCTTCACCAGCTCGTGCTTCCACTGCCGGGCGGACACGGTGTTGGTCACGAGGATCAGCGTGGTGGCCTTCGCCTGGGCCATCGCCCCGGCGCCGACCAGCGTCTTCCCCGCGCCGCAGGGCAGCACGACGACACCGGAGCCGCCGTGCCAGAAGCCCTCGACGGCCTGCTTCTGGTACGGGCGCAGGGCCCAGCCGTCCTCGGCCAGCTCGATCGGGTGCGCCTCGCCGTCGACGTAACCGGCGAGGTCCTCGGCCGGCCAGCCCAGCTTCAGGAGCGTCTGCTTGATCTGCCCGCGCTCGGAGGGGTGCACGGCGACGGTGTCCTGGTCGAGCCGGGCGCCGACGAGCGGCTGCACCTTCTTCGACCGGAGGATCTCCTCCAGGACGGGCCGGTCGGTGCTGGTCAGGACGAGCCCGTGCGTGGGGTGCTTGGAGAGCGTGAGCCGCCCGTACCGGGCCATCGTCTCGGCGACGTCCACGAGCAGCGCGTGCGGCACGGGGTACCGCGAGAACTCCACGAGCGCGTCCACGACCTGCTCGGCGTCGTGCCCGGCCGCGCGCGCGTTCCACAGCCCGAGCGGCGTCACGCGGTACGTGTGGATGTGCTCGGGCGCCCGCTCCAGCTCCGCGAACGGCGCGATGGCCCGCCGGCAGGCGTCCGCCTGCTCGTGGTCGACCTCCAGGAGCAGCGTCTTGTCGCTCTGGACGATGAGTGGTCCGTTCACGTACGTACATCCCTTCCGCACGGCCAAACATCCAGTGTGCCTGAGGTCCGGCGGTTGTCGGTGGGGGCCGCCACACTGAAGGCGACCGGTTCCACGAGAGGGAGGTGGCGAGATGAGCGTCGCGCACGATCCGCACTACGGGCCCTGGACCATAGAAGAAGTCCTGGCATTGGGGGAGGACCGTGGTCAGCGTCGTGAATTGATGGGGGAAGCGCTCATGCTGTCTCCGGCTCCGGGAACCAAGCACCAGCGGGCGTCGCTCAGGCTGGCGTCCTTGCTGGACCGCACCATCCAGGAGGAGGGCGTGCCCGCCGAAGTCCTGGAGGCCATCAATCTCGTGCTGCCCGACGGGCTCTTCATCCCGGACATCGTGGTGGTCGAGGCGGCCGCCGCCGCGGAGAACCCGGTGACGTGCGACGCCGACGACGTGCTGCTCGTCATCGAGATCGTCTCGCCCTCGTCGTCCGGTCGCCGTACCGACCGGCTGCTGAAGCCGCCGTACTACGCGGAGGCGGGCATCGAGCACCTGTGGCGGCTCGAGCTGGAGCCGGTGCCGACGCTGGTCGTCTGTGAGCTGCAGGACGGCCGCTACGTGGAGCGGACGGTCGCAGAGGCGGGGCGGACGACACTGATCGAGAAGCCGTTCCCGGTGGAGGTCGATCCGGCGGCTCTCGTCAGCCCGAGGTCCTAGGGGCCGGTCGGCAGGCTGTCGCTAGACCTGGTCCTCCGCCAGTTCCGCGACGCCCGTGATGCGGTGCAGGGGGTACGTGCGGACTTCGTCCGCCGTGTGGTCGTAGCCCGTCACGAAGCCGCCCTCCACGCGTACGGGGGCGATCACGCGCTGGCTGGCGGCGCCCTCGGCGTTGACGTAGCCGATCCAGACGGCCGTGCCGGTCAGCGCGGCGGCCTGGACCGTGGCCAGGGTCTCGGCGGGGGAGGTGCGGGGGAGCGCGCCGGCCGCGCGGGCCGGGGTCTCCGGGGTCTCGGGGCGTTCCTTGCGGACGGCCGTCGCGGCCAGGTCGCCCGCCCGGATCGCGCGGACCGCCGCGCCGAGCAGCGTCGCGTCCGGGGAGGGCGGGCCGTCGGGGACGGGCGCGGGCGCGGTGCGGGCGCCCGTGCGGTAGGCGTCGGCGCGGGTGATCAGGACGTCGCCGGCCGCGGACTCGGCGGCCGGGGCGTACCCCATCGACCGCAGCCCGTCGAGCAGCGCCGCCGGGTCCGTCTGCGCCGCGAGGACAGTCGGCGCGAGGCGGCGCAGCCGCAGGGACGCGGACCGCTTGTCGGCCAGGATCTCGCCGAGGACCGTGTCGTCGTCGCAGCGCACGTACGCGGAGGCGGCGCCGATCCTGAGGTGGCCGTGCCTGCGCGCCACGTCGTCGATCAGGTACGAGAGCGGCTGCGGCACCGGCGTACGGGAGTGGGCGGTCAGGAAGTCGTGCAGGTCGGACGCGCTGCGTCCGGCGTCGAGCGCGCGCCGCACCGAGCCGGGCGTGAACCGGTAGACCGTCGCGCCGCCCTTCGACTCGACATCCGCCAGGACCGAGAGCGTGTCGGCGAGCGGGCGCCGCAGCGGGCCCGGGGCGACGGCGGTGAGGTCGGCCTGGAGGAGGACGTGGTCGACGGCCTCGGGCAGGAGCGGGCCGAGCAGCGTCGCGGCCCGCGAGGCGGCGACGGACAGCTCGACCCCGTGCTCGGCCACCGGCTCCGGGGCGGCCTCGGCGAGCGGCAGGTTGAGCAGCGCCCGCGCGGGAGAGGCGAGGGCGCCGCGCCCGGTGATCCCGAGCAGCTCGCCCTCGGTGAGGGTCCAGTGGGCGAGCCGGGAGCGGAGGTCGCCGCCGGCGTTCGACGGGGATGTCGTACCCGCGCCGCGCAGCGGGCGTTCCCACCGCAGCCGGGTCAGCAGGGCCTCCGGGTCCGCCGCGGAGCCCGGCGGCAGCGTCGCCTGCAGGGTGAGGACCCGGCGCCGTACCTCCGGCGCGGAGCCCCGGTCCAGGTCCGGGCCGAGGACCGAGAGGGTGCGGCCCTTCGCGTCCTGGCCGCCGACAAGCCCGGCCGTCCTCGTCCCCATGAGCCAGGTCGTGGCGAGCCGGGACCAGCGCTCGGCGGGCGGCAGGTCGAGCCAGTCCTCGTACGCGGGCGTCGGCGCGTACCGCTCGTCCGCCTCGCCGTCCGAGGCGAGCAGCCCCGCCCCGTACGTCAGCTCCAGCCAGAACGCCGCGACCGGCTCGGAGACGTCGAGCGCGACGGCGGTCCGCTTGAGGTCCCGTACGGACATCCCGCCCGCGCGGAGCACGGCCGGGCCGCCCTGGTCCCAGCTCTTCAGCAGCTCCTCGACCGTCGAGAGCGCCGCGTGCGCCTGGCCGGCCGCGGCGTTGTCCACAACCTGGGGACGGTACTCGCGCAGAACGGCCAGCTCGGGAGGCTGAGGCTCCGGCGAACGGTGCGCCCGGCCGCCGCGCAGGTGGAGCGCGGCCTCGCGGGGCAGGACGACCGTACGGGGCGAGGCGGGGAGCAGCAGGCCGCGGTCGCGCAGCCACTGGACGGGCGGGGCCGGGTTCGCCGTCACCTCGCCGTACGGCGGACCCCACACCAGCCGGTCGAGCACGGCGAGTGCCTCCGTCGGCGCGGTGTCGAGCAGCGCGCCCATCCGGTCCCGGTCGGTGAAGAGCCCGGTGAGCGCGGTGACGGCGGAGACCGGGTCGTGCGTCGCGGGCAGCCCGGCGGCGGCGATGATCTCCTGGATCCGGCCCGGGGACATCCCGGCCGTCGCCTCGGAGACGGTCGGCCCGAGACCGGTCGGGGACGGGTGCTGCGGGGAGGGCGCGAGCAGCTCGCGGGCGGTCCGTACGAGCCGCAGCCGGTCGTCCTCGCCCCAGACCAGGGCCTGTTCGCGCAGCACCTCGACGGCGCGGGGCAGGGCCTTCTCGACGCCCGGGTGGCCGTCGTCGCCGGAGAGCAGGGCGAGGAGCACGGCGTACGGGGCCGGGTCCGGGGCCACGGCGAGCGCCTCGGCGGTCTGGAGGGTGAACCGGTCGAGCCGTTCGAGCGCGCGGACGACGGAGCCGCGGGTGCCGGCCCGGGTGGCGAGCTGGGTCAGGTCGTTCGGTACGGGGGAGAGCAGGTCCGGGCGTGCGCGCAGCAGCGCGGCGAGCCCCTCGTCGCCCCGCGCGCGCAGCGCCTCCGCGAGCGTGCGCGGCGCGGCGGCGGCGTCAGTTCCTCCGGGCACGTACGCCTCCCGATCGAGCTCACCGATCCCCATCCGGACCACGTTAGCCCCTGCGCGGGCGCTAACGTCGGGGCGTACCGGCCGTGGAGGGGACTGTGGGGATCGAGAGCGACCAGTTGGTCTTTGACTATCTGAGCCGGGTGGGCGATCTGGCCCAGCAGCGGCAGCTTCCGTCGGGGGACCGGATGAAGCTCGTCTCCTCGCTCCGGGGCGAGATCGACCGTCGGCGCGCCACGTTCGGCCAGGAGAGTCCGGCGGCGGTACGGAGCCTCCTCGACGAACTCGGCTCACCGGACGAACTCGTGGACCGCGCGGCGGGCGGCGCGGGCTTGGATCTGCCCACGCAGCGGGTCGGGGAGGGGGCCGGGGCTGGGACTGGAGCTGGGGCCGGGAGCGGGGCCAGGGGTGGCCGCCTGCGGAAGCGGAAGTCACCGGTACCGAAGCCGCGCGCTCCCGAGGCGGCGGCCTGGCCCACGCCTCCGCACCTGGCGGGCACGGACGAGGTCGGTTCGGCGGACACGGACCCGGACTGGTGGCGCCTGGACGCCCTCGACATCGAGGAACCCCTGCCGGGGGACGACCTGGTGCCGGGGTTCCGGGGCGGGGTGGAGATCCCGGAGCTCCTGAAGCCGCCGGTGACGGAGGAGGACGAGGAGGACGACTACGCCGAGGAGGAGGCGGAGGCGGCCGCCCGGAGGCCCTTGTGGCGGCGGATCGTGCGGAGGCGACCGACGGCGGAGGACGGGGAGCCCGGCGGCTTCCGACTGGGCAGCCCGGGCGTGGTCCTGGCCGCGCTCCTCCTCCTGGGCGGCGCGATCTTCGGCTCCCTGATCGCCGTGGCCCTGGGCTGGCTCCTCGCCTACGCCTCGCGCCGCCTCTCCCGTACGGAGAGCCAGTGGGCGGTCATCATCCTCCCGGGCCTCACGGCGGCGGCCGGCGTGGCCTGGCTCTGGGGCCGCGTGGAGGGCCACTGGGGCACCCCGGTGGCCCAGGGCGGCGAGGCGATGGGCGCGGCGATCTCGGAGACCTGGCCCTGGACCCTGAAGGCGGCGGCGATCGCCTCGGCCCTGTTCCTGCTGTGGCGCGCGCGGAGGGCCTGAGGGCGGGTCAGGCGCGGGGCGCGTTCGCGACGGCCGCGAAGGGGAGGGCGGCGTCGCCGGTCACGACGAACAGGTCGAACCGGTCCGATTCCTTCGCGGCCTCCACGTCCTTCTGCCAGTTCCGGATGAATCCCTTCCCCTGGAACGTGGTGATGAAGGCGCCCGAAAGGGGACCCTCCGGAGCAGCTCCCCACCAGGCGGTCACATAGCGGGGCTTTCGCGTGACGTTGACGAGGTTGTTGTTGTAGCGGACCCTCGCGTGATGGATGGCAAGGTCGGGGCACTCCTCCGGAGGGCAGTAGAGCGGCGACTCCTCGTCCCATGACAGCCATGCTCCGCCGAATTCGGCTACGTCGATGCGCCCTCGGTCCATCCTCATGACATCGGCTGCCAGGTCGGCGTCCAGCATGTCGTATTTCGCGTTCCTCGGAATCTGGACCACTTTCTCCTCGCTGTACTGCTCACCTGGTTCGAACCAGCTCCCGGCCCCCGCGAACGGGCCCGCGGCGAGGGTGGAGAGCTCGACGGATTCGACATGGCGTGACATGTCCATCTCGAGGCCGTACTCCAGCTCCGCCCGACGGTCCCTCAGCTCCGCGCTCTTCTCTACGTACGTTCCCGTGCGCCCGTACAGCGCCCAACTGTCGCTGAGGATGTACACCGGAACGCTGCTGGTGTTCTCCAGCTGAAGCGTGAGCGGAAGATGGACGATCGGCCGCTCGGGGTCCATGCGCGGGACGCCGAACCGCACCTTGAAGGACAGGTACGCCGGTGCGGCAGTGGGCTGGTACAGCGAGGAATAGGCGATGTTCACGGCGGCGAGGAGCACCGTGGCCAGCACCCCCGCCGCGATCTTCGTCGGGTGCGGCGTACCCTGCCACACCTTCTCCCGGACGCACACGGACAGTGCCCACAGCGACCAGGCGAAGAGTGGGAAGACGGCCAGCATGTAGTGCGTGTATTCCAACTCCTGGAACCACAGGAAGACCAGCGTGGTCGTGACCGTGAGCGCGACGAGGACGCCCAGGAAGACGATCGCTCCGGAGACGCGGAGGCTCCGCTTGCCCCAGTGGTCGAAGACCGCCACGGCCGCCGCGACCTCGACCACGCCCCCCAACAGGAACACGAATCCCGTGATCCGCCCCGCGAACGTCAGCGCGTCGAAAGCGTCCGGGATGCCGACGGAGGTCATCAGGGCCCAACCGCCCGCGAGCCCCGCCACCATCAGGACGATCGTCGCGCGCCTGATTCGTGTGTGGTCTGGCCAGGTGTCGCTGCCGCCTCCCTGCCAGCTGACGGAGGACCGGTCCTCCAGGTCCAGGTCCTTCGGGTAGCCGTGGCGGCTGAGTACGCGCCGCAGATCTCGCAGAGACCAGGCGCTTCCCGCCGTCTCGGCGCCGATGCGCACCTCGCGCAGGCCCCGGCTGTCGGGCGGACCCACCGTGACCTTGACCTTCGTCCGGTCTTGCATGCCCTCCAGCGTCGTGTCGGAAGGCGTCCGCCGCAGGCGGTGGGACCCCATTGGAGTGCCGGCCCAGCCCCGCTGGAGGGTCGACCTACCCCCGTACCCCCGCCTCCGTCACCGCTCCCCACGGCGCCCCCGGTACCACCAGCGGTGACCCCGTCACCGGGTCCGGGACCACCACCGCGTCGAGGCCGAAGACGTCGCGGACCAGGTCCGCCGTGACGATCTCCGACGGCGGGCCCTCCGCCACGATCTCGCCCGACTTCATCGCGACCAGGTGGTCGGCGTACCGCGCCGCCTGGTTCAGGTCGTGGAGGACTACGACGACCGTGCGGCCCCGCGAGACGTTCAGGCGGCGGACCAGGTCCAGGACCTCGACCTGGTGGGCGATGTCCAGGTACGTCGTCGGTTCGTCGAGGAGCAGCAGGTCAGTCTCCTGCGCGAGGGCCATCGCGATCCAGACCCGCTGCCGCTGACCGCCCGACAGCTCGTCCACCGAGCGGTCGGCCAGAGCGGCGACGTCCGTCGAGGCCATCGCCTCCACGACCGCCCGCTCGTCCGCCTCCGACCACTGCTTCCACCACGCCTGGTGCGGCTGCCGCCCCCGCGACACCAGGTCGGCGACCGTGATCGCCTCCGGCGCGACCGGCGTCTGCGGCAGCAGTCCGATCGACTGCGCGATCCGCTTCGTCGGCAGCTTCGCGAGCGACTCCCCGTCGAGCAGCACCGCCCCGCCCGCCGGCTTGAGCAGCCGCCCGAGCGCCCGCAGCGTCGTCGACTTCCCGCACGCGTTCGGGCCGACGATCACGGTCACCTTGCCGTCCGGTACGGCGAGGTCCAGGTCCTTCACGACCGTACGGTCCTCGTACGCGAGCGTCAGCCCGCGCGCGGTCAGCCTGGTCACTGCGCTCCTCCTACGCTTCGGCTCCGGACGATGAGCCAGATCAGGTACGGGGCGCCCACCGCCGCCGTCAGGACGCCCACCGGCAGCTCGGTCGGTGAGAACAGGCGCCGCCCCAGCAGGTCCGCGAGGACCACCACGAACGCGCCCGTCAGCGCCGAGGACAGCAGCGGAATCTGGGCCGTACGGGTCATCCGCCGCGCGATCTGCGGCGCGAGCAGCGCCACGAAGTCCACCGGGCCCGCCACCCCCGTGGCCACCGACGCGAGGACGACGCCCACCACGACCAGGCCCAGCCGGACCCGCCCCAGCGAGACGCCGAGCGCCGTCGCCGTGTCGTCGTCGAGCGACACCGTGCGCTGCGCCCGCGCCGCCCACAGGATCGCGGGGAGCAGCAGGAGCAGCGTCCATTGGATCGGCGCGGCCTCGTCCCAGCCGCGGCCGTTGAGCGAGCCGGTCATCCAGACCTGGGCCTGCTGGGCGACCAGGTAGTCGCCCTTGGTCATGAACAGGGTGATCAGCGACCGCAGCGCGATCGCGAACCCGATCCCGATGAGCACGAACCGCGTCGCGTGCAGCCCGCCGCGCCAGGCGACGGCGTACACGAGCGCGGCGGCCGCGATCCCGCCGACGATCGAGAGGTACGGCAGGACGGTGTACGAGGTGAGGCCGAAGGTCATCGCGCCGACCGTCAGCGCCCCCGCGCCCTGGCTGATGCCGATGATGTCCGGGCTGGCGAGCGGGTTGCGGGCGACGGTCTGGATGAGGGCGCCCGCGATCCCGAACGCGGCGCCCACCATCAGCCCGACCGCGAGCCGCGGCATCCGCAGCTCCTCGACGACGAACGCCGAACGCGACTCCTGCCCGAAGACCACCCTCAGGACCTCGGACGGTTCCACGAACTTCTCGCCCACGCAGAGGTACGCGACCGAGACGGCCGCCAGGAGCACCACCAGGCCCACGGCCACGGCCAGCGAGCGCCGGTGCAGCAGGAACGAGCCCCGCCCGGCGCGCACGACCCCGTACCCCGAAGGAACCACGGCCGTCATGCCGGCACCGCCTTCCGGCGTACGAGCGTCACCAGGAACGGCACCCCGATGAGCGCCGTCATCACCCCCGCCGGGACCTCGCCCGGCGGGAAGAGCACCCGGCCGATCACATCGGACACCAGCAGCATCACGGGCCCCACCAGCGCCGCCATCGGCAGCACCCAGCGGTGGTCGCCGCCCACGATCGCGCGGGCGATGTGCGGGACCGCGAGGCCGACGAACGCGATCGGTCCCGCCGCCGCGACCCCCGCGCCGGTCAGCACGGTCGCCCCGATCCCGCCCACGATCCGTACCGTCGCGACCCGCTGCCCGAGCCCCTTCGCCACGTCCTCGCCGAGTGCGAGCGCGTCCAGGCCCCGGGCGACGCAGAGCACGAGCACCGCGCCGAGCAGCAGGAAGGGCCAGATCTGGCCGACGACCTCGGTGTCCCGCCCGTCGAGCGAGCCGATCTGCCAGAACCGGAACTCGTCGAGCGCCGAGGCCCGGGTCGTGAGCACCCCGGTCGTCACGGAGAGCAGCAGCGCGTTGATCGCGGCGCCGCCGAGCGCGAGCTTCACCGGGGTCGCCCCGCCGCGCCCGCTGGAGGCGATCGCGTACACCGCGACCGAGGCGAGCGCCGCGCCCGCGAAGGCGAACCACACGTACCCGGTCAGCGAGTGCACGCCGGCGAAGGCGATCGCGAGGACCACGCCCACCGAGGCGCCCTGGCTGATGCCGAGGATGCCGGGGTCGGCGATCGGGTTGCGGGTGATGCCCTGCAGGGCCGTGCCGGCCAGCGCGAGCGCGGCGCCGACCATCAGCCCGATGAGCGTCCTGGGCACCCGCATCTGCCGTACGACCTCGGCGTCGGCGCTCGTCCCGCCGTGCAGCAGCGCGTCGAGGACCGTGGACGGGGCGATGGCCCGGGCGCCCACGACGAGGCTCAGCAGGATCGCGACGAGGAGGGCGATGACGGCTACGGCGATGGCCAGAACGCGTCTGGAACGGAAGGCGGCGGTCATCGAGGCCCATCAGGAGGTGCGAGGTGCGAGGTGCAGGCGTTGCTCAGGCAGTTGGTCAGGTAAGGCGTGGCTCAGTCTAAGCAGCGCCCCGAAGCCCGATTCGAACATGTGGGCACAATGTCCTCCATGGCTACCCCTGGCATCCCCACCGTCGGCTTCGACCTCGACATGACCCTGATCGACTCCCGCCCCGGCATCAAGGCCACGTACCAGGCCTTCTCCGCGCAGGTCGGCGTCCCGATCGACGCCGACCTCGCCGTCTCCCGGCTCGGCCCGCCGCTGGAGCACGAGCTGGCGAACTGGTTCCCGGCGGCGGAGATCGCGGAGCGGGTCACCCAGTTCCGCGCGCTCTACCCGACGTACGCGATCGAGCCCTCGCTCGCGCTGCCCGGCGCCAGGGATGCGATTCAAGCCGTTCGCGAGGCCGGCGGCCGGGCGATCGTCGTCACCGCCAAGAACGAGCCGCACGCCAAGCTGCACCTCTCCCACCTGGGCATCGACCCCGACGCCGTCATCGGCGGCCTGTGGGCCGAGGGCAAGGCGCAGGCGCTGCGCGAGTTCGGCGCGGGGGTGTACGTCGGCGACCACACCGGCGACGTGCGCGGCGCCGCGCACGCGGGCGCCCTGTCGGTGGCCGTGGCCACAGGACCGTGCGACGCGACCGAGCTGCGCGAGGCCGGCGCGGACGTCGTCCTGCCCGACCTGACCGGGTTCCGTGCCTGGTGGGAGGCGTACCAGGGCCGTACGGAGGCCGACCGGGGCTAGCTCCCGCCCGCCGCGGCCGTCGTCCTCGCCTGGCGGCGCTGCGCCGCGATCGAGCGCAGCACGCCGGCGCCGGCGACGAGGAAGCCGACGCCCATCAGCATGCACACGCCGTACGCGATCGGCGGGAACGGGTCGGTGCCGAGGAAGAGCGGCGCGACCGTGACCAGGGTGGCCACCGCACCGATGATGAAGACAATCGCACCGGCACGGACGAGACCGTCACCCGGCGCGCTCTCGTCCGACGTGGCCGAAGGGGTTTCACTACGCATTCGGCCAGGGTAGTTCCCAGGCCGTATGAACAAACCGGCGACGTCTTGTCACCGGCCGGAAGCCCATTAGCCTTGATCGGGGGTCCCCCCTGCTCGAGCGGAGTCGAGAGCTTGGGGGAGGGTCGGGGCCCGCTTTTTTAGCGTTTCTCCCAAGAGCCGGATTCCCGGCGCATTCCATCGAGTACGAGGACGAGGACAGACGTGCCTACCGGCAAGGTCAAATGGTTCAACAGCGAGAAGGGCTTCGGCTTTCTCTCCCGGGACGACGGCGGCGACGTCTTCGTCCACTCGTCGGTGCTCCCTGCCGGAGTCGACGCCCTCAAGCCGGGGCAGCGTGTGGAGTTCGGGGTGGTCGCGGGCCAGCGCGGTGACCAGGCCCTCTCCGTGACGGTCCTCGACCCGACCCCTTCCGTCGCCGCGGCGCAGCGCCGTAAGCCCGACGAACTGGCGTCCATCGTGCAGGACCTGACGACGCTCCTGGAGAACATCACGCCGATGCTGGAGCGCGGCCGCTACCCCGACAAGGCGCAGGGCGCGAAGATCGCGGGCCTGCTGCGGGCGGTCGCGGACCAGCTCGACGTGTAGCTCGACGTGTGAGGCGCCGCGTTCCTACGGGAACGACAGCGCGTCCGGGCCGAGGGGCGGCACCAGCCCCTCGGCCGCCGCGCGCGTGAGCAGCCCGCGCACGGCCGCGTAACCGGCCTCGCCGAGGTCGGCCGTGAACTCGTTGACGTAGAGGCCGATGTGCTGATCGGCCACCTTCGGGTCCATCTCCTGCGCGTGCTCGAGTACGTACGGGCGTGAGACGGCCGGGTCGTCCCAGGCCATCCGGACCGACGCACGGGCCGCGTCGGCGAGGCTCCGCAGCACGTCGGGGCCGAGCGAGCGGCGCGCGATGATCGCGCCGAGCGGGATCGGGAGGCCGGTGGTGTCCTCCCAGTGGGCGCCCATGTCGGCGAGGGCGTGCAGACCGTAGTTCTGGTACGTGAACCGGGCCTCGTGGATGACGAGCCCCGCGTCGACCTTCCCGTCCCGTACGGCGGGCATGATCTCGTGGAACGGCATGACGACGACGTCGCCGACACCGCCCGGTACGACGTCCGCCGCCCACAGCCGGAAGAGCAGGTACGCGGTCGAGCGCTCGCTCGGCACCGCGACCGTCTTGCCCCGCAGGTCCACGCCCGGCTCCCGCGTCAGCACCAGGGGGCCGCAGCCGCGCCCCAGAGCGCCGCCGCAGGGCAGCAGGGCGTACTCGTCGAGGACCCACGGCAGAACGGCGTAGGAGACCTTCAGGACGTCGTAGTCGGCCGTTCCGCGCTCGGCCCAGCCGTTGGTGAGGTCGATGTCGGCGAACGTCACGTCGAGGCGCGGCGCGCCGGGGACGCGGCCGTGGGCCCAGGCGTCGAAGACGAAGGTGTCGTTCGGGCAGGGCGAGTAGGCGATCTTCAGCTTGGACTTCAGCGAGGGCTGGGGCTTGGGCTGGGACTGGGACGTCATGGGGCGGGCTCCACGAGGACGGAGTGGCTGAGCTGCTGGAACGTGGACCGCAGAGCGTCCAGGGCCTCGCCGATGCGCCAGGCGGCGCGGTCGCGGGGGCCGACGGCGTTGGAGACGGCCCGGATCTCGACCACGGGCACGCCGTGGGCGGCGGCGGCCTCGGCCACGCCGAACCCCTCCATCGCCTCGGCGGCGGCGCCGGGGTGCCGGGCCGCCAGCTCGGCGGCGCGCTCGGCGGTGCCGGTGACGGTGGAGACGGTGAGGACGGGGGCGACGGTGTGGCGCGGCTCGCCGAGGGCGAGGGCGGCGGAGACGCGCCCGGTGAGGGCGGCGGCGACCGGGTGGCTGGAGCGCCCGAAGCCGAGCTCCTCGACGGTCAGGTAGCCGTCGGGCGTCTGCGCGCCGAGGTCGGCGGCGACGATCGCGTCGGACACGACGACGGAGCCGATCGGCGCGAGAGGCTGGAACCCGCCGGCGATCCCGGCGGAGACGACGAGGCCGTAGGGGGTGGCGGCCGCCGCGAGCGCGGTGGCGGCGGCGGCGGCGACCGAGGCGGGCCCGACACCGCCGACGAGCACGTCGACGACGGCACCGGCGGGGTGGCGGTGGCGGCGGAGTACGTAACCCCCCGGGAGCGGGACCTCGACCGGCTCCGGACCGTGCTCCCGGCCCGGACCGTGCTCCTGGCCCGGACCGTGCTCCGGGCCCGGACCGTGCTCCGGGCCCTGGCCCGTACCTGGACCGCCGAAGGGAA
The DNA here is from genome assembly GCF_042718575.1 of Streptomyces sp. NPDC058579. NCBI lineage: Bacteria > Bacillati > Actinomycetota > Actinomycetes > Kitasatosporales > Streptomycetaceae > Streptomyces > Streptomyces sp. NPDC058579. The sequence continues at coordinate 165,282 of NZ_JBHXPI010000005.1, forward strand.
GGCCGCGTACGACGGAGTCCGCCTCCGCCGCCACGGCCGTCACGATCAGGGTCCGGAGGGTCACCGGAGGATCAGGAGTCCTTCTTCAGCTCGAAGTGCCAGATGCCGGTCAGCTTCTTGCCGTCGTTCTCGACGATGGTGACCTGGGTCTGGTTGGTCGCCTCGCCGGTCTGGGAGGAGAAGAAGGCGCTAGCCGGGATGGTCCGGTACGTCTTCTTGTACGGCTCCGGCTCGGCGTTCTGGCCACCGAGGAAGATGGTCCAGCCGTTCTCGGCGATCGACGGGTCGACGCCGAAGCGGATCTTGTCGTCCGCGGCGACCTTGATGGTCTTCTCGGCCTTCCTGTTGAGGCACTCCTGGATCTGGGACTCCTTGATGGCGTCGCCGTCGTTGTAGCAGGCGGCCTCGGAGTGGATCGAGTTCGTCCCCACCGTCAGCGTCGCGAGCGGAGTCGGCTTTTCGCCGCAGGCGGAGAGGGTGAGGAGCCCGACGGAGACGGCCCCGAGGGCGGCGGCGGCCCGGCGGCGCGAGCCGGTGAAGAACGCTACGGTCATGGCCCGAAGGCTATCGGGCCCACCGAACTCCGCCACGCGGGGGTGCGGCGCGCCGCGTTTTCGGTACCGAGCGCGCCCTACTCCTCCGTGCTCTCCTGCTTCCGGGTCTCCGCCCGGGCCGCCGCGACCAGGCCCCGTACCGCGAGCAGGGCGCCCAGGCCCAGGATGCACGCGGCCACCGCCATGCCCATCGGGCCGCTCAGCGGCACCGAAATGCCGATCGCGCCGCCCACGACCCAGGACATCTGCAACAGCGTCTCCGAACGGGCGAACGCGGACGTCCGCACCACCTCCGGCACGTCCCGCTGGATCAGCGCGTCGAGGGACAGCTTCGACAGGGCCTGCGTCAGGCCCGCCACCGCGCCGAGCACGGCCACCATCGCCCCGCTGAAGAAGACCGCCGCGAGGACCGCCGCCCCGCACACGGTCGTGATCATCGTGGCGATGATCACCTCCGGCGCGTGGCCGCGCTCCTTCAGGAGCGAGCCGACGGCCGTCCCGCACGCGTTGCCCACGCCCGCCGCCACGGCCACCATCGCCAGCGACACCGCCGCGCTCTGCCCGGAGAGCGGATGCTCGCGCAGCAGGAACGCCAGGAAGAAGATCAGGAACCCCGACAGCATCCGCTGCGCCGCGTTCGCCTGGAGGCCGTGGAGGACCGAGGGCCCCACCGTCCGCAGGCTGGGCTTCTTCTCGCCGTGGGTCAGCAGGTGCGCCCGCCGTTCGCCCTTCGCCGAGTCGACCTTGTGCGGCATCCGGAACGCCCAGTACCCGCCGAGCAGGAACAGCGCGCACGCCCCGTACAGCGGGTACGGCGGCCCGATCTGCTGGAGCCCGGCACCGATCGGCGCCGCGATCCCGGTCGCGAGAAGGCCCGCGAGGGTGACCCGGGAGTTGGCCTTGACCAGGGAGAAGCCGTGCGGCAGCAGCCGTGGCACGACCGCGCTGCGGACGACTCCGTACGCCTTCGAGGCCACGAGGACCCCGAGCGCCGCCGGATACAGCTCCAGGCCGCCCGTGGCCACCGCGCCCGACATGGTGATCGCGAGGACCGCCCGGGTCCACATCGCGGCGGCCATCGCCGCGCGCCGCCCGTGCGGCAGCCGGTCCAGGAGCGGGCCGACCACGGGGGCCAGCAGGGTGAACGGGAGCATCGTGATGCCCAGGTACAGCGCGACCCGGCCGCGGGCCTCGTCCGTCGGTACGGAGAAGAAGACCGTGGAGGCGAGCGCGACCGTGATCATGACATCGCCGGCCCCGTTCACGGCGTGCAGCTCGATCAGTTTCCCGAGCCCCGACTCGCCCGCGCCGTGCGCGTGGGTCGCCTTGCGGATGCCGCGCGCCGTGCCGGTGAACGGCAGATGAAGGGCGCGCCCCACCGTCCGGCCCACTCGGCGGAGCGGCCCGGCAAGATCGTGGGATCGTGCGGACGACCGTGCGGCTGCCACTCCGTCATAGTGCCCCACGCCCCTGACTTGTGAACCGTGGCACGGCGGCCGGAGGTCCACGATCCGGGCCACTTGGGGCGGGCAGGTGGGCGGCGGGCGGCGGAGGGGGTAGCGTGCGTAGCGCGCCACCGGCGGAAGATCTCGGCCGCGCGCCTCTTCGGCATCCCGCAGAATGGATGACGATAGGTGTGCCCGAGAGACGCGAGACGAGGTCGGGCGCGGACGTCGATGCGGCCCTCTGGTCCGCTCCGCCCGCCGCCCGGGTCTCTTCGCTCCCGCTCCTCGGCCGGCGCACCCGTGAGACGGCGTAGGAGAGAAGCGAGACCTGTGAGTGCTGCGACGACGCGAAGCCGTACCCCGCGTACCCCGCGTACCCCCGACCGCCTGTGCGCCGAGGCGGTAGACCTGGCGAGGGAAGCCGCCGAGGAGGCCGCCGCTCCCGGAATCGTCGGCGCCCATGTGGAGACCGTCGCCGAGGGCGACCGGGTCGTCACGCACTTCTTCGAGTGCAAGGAGCCGGGCTACCGGGGCTGGCGCTGGGCGGTGACGGTCACCCGGGCGTCCCGGGCGAAGAACGTCACCCTTGACGAGACCGTCCTGCTGCCCGGCTCCGACGCGCTCCTGGCCCCCGAGTGGGTGCCGTGGAGCGAGCGGCTCCGGCCGGGCGACATGGGCCCGGGGGACCTGCTGCCGACGGAGCAGGACGACCTGCGGCTCGAACCCGGGTACACGGGCGAGGACGTGCCGCCGCCGAACTCGCCGGTCTCGGACGAGATGGTGGACCACCTCGACGTCGAGGACGCCGAGATCACCTCCCTTACGCCGTCCAGGGGCTCGATCGCCTCGGTCGCCGAGGAACTCGGCTTGCGGCGCGCGCGGGTGCTGTCCCGGTACGGGCTGCACGTGGCTGCGGACCGCTGGGAGGAGTCGTTCGGGGCGAAGACCCCGATGGCGCAGGCGGCGCCCGCGTCGTGCGACACGTGCGCGTTCCTGGTGCCGCTGGCGGGGTCGCTGAAGCAGGCTTTCGGCGTCTGCGCGAACGAGTTCTCGCCGGCGGACGGGCGCGTGGTGTCGCTCTCGTACGGCTGCGGCGGGCACTCGGAGGCCGCGATCATGCCGAAGCCGCCGCGTCCGGCGCCGCCGGTCCTGGACTCGATGGGCGCGGACGCCTTCCCCCTCCGCCCGGCGAAGGACTCCGGCTCGACGACGGAACCGGACGGCACGTCGGAAGACCTGGGCCACTCGTAGCGGCAGGCGCCGGCCTCCACGTGGGGCCGGCGCGGGTGACCGCTCACCTGGGGTGATTGCCCGCGCGCGGGGCGGGAAGGCGCAGGGGGCCGAGGGGCGCGTCCGCGTGGGCGGGTCCACATGGAGGCGCGGCGCGTCGCTGGTGAGGGGCGCGGTACCTTCGGGCACCCGGCTTGTTCATCCCGCCCGCAGAGTGGAGCAGACGTGAGCGTCAGCGTCAGGACGTCGACCGACGGAGCCGACCCCTTCGGCACCGCCCGGCTGCGGAGGGGCGTGCTCGATGCCTGGGGGGCCGGGCCCGCCCGGTTCCGGGAGGACGCCAACGCCGAGGAGGACCTCGCCCTCGGCGGCTACCGCGACCGCCTCGTCGTCGAGCTGGCCCAGAACGCCGCCGACGCCGCCCACCGCGCGGGCGTCACCGGACGCCTCCGGCTCACTCTCCACGACGCCGGCCCCGACGCGCCCGCCGTCCTCGCCGCCGCCAACACCGGCGCCCCGCTCGACGCGACCGGCGTCGAGTCGCTCTCCACCCTCCGCGCCTCCGCCAAGCGCGGCGAGAACGACACGAACGCCGTCGGCCGCTTCGGCGTCGGCTTCGCCGCCGTCCTCGCCGTCTCCGACGAGCCCGCCGTACTCGGCCGGCACGGCGGCGTCCGCTGGTCCCTCGCCGAGGCCCGCGAGCTGGCCGCCGACGCCGCCCGGCACAGCCCCGGCCTCGGGGACGAGCTGCGCCGCCGTGACGGCCACGTACCGGTGCTCCGCCTCCCGCTGCCCGCCGAGGGCACCGCCCCCGACGGCTACGACACCGTCGTCGTCCTCCCGCTCCGTGACTCCGCCGCCGTCGGCCTCGCCGGGCGGCTCCTCGCCTCCATCGACGACGCGCTGCTGCTCACCCTCCCCGGCCTCGCCGAGATCGTCGTCGACACCCCCGAGGGCGTCCGTACGCTGCGCCGCTCCGAGGCGGACGGTTACGTCCACATCGCCGACTCCGCGACCGGCACCCACCGCTGGCGGACCGTCACCCACGGCGGCCCCCTCGAACCCGCGCTCCTGAAGGACCGGCCGGTCGAGGAGCGGTTGCGCCCGTTCTGGTCGGTGACCTGGGCCGCGCCCGTGGACGCCGAGGGCGCCCCGCTGTTCCCCCGTACCGCGCCCGTCGTCCACGCCCCCACCCCCACCGACGAGCCGCTCGGCCTGCCCGCGCTCCTCATCGCCTCCTTCCCCCTCGACACCGCCCGGCGCCACCCTGCCCCCGGCCCGCTCACCGACTTCCTGGTCGGGCGCGCCGCCGAGGCGTACGCCGAACTCCTCGGCGACTGGCAGCCGGTGACGGTCGCCACGATCGACCTGGTGCCCGGACCGCTCGGCAAGGGCGCCCTCGACGGGGCGCTGCGCGAGGCGATCCTCCAGCGGCTGCCGCGCGTCGCGTTCCTGGCGCCCGAGGTGCCCTCGGAGGACGTGCCCGCGCTGCGGGCGGTCGAGGCCGAGGTCGTGGAGGGCGCGGGGCACGAGACCGTCGCCGTCCTCGCGGAGGTCTTCCCGACCCTGCTGCCCGCCGGGCTCGAACGGCGCGTGGAGCTGCGGACGCTCGGCGTCGGCCGCGTCCCGCTGACCGAGGCGATCGACCGGCTCGCCGGGGTGGACCGGGCGCCGTCCTGGTGGTGGCGCCTGTACGACTCGCTGGCCGGGGTGGACCCGGACCGGCTCACCGGCCTCCCGGTCCCGCTGGCGGACGCGGGGGCGGGCGGCGAGGGCCCTGACGCCGGGACATTCGGGGCCGACCTCGCCGAACTCGCCGACCAGGCCGATGACGCCGACAGCGCCGACGGCGCCCGCGGTGCCACCCCCACCCGTACGACCATCGGCCCCCGCCACGTCCTCCTGCCCCAGGACCGCACCCCCGCCGACCTCACCCGCCTCGGCCTCAAGGTCGCCCACCCGGACGCCGCCCACCCCCTCCTGGAGAAGCTGGGCGCCCTCCCGGCCACGCCCCGCGCGGTCCTGACGACGCCCCAGGTCCGGGCGGCGGTCGCCGGGTCGCTCGACGCGGGCGAGATCTGGGACGAGGACGCGGACGCCCTGGACGCCGACGAGCTGGCCGAGACCGTTCTCGCGCTCGTACGGGACGCGGAGCTGGAGCCCGGCGACGAGCCGTGGCTCGGCGCGCTCGCCCTCCCGGACGAGGACGGGGAGCTGGCGCCCGCCGGCGAACTGGTCCTGCCCGGCAGCGCCTTCGCCGCCGTGATGAGCGAGGGCGAACTCGCCCTCTGCGACGCCGAGCTGGCCGACCGCTGGGGCGAACAGCCCCTCGCCGCCTGCGGGGTGCTCGCCGGCTTCACGTTGGTCCGGGCCACCGACCTGGTCCTCGACCCGGACGAGATGGAGCCCCGCGACGGGGACTTCGCCGAGCCCGACGACGCCGGGCTGCTCGACGCCGTCGACGTCTGGTGCGAGGACGTCCTCGACCGCCTCGCGGACACCCCGGTGCCGCCGGTGGCGACCGAGATCGTCGCCGTACGGGACCTGGACCTGGTCGACGACGACGCCTGGCCGCAGGCGCTCGCCCTGCTCGCCCAGCCGCCCCTGCGGGACGCGCTCACCCAGCCCGTACGGGTCCTGATGCCGGACGGCACGACCGAGACCGTACGGTCGTACACCGCCTGGTGGCTCCGCGACCACCCGGTCCTCGACGGCCGCCGCCCGGCCGGCCTGCGGGCCGCGGGGACGGACCCGCTGCTCATCGGCCTGTACGACTCCGCCGACGCGACCGGCTTCGAGGACGAGCAGGTCCTGCGGGCCCTGGGCGTACGCACCTCGGTCCCTGCGCTCCTCGACGAGCCGGGCGGCGCGGCCGAACTCCTCGGCCGCCTGGCGGACCCGGACCGGGAGGTGTCCGGCGCCCAACTGCACGCCCTGTACACGGCCCTGGCCGACCTGGATCCCGAGCAGGTCACCCTCCCCGACGAGCTGCGCGCGGTCGTGGACGGCGAACTCGTCGTGGTCGACGCCGCCGAGGCCCTGGTCGCCGACGCCCCCGACCTCCTGCCGCTCGCGGGCGGCCTGCCCCTGCTCCCGGTCGCCCCGTCCCGCGCGGCCGACCTGGCGGAGCTGTTCCAGGTCCGGCGGCTGAGCGAGTCCGTCGAGGCGGAGGTGACGACGGTCGGCGAGGAGCACGAGGTCCCGGCCTCGGTCCACGCCCTCCTCGGCCCGGCGACCCCGGACGCGTACGTCGAGCACGAGGAACTCCGCGCGGCGGGCGTCGAACTGGACTGGCGCCGTACCCCCGACGGCACGATCCACGCCGCCACCCTGGAGGGCGTCGCCGCCGGCCTCGCCTGGGCGGCGGGCCAGTGGCCCCGCCGCTTCGAGGTCGCGGCCCTCCTGGAGGACCCGTCGCGCACGGCGGAACTGGCGCGCGACCGCTGGTTCGACTAGGCGGAGCTGCCGCCGGTCAGCGGACGACGTCGAAGACCTGCTTCTGCAGGCCGTTGGCGTAGGTCTCGTGCTCGACCAGCTTCAGCTTCTGGACGTCCTTGTCCGTGGCGCTGAAGAGCCGCTTGCCCGCGCCGAGCAGGAGCGGGAAGACGAGCAGGTGGTAGCGGTCGATCAGGCCGGCGTCCGAGAGGGCCTGGTTCAGGGTCGCGCTGCCGTGGACGATGATCGGGCCGCCCTCGGTCTCCTTCAGCGCGGCGACCTCGTCGAGGGAGCGCAGGATCGTGGTCTCGCTCCAGTTGGTGACGAGGTCGTCCTCGGTGAGGGTGGTGGAGACGACGTACTTCGGCATCCGCTTGTAGTCGGCGAACTCCGCCATGTCGGGCCAGACCGCGCTGAAGGCCTCGTAGCTGGCCCGGCCGAGGAGCATCGCCGAGGCCTCCTTCTGCTCACGGCCCTTGATCTCGTACGCCTCGGGGAGGAAGTCGATGTCCTTGAAGGTCCACCCGGAGTTCCGGTAGCCGGGCTCGCCGCCGGGGCCCTCCATTACGCCGTCGAGGGAGATGAAAGCGGTGCTGATCAGGGTGCGCATGATGGCTTCCTAGGTGTCTGGTGTCGGGCGGTGTCCCCGGTTCGTTCATGATCTATGACTGTGAACGACGGAGGAACTCATCGGTCGTCGTCCGCGATCTCGTCCCGGCGGGGCCACCTGGCCCTCTGGGTACCCGCCCGACGGGGGACGTGGGCGGGCGTGGCCGGTGCGTTCGTGGAGACGGGGGTCGTATCGGCCTACCTTCCGGTCCATGACGCAGCAGAAGGCCGGCCTTCTGGTCGGCGCCCCTCCTGAGGAGGCCCAGAACCCGGCGGGCTCCGCCCCGGCGGCCTGGGACGCCGTCCGGTCGTTCGGGACGTCCCGTACCGCGATCGCGGCGGTCTGGGCGCTGACCCGGATCGTGATGGTGTACCTGCTGGTCCAGGACGACATCGGGGTCAGCAACGTCTCGTCGGAGGTGGAGTTCCTCTACCCGCGCTGGGCGGAGCAACTGGCCGGCGGCTCGTACCCGGTCGGCGACGTCACCTGGCAGTACCCACCGGGCGCGGGCCTCCTCTTCCTCTCCCCTTCCCTTCTCCCCTTCCTCGACTACTTCGCGGCGTTCCTCGTGCTCACGCTCGTCGCCGACGCCGTGGTCACGCTGGCGCTGGCCCGCCCGGGCCGCCGGTTGGCGGGGGTCTGGCTGTGGACCGCGGGGCTGCCGCTGCTCCTGAACCTGCCGCACGGGCGGTTCGACATCCAGGTGACGGCCCTCGCCGTCCTCGCGCTGCTCGCCGGGCGCCGCAGCCCGCGCCTCGGCGGGGCGCTCGCCGCGTTCGGCGCGCTGATCAAGGTGTGGCCGCTGCTCACCCTGGTGGGTCTGGAACGGGGCCGTACGACCAAGGACGCCTGGGTGTCGGCCGCCGCGGCCGCCGCGGCGCTCCTGACCGTCCTCGCCGTCGCCTTCCGGCACAGCTTCGACTTCCTCCAGCAGCAGGGCGCGAGGGGCGTGCAGATCGAGTCGCTCGGCGGCACGGTGCTGTCGCTGATGCGGGCGGCGGGGCTGCCGATCTGGGTCGAAACGCGGTACGGCGCCCTGGAGTTCGCCGGTGAGCACGTGGCGAGCGTCGCGCAGCTGTCGCTGATGCTGACGGCGGCGGCCTTCGGCTGGCTGATGCTCTGGCGGGGCCGCGCCTCGCGCTGGACGGAGGCGACCCCGTTCGACGCGGCGCTCACCGCGGTCCTGCTGTTCACGGTCACCAGCCGGGTGATCAGCCCGCAGTACATGGTCTGGCTCCTGGGCCTGGCCGCGGTCTGCCTCACCTCCCGCCACACCACGCAACGCCCGGTCGCCTGGGTCCTCCTCGCCGCGACGGCGGTGACGGCCCTCGCCTTCCCGACGTACTACCTGGAGGTCATGCAGGGCACGCCCCTGGGCAACACCCTGATGGTCCTCCGCAACGGCCTGCTGCTCGCGGCGGTCGTCCTCTCCTGCCGACGCCTGTGGCGGGCGACGGCAGCAGACTCCGGCCGGGCTCCGGAGTGAGGCCCACGTACGTGATCAGGCCGGGAACCTGTGGTCCACCCAGCGGAAGGTGAGTTCGATCAGGGCCGCGCCCGCCGCCGCGATCGCGACCGCCGTCCACGGCATCGTCACGCCGACGAGCTTCAGGGCGAAGAAGTCCTGGAGCCAGGGCACGACGAGGACCAGGAGGAAGGCGCCGCCCATGGTGGCGACCAGGGCGATGCGCCACCAGGTGTAGGGGCGGGCGACGATCGCCAGGACCCACATGGAGACCAGGAACAGGGTCAGCGTCGCCGCGCTCGTCTCGGCGTCCAGGGCGCCCGGGCCGCTGTAGTACGAGCGGGCCACGAGGTACGTGGCGAAGGTGGCCGCCGCCGCGACGATGCCGCCGGGGATCGCGTACCGCATCACCCGTTTCACGAAGTGCGGCTTCGCGCGCTCCTTGTTGGGGGCGAGCGCGAGGAAGAAGGCCGGGATGCCGATCGTCAACGTCGACAACAGGGTCAGGTGCCTCGGTAGGAAGGGGTACTCGACCTGGCTGCACACCACCAGGACCGCGAGCAGCACCGAGTAGACCGTCTTCGTCAGGAAGAGGGTCGCGACCCGGGTGATGTTGCCGATGACCCGGCGGCCCTCCGCGACGACCGACGGCAGTGTCGCGAAGGAGTTGTTCAACAACACGATCTGGGCGACCGCCTTTGTCGCTTCCGAGCCCGAGCCCATCGAGACGCCGATGTCCGCGTCCTTCAGCGCGAGCACGTCGTTGACGCCGTCGCCCGTCATGGCGACCGTGTGGCCGTGGGACTGGAGCGCGCCGACCATGTCCCGCTTCTGCTGCGGGGTGACCCGGCCGAAGACGGTGTTGCGGTCGAGCTCGTCGGCCATGGCCGCCCGGTCCGCCGGTAGGTGGCGGGCGTCCACCGTGTGTTCGGCTCCCGGCAGGCCCAGCTTTCCCGCCACCGCCCCGACCGAGACCGCGTTGTCGCCCGAGATGACCTTGGCGGCGACGTTCTGGTCGGCGAAGTAGGCGAGGGTTTCGCCCGCGTCGGGGCGTAGGCGCTGCTCCAGGACGACCAGGGCCGTCGGGCTCGCGTCTGTGGCGACCTCCGGGGAGTCGAGCTCGCGCGCCGTGCGGGCCAGGAGCAGGACGCGGAGCCCCTGCTCGTTGAGGTGGTCGATCTCGGCGAGGGTCGGGTCACCGGCCTTCAGGAGCACGTCGGGCGCGCCCAGCAGCCAGGTCGAGGCGTCGCCGTTGCCCTCGCTGAAGGCCGCGCCGCTGTACTTGCGGGCCGAGGAGAACGGCAGCGACTCGGTGCAGCGCCAGTCCTCCGCGTCCGGGTAGGCGTCGATGATGGCCTGGAGGGAGGCGTTGGGGCGCGGGTCGGACTCGCCGAGGGCGCCGAGGACCTTCCGTACGTACGTCTCGTCGCTGCCGTTGAGCGCGCGCAGTTCGGTGACGTCCATGCCGCCTTCGGTGAGCGTGCCCGTCTTGTCGAGGCAGACGACGTCGACGCGCGCGAGGCCCTCGATGGCCGGCAGTTCCTGCACGAGGCACTGCTTGCGGCCGAGCCGGATCACGCCGATCGCGAAGGCGACGGAGGTGAGGAGGACGAGCCCCTCGGGGATCATCGGGACGATGCCGCCGACGGTCCGGGCGATGGACTCCTTGAAGTCGGTGTCCTTGACGACGAGCTGGCTGATGATGAGGCCGATCGCGGTCGGGACCATCATCCACGTCACGTACTTGAGGATCGTGGAGATCCCGGAGCGCAGCTCGGAGTGGACGAGGGTGAAGCGGGAGGCCTCCTCGGCGAGCTGGGCGGCGTACGCCTCGCGCCCGACCTTGGTGGCGGTGAACGCGCCGCCGCCCGCGACCACGAACGAGCCCGACATCATCGTGTCACCGGGCTTCTTCACGACCGGGTCGGCCTCGCCGGTGAGCAGTGACTCGTCGACCTCCAGGCTGTCGACCTCGGCCACCTCGCCGTCGACGACCACCTTGTCGCCCGGCCCGAGTTCGATGAGGTCCCCGAGGACGATCTCGGAGGTGGAGACCTCGGTGGCGGCCCCGTCGCGGCGAACGGTGGGTTTGGCCTCGCCGATGACGGCGAGCCCGTCGAGGGTCTTCTTGGCGCGGAGTTCCTGGATGATGCCGATGCCGGTGTTGGCGATGATCACGAAGCCGAACAGGCTGTCCTGGATCGGCGCGACGAAGAGCATGATCACCCAGAGCACGCCGATGATCGCGTTGAAGCGGGTGAAGACGTTGCCGCGGACGATGTCGGCGGTGGAGCGCGAGCTGCGGACGGGTACGTCGTTCACCTCGCCGCGCGCGACGCGTTCGGCGACTTCGGCGGAGGTCAGTCCGGCGGCCCGGTGGACGACGGGTGGTTCGTCCGCGGGGTTCTCGCTGCCGTCGGTGTCGATCTTCGCCCGCTGAGTCATGTTTCCGACGGTACGACCGGAATCGAGCGTTCACCTGCTGGGCAGGGTGAACATCAGACCGCGGGAGGACCGAAATCGTTCCCCGGTACTACGGCATCCCCGGTGCTACGGCATGGGTGACTCCGAAGCAGCGCCCGCCGCCTCCGCGCGCTTGATCGCCGCGTCCCGCTTCCGTACGTACCAGATGCCGATCAGCCCGAGGCCCGCCCCGGCCAGGCACGTCCAGACCCACCAGGTCAGGTCGCGGTCGTCGAACCAGCCGTAGAAGGGGACCTGGACGAGGAAGAGCACGAACCAGAGGATCGTGCCGCCCGTGATGGTGGCCACGACCGGCCCCTCCAGGGGCTGGGGTGCCTCGTGCTTGGGGGTCCACTTCGCCATGCGGTCAGTCTAGGCGTCGATTCCGGGGGTCTACGCGCGGAGATGGACGCTCGCTCGTTCATGTGTTCATACTGAAACGGTTTGCTTCTGGCGGGTTTCCTTCGTATGAACCGCCAATCACAACCCCACGAGGAACCCCCATGAGCACCACGGCCACCGCCAAGGCCATGCCCCCTGCCCCCGAGGACCGCCCCCCGTCCTCCGGAGGACTCGACCGCTTCTTCAAGATCTCCGAGCGCGGCTCCACCGTCGCCCGCGAGGTCCGCGGCGGTTTCGCCACCTTCTTCGCGATGGCCTACATCATCGTGCTGAACCCGATCATCCTCGGCAGCGCCAAGGACATGTACGGGCACCAGCTCGACAGCGGACAGCTGGTCACCGCGACCGTGCTCACCGCGGCCTTCTCCACGCTCCTCATGGGCGTGATCGGCAACGTCCCGATCGCGCTCGCGGCCGGTCTCGGCGTCAACACGGTCGTCGCGCTCCAGCTCGCGCCCCGGATGTCCTGGCCGGACGCCATGGGCATGGTCGTCCTCGCCGGCATCGTCGTGATGCTGCTCGTCGCGACCGGGCTGCGCGAGCGCGTGATGAACGCGGTCCCGGTCGGCCTGCGCAAGGGCATCGCGATCGGCATCGGCCTCTTCATCATGCTCATCGGCCTCGTCGACTCGGGCTTCGTCTCCCGTATCCCCGACGCCGCGCACACCACCGTCCCGCTCCAGCTCGGCGCCGACGGTCACCTCACCGGCTGGCCGGTCCTGGTCTTCGTCCTCGGCACGCTGCTCACGCTCGCGCTGATCATCCGCAAGGTGCCGGGCGCGATCCTCATCTCCATCGTCGTGATGACGATCGTCGCGATGGTGATCAACGCGGTCGCGACCGTCCCGTCCTGGGGTCTGACCACCCCGACCTGGCCCGGCAATCCGGTGGCCTCGCCCGACTTCGGGCTCGTCGGTCAGGTGAGCCTCTTCGGCGGCTTCGACAAGGTCGGGATGCTGACTGGCGTCCTCTTCGTCTTCACCGTGCTGCTGTCCTGCTTCTTCGACGCGATGGGCACCATCCTCGGCGTCGGCGACGAGGCGAAGCTGATGGACAAGGACGGCAACTTCCCCGGCATCAACAAGGTCCTGCTCGTCGACGGCCTGGCGGTCGCCTCCGGCGGCGCGACCTCGTCCTCCGCGACCACCTGCTTCGTGGAGTCCACGGCGGGCGTCGGCGAGGGAGCCCGTACCGGCCTGGCCTCGGTGGTCACCGGCGCGCTGTTCTCGGTGGCGCTGTTCCTCACGCCGCTCGCCACGATGGTCCCGTCCCAGGCGGCGACGCCCGCGCTGCTCGCGGTCGGCTTCCTGATCCTGGCCGGTTCGGTCAAGGAGATCGACTGGAGCGACTTCACCATCGCGGTGCCGGCGTTCCTGGCGATGGTGATGATGCCGTTCACGTACTCCATCACGAACGGCATCGGCATCGGCTTCATCGCGTTCACCGTGCTGCGTCTCGCCGCCGGCCGGGGCCGTGAGGTCCCGGCGGCGATGTACGTCGTGTCGGCGGTCTTCGTCTTCTACTACGCGATGCCGGCGCTGGGCCTCACGTAGCCCTCAGGCTGTAGGAGCCGTGTCCGCGGGCTTCCCCAGCCCGTAGAACTTCTCCGTCTCGTCGACGGCCGACTTGAACCGTTCGTCGAAGTCATCGCGGATGAGCGTCCGGACCACGTAGTCCTGGACGCTCATTCCGCGTTTGGCGGCGTGTCCCTTGAGACGGTCGAGCAGCTCACCGTCGATGCGCAGGCTGAGCACGGTCGATCCCATGCCAGTCAGGGTCGCGGCACAGACGGGCCCGGTGCGTCACTTTCCGGATTCATCTCACTCGTTTGGGTGACAGATTCGGTCACCGGCATTCCGGGTGGTATTTAGTCCGTCTAATGAGTTAGGCTAAGGAACATGCCTGACCTGTCCCACGGCACCGCCGACGATGTCGCCGCCGTGAACGCGCTCCGCTCCGCCGTCATGCGCCTCAGCCGACGACTCAAGCACCAGCGCGTCGACGAGTCGCTGAGCCCGACCGAGATGTCGGTGCTCGGCACCCTCGCCCTCTGCGGCTCGGCCACCCCCGGTGAGCTGGCCCGCAAGGAGCACGTCCAGCCGCCGTCGATGACCCGCATCGTCGCGCTGCTCGAAGCCAAGGGACTGGTCCGGCTCGAGCCTCACCCCGACGACCGCAGGCAGAAGGTCGTCAGCCAGACCGAGCGGGCCGAAACCATGCTCGAAGAGTCCCGCCGCAAGCGGAACGCCTGGCTGGCCACCCTCGCCGAGGGCCTGGACGAGGACGACTGGGCCAAGCTGCGCGCCGCCGCCCCCGTCCTGGAGAAGCTCGCCCACCTCTAGAGGCTGTCCGCCGGACAGCCTCTGACCCCCTACGCCGAGGAGGCGACGCACTTTGAGTACGGGACCCGGAGCAGACTCCGCACCCGTCCACAAACCCGATACCCACACCCGCGGGCGGGGGGAAACCTTCTCCTCACTCCGCATACGCAACTACCGGCTGTTCTTCACCGGTGCCATCGTCTCCAACACCGGCACCTGGATGGCCCGCATCACCCAGGACTGGCTGGTCCTGAGCCTCACAGGATCCGCCACCGCCGTCGGCATCACGACGGCGCTCCAGTTCCTGCCGATGCTGCTCTTCGGCCTGTACGGCGGTGTCCTCGCCGACCGCTACCCGAAGCGGCAGATCCTCCTGATCACCCAGGCCGCCCTCGGCCTCTGCGGACTCGCGCTCGCCGTCCTGACGCTCTCCGGCCACGTCCAGGTCTGGCACGTCTACCTGGTCGCGTTCCTGCTCGGCATGGTCACCGTCGTCGACAACCCGACCCGGCAGTCCTTCGTCTCCGAGATGGTCGGCCCCGACCAGCTCCGCAACGCCGTCTCGCTGAACTCCGCGAACTTCCAGTCCGCCCGGCTCGTCGGCCCCGCCGTCGCCGGTCTGCTGATCGCCACGATCGGCAGCGGCTGGTCCTTCCTCCTCAACGGACTGTTCTTCCTCGCCCCGCTCACCGGCCTGCTGCTGATGCGCCCCGCCGAGTTCCACAAGGTGGAGCGCGCACCGCGCGGCAAGGGCCAGCTGAGAGAGGGCCTGCGGTACGTCGCCGGGCGGCCGGACCTGATCTGGCCGATCGTCCTCGTGGGCTTCATCGGCACGTTCGGCTTCAACTTCCCGATCTGGCTCACCGCGTTCTCCGAGGAGATCTTCCACGTGGGCGCGGGGACGTACGGCTTCCTGAACACGCTCCTGGCGGCCGGCTCCCTCGCGGGCGCGCTCTACGCGGCGCGGCGCGGCTCCACCCGGCTGCGGACGCTGGTGGTCGCGGCGGTGGTCTTCGGCGTCCTGGAGATCGTGGCGGCGCTCTCGCCGGCCTTCTGGCTGTTCGCGCTGCTGCTCGTCCCGATCGGCATGTTCGGCCTCACGGTCAACATCACCGCCAACTCGGCCGTCCAGCTCGCGACGGACCCGGCGATGCGGGGCCGGGTCATGAGCCTCTACATGATGGTCTTCGCGGGCGGTACGCCGTTCGGCGCGCCGCTGCTCGGCTGGATCACGGACACGTACGGCCCGAGGGTCGGCTTCGCGACGGGCGGCCTCGTCTCGCTCGTCGCGGCCGGCACGATCGGCCTGATCCTGGCCAGGGTCGGGGGCCTGAAGATGGCCCTGGGCTGGCACCACGGCCACCCACGGGTCCGCTTCGTACCGCGGGAGCGGCTGGCGACGGCCGCGTAGAGCGGTTGGTGGGCGGCGGGGCGATCCCGCCGCCCACACCCGGCTCAGAACTGCCGCTCGTACCTGCCGCTCAGACTCGCTGCTCCAGCACCTGCCCCGGCCAGCCGTCGCCCACCGTGAAGGACTCCGTCCTCCTGAAGCCCTGGCGCTCGTAGTACTCCACGAGCCGTCCCTCGCTGCCCGCGAAGCAGTCCACGCGCAGCAGCGAGAGGCCCTGGCGGCGGGTCTCCTCCACCGAGTGCGCGAGCAGCGCCGCGCCCACGCCACGGCCGTGGAAGCGCCCGTCGGTCGCCAGGATGTGGACGTACACCTCGGGCTCGTCCGCCGGCGCGACGTACGACGCCGGGTGCGGGGTCAGGGTCAGCGTGCCCGCCGGTACGCCGTCGATCTCCGCGATCCACGGGGTGCCCTCGCCCACGATCCGCTCGACGAGGCTCACCGCCTTCGGACGTGTGGACCACGGCTCGGTGCCCCACTGGTCGGCGATGCCCCTGCCGTTCAGCCAGACGACGGCGCTGTCGAGCAGCGCGAGTATGGCGGGGACGTCCTCCGCCCCGCCCTTCCGGATGTTCAACCCGCTCTTCATCCCGCCGACATTAGCCGTACAACCCTTCGGTGGGGCGGGGGGTCGTAAGGGCATTCGATGTGGTCGGGGAGGAAGAGAATGCTGCGTACGAGGTTGTCGCATCGTGTCGTGATGTCGGTGGGGGTCGTTCTGGCGGTGGTCGCCGCCACGCCGCTCGCCACACCTGCGGCCACGGCCGCTCCCGCGTCGACGGGCGCGTCGGCCGCCGTGGCTTCCACCGCGCCGATCAAGGTGCCGTTCCTGGCGTCGGGCGGACAGGTGCTCGGCGCCGGGAAGACCGGATTCCTCAGCAGGGACGCGGACGGCGTCGAGCGCTGGACGCGGTACGCGGACGGCGTCTCGAAGGTCGTCGGCACGGGGTACGGCGTCCTCGGCTCCTCCTCGGACGTGGTGGTGCTCACCAAGGACAGGCTCCAGCGGTACGGCACCGAGTCCGCGACGACGTACGACATGGCGACCGGCGCGGCTCCCGTCACCTTCGGAGGGTTCGGCGGCCGGGCCACGGCCGCGGTGGGCACCGCCGTCTTCGACGAGGGCCTCGACGGCGAGATATGGCTCGTCGGCAAGGAGGCGGGCGGCCGCCCCGTGGTGGGGCTCGAGGACCTGAATCCGAACGGCTCGTTCTCCGTCGTCGACAGCCTGCCGGGGACCGCGCTCGCCAGCCGGTTCGACGGCACCACGCGGACCACGCGGCTGGTGGTCGTCGACATCGCCAGTGCCCGCGTCAGCCAGTCCTACCCCCTGAGTGCGGGTGTCTCCATGGGGGCCGCCACCATCACCGCGGACCGTGTCGCGTGGGTGGAGACGGCGGACGGGAAGACCGTCCTCGCCACCGCCGCACGTGGTTCGTCGGAGGTGACGCGGGTGCCGCTGCCGTCGGACGGCGGCAGGGCGGTCTCCGGCGGTCTGCTCGGCGACTGGCAGCTGTTCCACGGCGGCGCCCCTGACCAGGGATTCATGGCCCACTCCCTGACGGACGGGACCGCGGTCGAGCTCCTCGACAACGCCGAGAGCGTCCACAAGTCGGTCGACGGCACGGTGCTGGCCCTCGGGACCACCGCCGATCGTGGACCGGGCGTCTACCGGATCGCCCTGGGCGCGGACGGAAAGCCGGCCGCCGAGCTGATCGCCTCCACCGGCGAGCCGCCGGCGCCCACCACCCCGGTCAGCTTCACGAGCGCGGCCGTCCCGGCCACCCTCTCTCTCGACGGCGTCGCCAAGACACCCATGAGCTGGAAGTTCTCCACCACCAAGATCGACCTCAAGATCGAGTTCAAGCGCCGGGACTCGCCGGGGGACTGGTCGGCGCCCTTCGTGACGGACGTCCGCCCCCGTGCCACCGGCACAGGTGTCCTGCCCGACGGTTCGCTTGGCATCGACTGGGCCGGGGAGATCGGGTACGACGGCGAGCACAGGGAGGCCGCTCCCGAGGGCACGTACGACTGGAAGGTGACGGCCAGGCCCTGGAACGGGATGCCGCCCGCCACGGCCACCGGGACCTTCGAGGTGAAGCGTTCGCCTCAGTTGCACGACTACACGGCCAACGGCTCGCCCGACCTGTTCGCCCGCCTCGCCGACGGTGACGTCGACGTGGTGGACACGCGCTGGGACGACGCCACGGGACGCCTCGTCGTCGGCTACAGGTACTCATCGGCGATCTGGTCGGGCGACTGGAACACCTACGACCGCGTCGAGGCCACGGGTGACATCGCGGGCACCGAGGTGTTCGACACCGTCGCCCGCGACAAGGCCGGTGTGCTGTGGCTGCACGAGGGCGACGACCTGTGGATGACCCACTCGCCCCGGCGGATCGGTGCCGGCTGGGGTGTGTACGACCAGCTGGCCGGTGGTGGCGATCTGACCGGAGACGGCCGGGCGGACCTGGTCGCGGTGGACAAGGCCGGCGACCTGTACTTGTACAAGGGGACGGGCTCGGCGTCGGCGCCGTTCGCCCCGCGGGTGAAGAGCGGCTGGGGCTGGGGGATCTACAACCAGATCACGGCCGTGGGCAACGTGGCCGGGGCTCCCGCGGGTGACCTGGTCGCGCGCGACAAGGCGGGCGTGCTGTGGCTCTACCTCGGCAACGGGGACGGCACGTTCGCGTCCCGCGTCCGGATCGGCGCCGGCTGGAACGAGTACACCGACCTGGTCGGAATCGGCGACGCGAACAAGGACGGGCGCCTCGACCTCTTCGTCCGTGCGAACGGGACGAACAAGGCGTACTTCTACGCGGGTACCGGTAGCTGGCGGGCCCCCTTCGCGCCCCGTGCCGCGACCCAGGCCGGAGTCCACACGTTCGGGCAACCGTACAAGCAGGTCTTCTGACCGGACCGGGGTGAGCGGCGGGGCCTCCGCCGCTCACCCGGGCCTGCCAGACTTCCCGCATGAGGCTTTTCGCGGCCGTTCTGCCGCCCGAGGAACAGCTGACCGAACTGGCCAGGGTCCTGGACCGCCTGGACCGTCTGCCCGGTGCCGACGCGCTGCGCTGGACCTCCCGGCCCGGCTGGCACTTCACGCTCGCGTTCATGGGGGAGGTCGACGAGGAGCTGCTCCCCGACCTCCACACGCGGCTCGCCCGCGCCGCCCACCGCACGGACCCGTTCGGCCTGCGGCTGCACGGCGGCGGCCACTTCGGGCGGGCGGTGCTCTGGACGGGCGCCGCGGGCGACCTCGACGGGATGCGGCTGCTCGCCGAGCGCGCCGACGCCGCCGCCCGCCGCGCGGGCGTCCCGATGGACGAGCACCGCCGCTACCAGGCCCATCTGACGGTCGCCCGCTCCCGCGACGGCCTCGACCTGCGCCCGTACGTCGACGCGATGGCCCCGTTCGAGGGCACCCGCTGGCAGGTCTCCGAGCTCGCCCTCGTCCGCAGCAACCTCCCGGCCGGCGGCGTACCGGGGGAGCAGCCCCGCTACGAGACGGTCGGCACATGGCCCCTGGGCGGGACTGGGGAGCCTCCGGGTTAACCTCGTTGTGTGGACCCGAAGACCCGTAACCGGATCATGGCCGGTGTACTCGTGCTGATGTTCGCGATCGTCGCGCTGTCGTCGGTGCTCGGCCTGTAGCCCGGCCGAGCACCCGACGACTGCGGCGGCGGCCGAGGCAGCGCGCCCGACCGTCTACCAGGCGAAGGCCTCCGGAGAGGGGCCCGGGCCGGGGAAGATCTCGTCGAGGCCGGTCAGTACCTCCTCCGAGAGCTCCAGCTCGACCGCGCGCAGCGCGCCCTCCAGCTGCTCCGCCGTGCGCGGCCCGACGATGGGGCCGGTCACCTGGGGCCGGGTGAGCAGCCAGGCGAGGCCCACCTCGCCCGGTTCGAGACCGTGCTTCTCCAGCAGGTCCTCGTACGCCTGGATCTTGGCCCGCGAGGACGAGTCGGCGAGGACCTCGGCGGCCCGCCCGCTCGCGCGCCGGCCGCCCTCCTCCTGCTTCTTGATGACGCCGCCGAGCAGCCCGCCGTGCAGCGGGGACCAGGGGATGATCCCGAGGCCGTACTCCTGCGCGGCCGGCAGCACCTCCATCTCGGCGCGCCGCTCGAAGAGGTTGTACAGGCACTGCTCACTGACGAGGCCGACCATGCCGCGCCGGGCGGCGGCCTCGTTGGCCTGGGCGATCTTGTAGCCGGGGAAGTTGGAGGAGGCTGCGTAGAGGATCTTGCCCTGCTGGATGAGGACGTCGATCGCCTGCCAGATCTCCTCGACGGGGGTCAGGCGGTCGATGTGGTGGAACTGGTAGACGTCGATGTGGTCGGTGCCGAGCCGCTTGAGGGAGGCGTCGACGGCGCGGCGGATGTTGAGGGCGGAGAGCTTGTCCTCGTTGGGCCAGGTGTCGCCCTCGCGGGACATGGAGCCGTAGACCTTGGTGGCGAGGACGGTCTTCTCGCGCCGGCCACCGCCCTGGGCGAACCAGCTGCCGATGATCTCCTCGGTACGGCCCTTGTTCTCACCCCACCCGTACACATTGGCCGTGTCGAAGAAGTTGATGCCCGCGGCGAGCGCGGCGTCCATGATCGCGTGGCTGTCGGCCTCGACCGTCTGCGGGCCGAAGTTCATCGTGCCGAGGACGAGTCGGCTGACCTTGAGTCCGGTGCGTCCGAGCTGCGTGTACTTCATGGTCCCCAAGCCAAGCCCTTGGAGCGTGCTTCAGGCAAGGGGGTTCCGCGGAGCGCTTGTTGCGCCCAGGCGGCTGTCCCGGCTCACGTGCCGCCGAGCCAGCTCGTGGCGTCGAGGCGGTAGGTGGTCTCGGCCGGGACGACCTGGCGGAGGGCGGTCTCCAGGTCCCGTACGCGTGTGGCGCCCAGGGTGCTCGTCCACTCCGCGCGCAGTTCGTCGAAGATCGCGGCCGAGCGGGCGAGTGCGTCGAGGCCGTGCGGGGTCAGGCGGACGAGCTTGCGGCGGGCGTCGGTGGGGTCGTCGGCGCGCTCGGCGTAGCCGACGGCGAGGAGGCGGTCGACGGTCTTCCCGGCGGCCTGCTTGGAGACGCCGAGGTGGCGCCCGATGTCGCTGGCGGTCGCGCCCCGGGGGCCGCCGGCGGCGATGGCCTGGAGCGCGAAGCCGTGCGCCGGACGGAGGTCGGGGTGGCCCTGGCGCGCGAGTTCGGCGTGGAGCCGGTCGATGAGGGTGCGGAAGCCGGCGAAGAGGAGGAGCGGGAGCTCGAATCCCGGCACGGAATCCGCGGATCCCGCAGATCCCACGGATTCCCCCTTGCTCATATCGACAACCTGGTTTACGTTTCTCTCGTTCGCATGGTCAACCATGTTGTCGATTCTATCTCTTCCTTTCGGAGTCGCTTTGTTCGTCGATCACACCGTTGAGACCGCCCCCGCCGCCTCCCGCCGCTCCATGGAGCGCGTCGCCGGGGCCTGGGGGCACCTGCCGCAGGCCGTGGCCCGCATGGCCGAGTCCCCGCACGCGCTGGACGGCTTCCTGAAGCTGAGCGCGATGTTCGAGGACACGACGCTCGACCCGCACTCGCGCGAGACGGTGATCCTGACGGTCGCCGTACGCAATCAGTGCCATCTCTGCATCCAGCTCCACGAGGCGAAGCTCGCCAAGCTGGGACCGGCCCCCGAGCCCGAACGACTGGAGGGAATACGGCAGTTCACGCACCAGGTCCTCGCCGCTGCCGGAGCTGTGAGCGACGAGGAGCTGGAGAAGTTCTTCGGTTGGGGCTACACCCGTCAGAACGCCCTGGAGGTCGTCCTCGGCATCGGCGCCTACACCCTGTCGACCCTGGCGAACCGGCTGACCCGCTCGGCGTGAGCCGTGTGAGCCGTGTGAGCCGTGCGAGGCGTGCGAGGCGTGTGAGTCGTGTGAGCGTCACAGGAGGCCGTGCCCGGTCAGGCGACGGCGATCGCTGCCAGCGCGAGGGCCGAGCCGCAGAAGACGATCGCGTGGCGGATGTTCTGCTGGATCCGGACCCAGCCCGGGAAGGCGTTCTCGGCGGCCTTGAGGAAGGCGGGGACGTCGATGCGGGTCAGCTCGGGGTCGCCCTTGCGCTCGAAGGCGGTCCGGACGGAGGAGACGGCGGTCAGGTTGCTGTAGAGGATCAGGCCGTTCATGACGATGACGAGCGACTGGAAGATCCAGGTCAGCGTCTGACCCCAGTCGCTGCCCGCGAAGTTGAGGGCGGCGAGCGCGGTCATGACGACGGCGACGGAGACCGGGGCCCACGTCTCGTGGCCGCTCGCGTCGAAGGAGATGTCGTTCTCGGCGAGGACACCGGGCCGGATGCCCTGCCGGTCCAGCTCGCGGTCGGCGGCGGTCAGGGCGGCCGGGCCGAAGCGGGCCCGGACGATCGGGATGCTGACGAAGGCGAGGGCGATGAGGAGCTGCATGACGGCGGCGAGGTCGGTGTTCATCGGGGTTCGTCTCCTGCGGTTCGGTGTCGTGTCCTCGTTCCTGACGAGGAAGACGATGCCGAACCGCGCTGACACCCCGCCGACCGTCGCCTGACAGCCGCGCGCGGGACCTGTCAGGTCGCCTGGCGGCCTGTCAGCGGCCCTCCGTACGGGGCCCCGAACCCCCACGCCTGGTGCATCGCCGAGACGAACGCGGCCGCCAGTTTGTGCTCGCCCGACGGGCCGGGGTGGGTGCCGTCGTAGGTGTCGAGGTCGAGGTCGTACGACTCCGGTGTCGTCGCGAGCAGCAGCGGCGACGCGGCCGTGTCCAGGTCGGCCACGGCCTTCGCGAGCAGCTCGTTGAAGCGCTCGCACTCGGCGGCGAAGGGCGCGTCGTAGGTGGCGCGGACGTTCGGGATGACCGGCAGGACGACGAACCGGACGTGCGGGTTCGCGGCGCGGGCGGCCGTGACGAAGGCGCGTACGTTGTCGGCGGTCTGGGAGCTGTTGGTGTAGAAGCCGAGGTCTATCAGGCCCAGGGAGACCAGGAGCACGTCCGCCCGGCTCGCCGTGACCGCATCGCCGATCAGCGGCGCCATGTGCAGCCACCCCTCGCCCCAGCCGGCCAGGTGCCGGCGCGCGGGCGCGGGGAAGCCGGGGTCGGCGTAGTCGTGCGAGAGGGGCGCGTCGGCGCCGGAGTCGTACAGCTCGGTGCGCGGGCCGACGATCTCGTACCGCCCGGGCAGCGTGGCTTCGAGGTGCTGCCACATCCGGTAGCGCCAGGTGTGGTCGCCGGCCCGTCCGATGGTGCAGCTGTCGCCGACGAACATGAAACGCATGGTCACATCATCGCGGAGCCCGCCCGGCGCCTGCGACGTGATCCCGGCCACCCTGGCGGCGGGCGTGCTCGCGTCGCAGGGCTTGCAGGGTGGGTGAGCCGGTAGGTGGTGCGGGCTGCGCGGGGCACACGTCGAAGTGGCAGATCCGGCAGGTGTCGGACGGCTGGGCGCCGCCGAGGTTGACCGCCGTCCCGTCGCCCGCGACGCGCCAGCGTCTGCCCGCAGGGACGGAGCCGACCGGCCACTCGCCGACCTCGATCAGGATCCACTTGCCCCGGACCGTGCGGTGCCAGTCGGCACGCGCGCCGCACCGACCACAGGTCGCTGTTCCGGCCCCGGCCCCGGTGTCCCGTTGCGCCGGTACACCCGCGTCCACAGGTGCGCCCGCGTCCAGCACCGCCATCCCCGTCAGTACCTCCCCGACGAGTACCGGATCACCCATACCGCCACAACCTCCCCATCCTGTGCGTCCCTCACAGTGAACGCCCGCGTGGAGTCGGGTGATCCGAAAAGCATGGAACACCCCCCGAACGAGTGGACGACCGAACACGGTCCGACCGGCGGCGGTCTTTCCCGGACTTGCCCGTGGCCGTGGCAGGCTGGACGGTATGCGATCACTGCTGGGTGCCTCCGGGGCCGCCGCTCTCGTCCTCCTCTCGGGCGTCCTCCTGTCGGGGCCCGTCGCGTTCGCCGCCGACGGGGCGGACCAGGACTTCACGATCAAGGACCCCCGGATCACGGAGTCCAGCGGCATCGCCGCCAGCCACGCCCACCCGGGCGTCTACTGGACGCACAACGACCAGGACGCCCCGCTGATCTACGGCATCGACTCCCGTACCGGCGAGACCGTCGCGACGCTCACCATGAAGGGCGTCGGCACGCCCCGCGACATGGAGGCGATCTCCGTCGGCCCGGACGGCGACATCTACGTCGGCGACATCGGCGACAACAAGGACGGCACCTGGGACCACGTCTGGATCTACCGCTTCCCCGAGCCGAAGCAGCTCAAGAGCCAGACGGTCACGGCGAAGCAGTACGACGTGAAGTACGCCGACGGCCCGCGCAACGCCGAGGCGCTGATGGTCCACCCGAAGACCGGCCGGGTCTACATCGCCAGCAAGAACGAGAACACCGGCGGCCTCTACGCGGGCCCGGAGCGGCTCTCCACCTCCGGTACGAACGTCTTCCGGCGCGTCGGCGACGTGCCGTGGGTGACCGACGGCGCGTTCTCGCCGGACGGCGACCGGCTGCTCCTGCGCGGCTACTTCAGCGCCAAGGAGTACGCGTGGAAGGACGGCCGCCTCGACGGCGACGGTACGAGCGTGGGGGCGCCGTTCCAGGGGCAGGCGGAGTCGGCGACGTACACGAAGGACGGCTCGGCGCTGATGTTCGGCTCGGAGGGCGCGAACAGCGGTGTCGTCCGGGTGGACCGGCCCGAGGCCGACCGCCCGCCGGAGAAGGCCCCGGGCTCGTCGCCGGCGAAGGAAGGCTCGAAGGAAGGGTCGAAGGATTCGGGCACCACCGCCGAGGAGCGCGGCAACTTCACCGTCGGCGTGATCGTCCTCGGCATCGCGACCGCGATCGTCATCGGCGGGAAGCGCCTCCTGCGTCGCGGCCGCTGACGTCGTCGCCTCGGCCGCTGACGAGCGTTTCGAAGCCGTCGAGCAGGCGGTCGAGGCCGAACGTGAAGTGGTCGAAGTCGCGGGCGAAGGTGTCCTCGGCGAGCGCCGCCATGAGCGGGTAGTCGCCCGAGGCCATCGCCCGCTCCAGGAAGGGCTGTTGGCTCCTCCAGAACTCCTCGTCGCTCACGCCCGTCTCCTGCGCGGCCTCGACGGCCTGGCTCTCCATCCGCGCGATGCCCACGACATAGCTCTGCACGGTGATGATCACGCTGATGGTCTCCGGGTCGCTCAGTCCCATCCCGTGCGGCCCCTTCAGGCCCGAGAGGCAGAGTTCGAGACCGCGCAGCGCGCTCGGGCCGAGGACCGAGCGGGCCTGGTTGACCCTCAGGAGCCAGGGGTGGGCCTGGTAGAGCTCGCGGTAGGAGCGCGCGAGCTGCTCGACGGTGTCCCGCCAGTGGGTGGGGACCGGCGGGTCGTCCTCGTACGACTCGCCCTGCACGCGGTCGAGCATCAGGTCGAGCAGCTCCGTCTTGCCGGGGACGTACCGGTAGAGGGACATCGTCCCCACGCCGAGCTCCGTGGCCACGCGCCGCATGGAGACGGCGTCCAGACCCTCCGCGTCGGCGACGCCGACGGCGGCCGTGACGATCCGGTCGAGGGTGAGGCCCGGCTTGGGGCCGCGGCTGGGGCGTTCGCCCGTGCCCCACAGGAGATCCAGGCTGCTCGTCGTCGCGTCCTTCATGGCCTCACTCATGGCCTCACTCTAAAACTGGGTACGGCGTACTCTGATTAGGGTACGGTGTACTCAGTTTCGCTGAGCGGAGGTTTCCATGTACGAAAACGCGGTCCTCGTCGAGGGCCTGCGCAAGCACTACGGCAAGGGCAAGAGCGGGAGCCGTAAGAGCGCGAGCGGCAAGGGCATGAGCACCCTCGCCCTCGACGGCTTCGACCTCGCCGTCCGGCCCGGCACCGTCCACGGCCTCCTCGGCCCCAACGGGGCCGGCAAGACCACCGCCGTACGCGTCCTCGCCACGCTCCTGAAGGCCGACGGCGGCCGCGCCGAGGTCGCCGGGATCGACGTCGCACGCGATCCGCGCGGCGTCCGCGCCCGCATCGGCCTCGCCGGTCAGTACGCCGCCGTGGACGAGGGCATCAGCGGCCGGCAGAACCTGGAGATCTTCGGCCGCCTCTTCCACCTGGGCGCCCGCCGGGCCCGCGTCCGCGCCGGCGAACTCCTCGACCGCTTCCAGCTCACCGAGGCCGCCGACCGGAACGCGGGCACCTACAGCGGCGGGATGCGCCGCCGCCTCGACCTGGCCGCCTCGATGATCCTCGCGCCCGACGTCCTCTTCCTGGACGAGCCGACCACGGGCCTCGACCCGCGCGGCCGGGGCGAGGTCTGGGACGCCGTACGCGCCCTGGTGGCGGGAGGTACGACGGTGCTGCTCACCACGCAGTATCTCGACGAGGCCGACCGGCTCGCCTCCCGGATCACCGTCATGGACCGGGGCCGGGCCATCGCCGACGACACCCCCGACGGCCTGAAGAACCGGGTCGGCGGCGACCGGATCGAGGTCGTGGCCGCGGAGGCCGCCGACCTGCCGGCCGTACGGAAGGTCCTCGCCCGGGTCTCGGCGGCCGAACCCGCCGTGGACGAGGACGACCGGCGCGTCCACGCCCCCGTCACCGACCGGGTCGCCGCCCTCACCGAGGTCGCGCGCACCCTGCGGGACGAGCGGATCGCCGTCGAGGACCTGGGCCTGCGCCGCCCCAGCCTGGACGACGTCTTCCTGACCCTGACGGGCCGCCCGAGCGCGGACGACGCGCCCACGACCGACGCGACCACCACCGACGCCACCGAAGGAGCCGTAGCCGCATGACGACCGTCGTCCCGACGAACCGGCGCGCCCACCACGCCTACTGGGCGCTGGCCGACTGCGCCACGCTCGTCCTCCGCACCCTGCTCAACTACCGCCGCCAGCCCGTCGCCATCCTCTGGCAGCTCGGCTTCCCCATCGTCTCCGTCCTCCTCTACGGCTTCGTCTTCGGCAGCGCGATGCAGGTGCCCGGAGGCGGCGACTACAAGGACTTCCTCATGCCGGGGATGTTCACCATGACCATGACCTTCGGGCTCATGAACACCGCCACCGCCGTCGTGGCCGACTCCGGGCGGGGAGTCATGGACCGGTTCCGGTCCATGCCGATGGCCCCCTCCGCCGTCACCACCGGCCGGGGCGCCTCCGACCTGCTGGTCGCCGCCGCCGAACTCGCCATCCTCGCCGCGACCGCGCTCGCCATCGGCTGGACCTCGGAGGGTGGCGTCGGCGGCACGCTGCTCGCCTTCGGTCTGCTGCTCCTGCTGCGGTTCAGCCTCATCTGGGTGGGCGTGTGGTGCGGGCTCGTGCTGCCGAACACGGAGGCGGCCGGCGCGCTCTACGCGGTGATCTTCCCGATCACGATGATCTCCAGCGTCTTCGTGGCGCCCTCGCTGATGCCCGGCTGGCTGGCGCCCGTGGCGGCCTGGAACCCGATCTCCTCGACGGTCGCCGCCACCCGCGAGCTGTTCGGCAACCCGGGCGCGGCCGGCGGGAGCTGGGTGGAGCAGCACGCGCTCCTGATGGCCGCCCTCTGGCCGCTGCTCCTGACGGCGGTCTTCCTTCCGCTGGCGGTACGCAGGTTCCAGCGCCTCAGCCGGTGATTCCACTGGGGTACGCACGAGGGCCCGGCATCGACCATGTCCGATGCCGGGCCCTCGTACGTACGGAGCGGGGATACAGCCTCTTGAGTTACAGCTTCTCGATCACGTAGTCCACGCAGGCCGTCAGGGCCCGCACGTCCGCCGGGTCGATCGCCGGGAACATCGCGATCCGCAGCTGGTTGCGGCCCAGCTTGCGGTACGGGTCGGTGTCCACGATGCCGTTGGCGCGCAGGACCTTGGCGACGGCGGCCGCGTCGATGTCGTCCGAGAAGTCGATCGTGCCGATGACCTGCGAGCGCTTGGCGGGGTCGGTGACGAACGGCGTCGCGTACTTGGACTCCTCGGCCCAGGTGTACAGCGCCTGGGACGACTCCTTCGTCCGGGCCACGGCCCAGTCCAGACCGCCCTGGCCGTTGATCCACTTCAGCTGCTCGTTGAGCAGGAAGAGGGTCGAGAGCGCCGGGGTGTTGTACGTCTGGTTCTTCAGCGAGTTGTCGATCGCCGTCGGGAGCGAGAAGAACTCCGGGATGTGCCGGCCGGACGCGTGGATGCGGGCCGCGCGCTCCAGGGCCGCCGGGGAGAAGGCGGCAAGCCACAGGCCGCCGTCGGCGGCGAAGGACTTCTGCGGGGCGAAGTAGTAGACGTCCGACTCGGTGATGTCGACCGGCAGGCCGCCCGCGCCGGAGGTCGCGTCGACCAGGACGAGCGCACCCTCGTCGGCGCCCGCGACCCGCTTCACCGGGGCCGCGACACCGGTGGAGGTCTCGTTGTGCGTGAACGCGTACACGTCGACGCCCGCCTCGGCCACCGGCTCCGGGTGGGTGCCCGGGTCGGCGGAGATCACGGTCGGCTCGGCCAGCCAGGGGGCCAGCTTCGCGGCCTTCGCGAACTTGGAGGAGAACTCGCCGAAGGTGAGGTGCTGCGACTTCGACTCGATGAGCCCGGCGGTCGCGATGTCCCAGAAGGCGGTGGAGCCGCCGTTGCCCAGGATCACCTCGTAACCCTCGGGCAGCGAGAAGAGGTCGCGCACGCCGGTCCGTACCTCGCCGACCAGGTTCTTGACCGGAGCCTGGCGGTGGGACGTGCCGAGCAGGGAAGCGCCGGTGGCGGCCAGGGCGTCCAGCGCCTCCGTACGCACCTTGGAGGGGCCCGCGCCGAAACGGCCGTCGGCGGGCTTGATGTCAGCGGGAATCTGGATCTCAGCCACGAGGCGGAGCGTATCGGGTCGCACCGCACACGGCCGACGATGTCCGCCGGATGAGACGCCAGGTGAGACATCCTGACCTTGTGCGAAAACACCACGGGCACCAGGAGCGGTCGGATCTCGAGGCGGCGCTGCGCGCGGTCGTGGCGGGAGACGTGGACTTCGGCGCCACGGCGAGAGCCCTGACGACGATGGACGCGTCCAACTACCGACGGGTGCCGGTGGGCGTGGTCGCGCCCCGGGACGCCGACGACGTGGCGGCGGCGCTCGCGGTCTGCCGGGAGCACCGGGTGCCGGTGGTGGCGCGGGGCGGCGGCACGTCGATCGCGGGGCAGGCGACGGGGACGGGCGTGGTCCTCGACTTCACCCGCCACATGCGCGCGGTCGTCTCCGTCGACCGGGAGGCGCGGACGGCGGTCGTCCAGCCGGGGCTCGTCCTTGACCGGTTGCGGGACGCGGTGCGCCCGTACGGCCTGACCTTCGGCCCGGACCCGTCCACGCACAGCCGCTGCACGCTCGGCGGCATGATCGGCAACAACGCGTGCGGCGCGCACTCGGTGGCGTGGGGGACGACGGCCGACAACGTGCTGGGTATGGACGTCCGGACGTACGGGGGCTCGTCCCTCGTCCTCGGCCGGGACTGGCAAGGGGCTCCGGCGGGGCTGCGGGAGCTGGTGGACGGGAACCTGGCGCTGCTGCGGACCGGGTACCCGGAGGGGCTGCCGCGCCGGATCTCCGGGTACGCGCTCGACGCGCTGCTGCCGGAGCGGGGCGGGGACGTGGCCCGGCTGCTCTGCGGGAGCGAGGGGACGCTGGGGGTGGTGACGGAGGCGACGGTACGGCTGGTGGAGCTGCCGGCCGCGCCGGTCCTGGTGGTCCTCGGGTACGCGGACGAGAGCGCGGCGGCCGACGCGGTGGCGGGGCTGCTGCCGCTCGGCCCGCTGACGGTGGAGGGGATGGCGGCGGACCTGGTGCGGGACGCGGTGGCGGGGCTGCCGCGCGGGGGCGCGTGGCTGTTCGTGGAGGTGGACGGGGAGGACGCGGCGCGGGAGCTGGCGGCTGCGGCTTCGGCGGACGCCCTCGACGCGGCCGTCGTCGTCGACCCGGCCGGGCAGCGGGCGCTGTGGCGGATCCGGGAGGACGCGGCGGGGACGGCGACGCGGATGCCGGACGGGGTGGAGGCGTGGCCCGGGTGGGAGGACTGCGCGGTGCCGCCGGCGCGGCTCGGTTCGTACCTGCGCGAGTTTCGCGCGCTGTTGACGGAGTACGGCCTGCGGGGGACTCCGTACGGTCATTTCGGCGACGGCTGCGTCCATGTCCGTATCGACTTCGACCTGTACTCGGCGGCGGGGGTGGGCCGCTTCCGGGACTTCTCGGAGGCGGCGGCGGACCTTGTGGTGGCGCACGGGGGCTCGCTGTCGGGGGAGCACGGGGACGGGCGGGCGCGGGCGGAGCTGCTGCCGAGGATGTACGGCCCGGAGCTGGTGGGCCTGTTCGGCGCGGTGAAGGACGTCTGGGACCCGGACGGCGGCCTGAACCCGGGGATGCTGGTGCGGCCGGGACGCCTTGACGAGGGGCTGCGGTTCAAGGGCCTGCCGGTGGAGGCGCGGGAGGTCGCGCGGTGCGTGGGCGTGGCCAAGTGCCGGGTGGAGGGGCCGACGTCGGGGCCTGGGGTGATGTGTCCTTCGTACCGGGCGACGGGGGAGGAGCGGCACTCGACGCGGGGGCGGGCGCGGCTGCTGCACGAGATGGCGCTCGGTGAGGTGATCACGGACGGCTGGCGCTCGGAGGAGGTGCGGGAGGCACTCGACCTGTGCCTGTCGTGCAAGGGGTGCAGGAGCGACTGCCCGGTGGGCGTGGACATGGCCGCGTACAAGGCGCGTTTCCTGGACCGGCACTACGCGGGGCGGCGGCGGCCGTGGTCGCACGTGACGATGGGCCGCCTTCCGGAGTGGCTCCGGCTCTTCGGCCCGGCGCTGAACCTGGCGCGGGTCTTCCCCTCGCGGTTCGCGGGGGTCGCTCCGGAGCGGGAGCTGCCGAGGGTGGCGTCGCGGACGTTCGTGTCGTGGTTCGGTTCGCGTCTGGAGACGGTGTCGGACGTGTGGCTGTGGCCGGACACCTTCACGAACCACCTGGCGCCGCAGGTGGGGCGTTCGGCGGTACGGGTCCTGGAGGCGGCGGGCGTACGGGTGGGGCTGCCGCCGGGGCGGGTGTGCTGCGGGCTCACGTACGTGTCGACGGGGCAGCTGGACCGGGCCCGGAAGGTGATGCGCGGGACGCTGGACGTGATGGAGCCCCAGCTCGGCCATCCCGTGGTCGTCCTCGAACCCTCCTGCGCGGCGACCCTGCGGACGGACCTCCCGGAACTCCTCCCGGACGACCCGCGAGCGCGGACGCTGGCCTCGTCGGTACGGACCTTCGCGGAGGCCCTGGAGGAGTTCGCGCCCGAGTGGGAACCCCCGCGTCTCGACCACCCGGTGGCCGGCCAGACCCACTGCCACCAGCACGCCGTCCTGGGCGACGGGCCGGACCGCCGCCTGCGTGAACGGATGGGCCTGGAGGGCGAGTTGAGCGGGGGCTGCTGCGGCCTCGCGGGCAACTTCGGCTTCGAGCCGGGCCATTACGAGGTCTCGGTGGCCTGCGCGGAGGACCAGCTGCTGCCGGCGGTGCGCGCGGCGGACGACAACGCGGTGCTTCTGGCCGACGGCTTCTCCTGCCGTACTCAGCTCGACGACCTGGCGGGCCGGCGGGCCCGTCACATCGCGGAGGTGCTGGCGGAGGCGATCGAGGAGCAGTAGTCCGGGGCCTCAAGTCGGGCGGGGTCTAGGTCTCGACGGCCGCGGTCCTGGTGAACGTACGCCGGTAGGTGCGGGGCGGGACGCCGCGGCGGCGGACGAACTGTTCGCGCAGGACCGCGGCGCTGCCATAGCCGACGAGGCGGGCGATCTCCTCGACCGGGAGGTCGGTCGTCTCCAGGAGCTCCTCCGCCCGGCCGAGCCGCTGGCCGAGGACCCAGGCGTGCGGAGTGGTCCCGGTCGCGGCGGTGAAGCGGCGGGCGAAGGAGCGGCGGCTCATCAGGGCGCGGCGGGCGAGTTCGGCCACGGGCAGCGGCTCGTGGAGGTGTTCGCGGGCCCACGCGAGGACGCCGCCGAGCCGTTCGTCCTCGCAGTCCTCGGGTACGGGGGCGGTGACGTACTGCGCCTGGCCGCCGTCGCGGTGCGGCGACAGGACGAGGTCGCGGGCGACGGCGTTCGCGGCGGCGGCCCCGTACTCGCGGCGCAGCAGATGCAGACAGAGGTCGAATCCGGCGGCGGCGCCCGCGCCCGTGAGGATCCGGCCCTCGTCTACGTACAGGGCGTCCCGCTCGACGGTGACGGACGGGTGGCGTTGCGCGAGCAGGTCGGCGAACCGCCAGTGGGTGGTGGCCCGCAGCCCGTCGAGCAGCCCGGCCGCGGCGAGCGCGAACGCGCCGACACAGTGCGACCCGACGAGCGCCCCGCGCGCGTGGGCGGCCCGGAGCGCGTCGAGCACGGGCGCGGGCGGCGGGGTGCGGAAGTCGGCCCAGGGGAGGACGAGCACGAGATCGGCCGAGGCGAGCCGGTCGAGCCCGTGGTCGACGGTGAGCGGCACCCCGAGGTCGGTGGGGACCTGCCCGGGGACGTCGCCGCAGAGCGCGAAGTCGAAGCGCGGAAGCCCCGCGGGCGGCGCGGCGAACACCTCGGACACCAGCCCGACGGCAAGCATCCCGACACGGGGCGGGGCATAGGCGGCGACGCTCAGGAAGGGCGGCATGCGGGGGAGTGTGGCACGGGGGCGGTACGGGGGGCGACGGGCCGGGGGCGGGGGTGGCTCCCGCGCGGGGGTGTGGCTCCGTGACGGGGTGGTGGCTCCGGCGCGGGGGTGTGGCTCCGGCACGCGGAAGATCCGGCTATCGAGGGTCCGGTACCGGCCATGGGACTGGTAGACGCGTATGTTGAGGTGTCGCGTATTCGTCAGCCGAGGCGTGTGCATGGCCCGATGAGATGACCGACAGTGATCCGGGAGTCTCGTTCTCCGCTGTTGGACCTCGTCTTGTGACTGCGAGCTTCCGCTTACTCCAGATAGAGAGCTGCCAAGCGGGGCAGTCGGCGGGTCACTTCGTCGTGGTCATCGAAATCGAAGTTCCAGGTGGGGTCCAGCTCCCGGTAGCGGATGGTGGGTGGGCTCGCTGGGAGCTGATCACCGGTCGCCGAGATGTGTGCGTTCCAGGCGATGCCCAGCATGTCCTCACCCTCCAGGTCGACGCCGTCGGCTGCGGAGGCTTGAACGATGGGCAGTTCTGCCAGGGCATCGGGATCAGCGACTACGCGCTCGAATACTTCACAGCCCTGAGCGATCAGCCAGCCGCGGAAGTAGTCGAAGCCGTCGTCAGAGCACCCACCGTTGGCAAGGTAAGCAGCGGCCCAGAGAGGATTGCTGTAGGAGTCAACCATCAGGTCCCACAGAACCTGCTCAGCTGCGACGATCTCCTCGACCGGCCGGGAGGCCAGCAGCGAGGTCGCCTCGCGAGCGACCGCTTCGCCGTCGCTCGGGTTGGACGCCTGATTGCGGGCTGCCTCAATGAGCTGCCAGAACTGCTGCTTGTTCATGGAGGCAGAGCCTGCCACCTGGTACTGACATCGGGCCGGTCGCGGGAGCTTGGCTCACCAGAGCAGCCACGTCGCTCCTGTCAGCGTGTGTGGTCGCCAGGTGCATATCGACTCCAGGTTCCTCCGGCTTCGGTGACCAGGCGGGTGGCGGTCTTGTCGTGGTAGCCGAGTGCCTTCGCGGTGATGGGTGCCGGGGCTTGGAGGACGAGCCGGCGGATCGCGGAGGTCCTGCCTCGTTGCGGCGGGACGCCGATCTTTCGCGTTCCACGCGTCGCCGCACCCGACCGTCGTCGTACGTCTGTGACGCTGATCGCGGAATCACCCTGTTCGCCAGACGCCGGCCCGATTCACTGGATGCCGGCTCGTCTGCGATCGATGTGCCGGCGCGGTCGCCGGTGCCCGGCAGGTCCTTGGCGAGCCAGCCTGCGAGTGCGCTCACCGGGCATCGACCGGGTGAGGACGCCGAGTGTGAGCAGAGCGAGCGCCGGCAGCACGGCGACGATGATTCCCATCGGCAAGGCGTCGGTGGTGCCACCCGCGCCGGCCAGCGGAGCAAGTGCCCCGCCGAACATGAACTGGCTGAAGCCGAGCAGAGCGGCTGCCGACCCGGCGTGTCCGCCGTGGTCGGCCAGGGCCTGGGCCGCGGCGTTCGGCATGACCAGGCCCACGCTGGAGACCAGGACGAACAGGCCGATCAGGAGCACGGGCAGGGGTGCCCGTGTCAGCACCGTGCCCAGGACCGCGGTGCCACCGGCTGTCGCGCCCAGCAGACCGGCGAGCAGCAGCACGCGGGCGCCGGCCCGGGCCACCAGCCGGCCGCTGATCTGGGCGGCCGCGATGAGTCCGGCGGCGTTGACGGCGAACACGGCGCTGTACTGCTGCGGTGACAGGCCGTGGATTTCCTGCAGGACGAACGGCGAGCCGGAGATGTAGGCGAACATCGCCGCGAAGACCAGGCCGTTGGCCAGGACGTACCCGGTGAAGACCCGGTCGCTGAGCAGCTGCCCGACGACAGCCGGCAGCGGCTGGCGTGACGCGGAGGACCGGGTCTCCGGCAGTCCTGCGGCGGAGGCCGCCAGCATCACGGCGCCGAGTACGGCCAGGCCCACGAAGATCCCCGGCCAGGCCGTGACGCGCAGTAGCTGGCCGCCGAGGACCGGCGCGAACACCGGCGCCAGGCCGGTGATCAAGGTCAGTGCGGAGAAGAGACGTGCGGTGCGGGTTCCGGAGGTGCGGTCGCGGACCATGGCGTTGGCGATGACGATGCCGAACGCCCCGCCGATGCCCTGGACCAGGCGTAGGCCGATGAGTGTCCGGACGTCGGGTGCCACCGCGCAGAGCGCGCTGGCGATCGTGTAGAGGGCGAGGCCCGCCAGCAACGGACGCCGCCGGCCGTAGGTGTCGCTCAGCGGCCCGGCGATCAGCTGCCCGATGGCCAGCCCGGCCAGGCAGGCGGTGATGGTGAGCTGGGTGGCCGCGGCGCTGGCGCGCAGGTCGCCGGCGAGGTCCGGCAGTCCGGGCAGGTAGCCGTCGATGGACAGTGGTCCCAGGGCCACGAGCGCTGCGAGCAGGACGATGAAGCGGGTTTGCCGGCCGGCGGCGTCGTTGCTCATGGCTCAGTACGCCACGGTGATGCGGCGGCGGATCGCGGTGCCGCTCTCGATCGTGTCGGCCAGGGCGATCGCGTAGTCGGCGTACGAGATGCGGCTGTTGCCGTCGTCGTCGGTGAGCAGGGTGTCCCCGGCGCTGCGGTAGGCCCCGGTCCGCTCGCCCGCTCCGATGACCGCGGCGGGCGACACGTACGTCCAGTCGAGGTCGTGCACGCCGCGGTAGAGGTCGAGCGCTTCGGACTGGGCCTCGGCATTGGCCTTCCACAGCGCGGGGAAGTCCGGGTCGTCCATGACCCGGGCACCGGTCGGCGTGCGCAGGCTACCGGCACCGCCGATGGTGACCAGGCGGGTGACGCCGACTCGGCGGAGTCCGTCGATCAGCGCACGGGCGGCACCGACGATCGTGGCGCGGTCGTTCTCCTGGCCGATCCGGGGGCCGACGGCCGACAGTACGGCGTCGTGGGAGGCGGCGAGGCCGGCGACCGCGGCGGCGTCTGTGACGTCACCGGTGGTCACGGTCAGGGCCTTGTGCTTGAGTCCGTCGACGTGGCCGGCTCGGGTGACCGCGGTGACGGTGTGGCCGCGACGCAGTAGTTCCTCGGTGGTGGGCCGGCCGATGTTGCCGCTGGCACCGAACAGGACGATCTTCATGTGTTGCTCCTTGTTTCTGATGCTCAGAGGACGGGCTGGCCGTCGGCGATGATGGCCGCGGTGATGCCGCGCTCGTCGGCGGCGTGCTGGAAGCGCTGCTCGATGTCGGGTTGTTCGGTGTAGAACGGCGGGTTGTGGAACAGGCCGTAGTGCATGGCGCAGACGGTGCCGGCGCCGAGTGCGACGGCGGCCTCGACGCCCTGCTCGGGGGTCATGGTCGCCGGGACGTTGGCCGCGTAGCCCTCGAAGTGGGCGATGACGCCGTTGACCGGGACGAACGCGACGTCGAACGGGCCGTGGTCGCGGGCGATCTGCCACCAGCTGCCGTGCCACTGGGTGTCGCCGCAGTGAATGACCCGCCGGCCGGCGCCTTCGACGACCCAGGCGACCTGGTCACAGTCGTTGCCGCGCCAGTCCAGCGAGGTCACCGGGGTGACGGTCAGCTCTCCGATGCGGCGTGACTGGCCCAGGTCCTGGGCAACGGGGGTGATGCCCACCTCGTGCAGCGCCGCCGCGCTCGGGGTGTGGCAGCCGATCGTGCCGGTGGCCGCGATCCGGGCGATCAGGTCGTGGTCGTAGTGGTCGGGGTGCAGGTGGGTGATGAGGGCGTGGGTGCCGGGCGGGGTATCGACCGGGTCGACCGGCCGGTGCGGCGGCCCCATCACCGGCGCCAGCGGAGCGACGTTCTCGAGCGGATCGATCAGCAGGCGGGTGTCGCCGAGACGGATCTCGACGCCGGCCCAGGCCAGCCGACGCACGGAAAGGGTGGGGGTCATGGGCAGCGACGCTAGACCGATGTTGTTGAGAAAGTCAACAAGAGAGTTTTGAATCTCAACACCACGATGTAGGGTGGTGGCATGCGCACCTACGGGCAGTACTGCGGCATCGCGAAAGCACTGGACACCATCGGCGACCGATGGACCCTGCTGATCGTCCGTGAACTGTTCGCCCTGGGTCCGTGCCGGCACACCGACCTGCGCAACGGGCTGCCCGGGATCGCCAGCAACCTGCTGGTCGACCGGCTCCGCGAACTCGAGGAAGCCGGCCTGATCCACCGTGAGGCCGCCCCGCCGCCGGTGGCCACCACCCTGTTCTCCCTCACCGAGCGTGGCCGCGAGCTGGAGCCGGTGCTGCGGGAGCTGAGCCGGTGGGGCGTGCCGCTGTTGCGTGAGCCGGGCGGCAGCGACACCTTCCGCACCCACTGGCTGGACATGCCCGCCCGGGCACTGACCGACCACCGCCCCGACCAGCCGGCAATCGCCCTGCAACTGCACGCCGACGGCAGCGAGGACCTGGTTATCGAAGTCAAGGACGGCTCGGTGCACACACACGCCGGCCGGGTCGACCACCCCACCGCGTCACTGACCGGACCGCCGCACCTGCTGGCCGCGACCCTGCTCGGCGACCTCGATCTGAGCGCCGCAGTACAGCAAGGCCTGCGGCTCAGCGGCGAACGCGAGGCAGTACTGCGCATCCTGCCCCGCTGATCCGGGTGTGAGACTGGTAGGACCATCGGTACAGCCGTTGGCGCTAAGCACTTGATCGCTGCCGTCAGCTGCGGATCTCCGCGTTCGGATGGGGCTGGGCCTGGAGGCCCTCGCGGAGGTCGATCTCCTCGGGGGGTGAGCGGGTCCTCGGGCCTGCGGATGCGTACGGGCTTGGGCCGCAGCGGCAGGCCGTCGTCCACCTCGGCGGCCTCGGCTTCCGCGAGCGCCCGGTAGAGCGAGGCGACCGAGGGGGACTTGCCCGCGTTCTTCCCGACCTTGAGGGTGAGCTTCTTCGCGATGCCGGGGACGGGGACGCCCTTGTCCTTGAGGGCGACGGCGAAGGTGAGCATGTCGTCGTCGATGACCCTCGGTCGTCCGCCGTGGTTG
This sequence comes from Streptomyces sp. NPDC058579, assembly GCF_042718575.1. Classification (NCBI taxonomy): domain Bacteria; kingdom Bacillati; phylum Actinomycetota; class Actinomycetes; order Kitasatosporales; family Streptomycetaceae; genus Streptomyces; species Streptomyces sp. NPDC058579. Next base: position 202,166 of record NZ_JBHXPI010000005.1, read on the forward strand.
CCCTTGGAGGCGGCGATGACCTGGCCTTCGAGGGTCTTCTCCCGGATGTAGTTGCGCTCGATCTGCCCGGCGAAGGCGAGGACGGCGAAGAACATGGCGCCCATGCCGTTGGGGTCGTAGATCCCGGTGAGCGGACCGGTGAGGAGTTCGAGCCTGGCCACCGGTGCCCTGCACACTGGAGCGACTCCCTCGCCGCAACCCGCGCCGAGCGCTGCTCCCCCACTGGGTCTGACCGGGTCCGCAGCGTGGACGAAACGAGCATGCGTCCGAAAGAACGTGTCTGATGATTGATCACGTGGCGGTGGGGGTGGGCACGGCTGTGCGACGAACCGGTGAGGGGCTGGATTGCCGCCACGTCGAGGAGCGGGGGGATCGCATGGGGTTGCTGATTGCGCCGGATGCTGTCGGGGAGGGTGAGGACGGGTTCGATTGGTTCTGCGAGACGGTGTCCAGCGCCGTGATGCCCGTCATGATCAGCACCCGCCGTGCCGCCGGCTTCCGGGCGAGCATCACGGACCTGGATCTCGGCGTGGTACGGCTGACTGCTTTGACCTGCTCACCGGTGCTCTCGCGGCGCACCTTGACTCATGTCCGTCGTGGCGATCCCGAGCACGTGCAGCTGGCGCTCCTCACACAAGGTGCTTTCAGGATCTCCCAGCGGGGCAACGAATCGTTGGTCGCGGGGGGACTCGTGCTCACCGACACCTCACGGCCGAGTGAGGGGGCATGCATGGGCGGACAGGCCGAGTCGGTCGTCATGCAGATTCCCCGTCAGGCCCTGGCACTGAGGTCGGACCGGGTGGACCGCCTCCTCGCACGGAGCTTGGCGGCAGACGTGGGGTCAGGGGCGATCCTCGCGGACTTCCTGAAGACGCTGCTGGCACGCGGCCCGCGCTGTCGCCCGGAGGAGCTGCGCGCAATGGGGTCCGTCACTCTCGACCTGGCCACTGCGTTTCTCGCGCGGCAGCTCGGTGACCCTGGTGAGGCGCCTGCCGAGGCCCGTGCGCAGGAGACGCTGCAGCGGACCTACCGCTTCATCGAGACCAACCTCGGCGACCCGAGCCTGACTCCTCAGATGATCGCTGACCGGCACAACATGTCCCTGCGGAGTCTCTACGCCCTCTTCGCCGACCAGCCCCTGACCATCGCGGCACACATCCGCCGAAGCCGGCTGGAGCGCGCCCACACCGACCTCGCATCCCGGGAACTGAGCGGTCAGCCCGTTCAGGCGATCGCGGCCCGCTGGGGCTTCTCCAGCGCTACCAGGTTCAGCCGGGCGTTCCGCGAAGCCTACGGAATCCCCCCTACCGAACACCGTGCGCTCTCCCTGGCCGCCCCACGGCACGCAGAGCACAGAAACCCTGCACGCCATGAACACCACCGCACGCTCCTCGGGCCTAGATTCTCCGCTGGAGACAGCGCCACAGCGTGAGTTGGGGAGGCCGGTCGCCCCGCCCTGAGCAGGGCGACCGACGGCTACTCATGGTGTGAGTGCCGATCGGCAACCATTCATCAGGGGAGACATCGCATGGCTGGAAAGATCAGCAAGTTCGCGGCCGCGGCGGCCGCGGCGACGGCGGTCGTGACGCTCGCGGGGAGCCCGGCGAGCGCGGCCGACACGGCGTACAACACGCGGAGTGTGTGGCTGGACGGCGAACCGAGTGGGGCAAACGTCAGCGCGTGCACCACCAGGAGCATGTACCTGGCCAGCGGCACCTACACGTGGACGCAGATCCTCGGGGGCACCCGCACGCCGACCCGCGACATCTACCTGGCCACGGGCACCTACACGTGGAAGGACTGCATCGTCCCCCACAACGGCTACTACGAGCAGACGTCCAGCCTGTCCAAGCCCGGTTCGGCGACGGCGTACCTCACCGACCCGAGCTTCCTCCAGCCGTCGGGCACTTACACCTTCGGCTCGCTGCTCGACCCGCACTTCTGATCGACCGCCCGGGCATCGCCCCGATCCGCTGAGGCGCGCCGGCCCCAAGCAGCGGGCGACCACCGACACCAGCGCGGCGTGTGACCGGTTAAGGAACATCTGCCACCACCTGACCCACCAGGCATAGTCACCGCCACGAAGCTGTGCCACTCCGGCCGGACGAGCGTGGCGTCGGCACCCCACCGAAGACCACGCGCACGGTCCGGCGCGCGCACGGACCGGCTCGTGAGTTCCGGCACGCACGTGCGCGCCCCGTCCCGCCCGCGCCGCAGGCTCTGGCACAAAACCCGCGATGGGTGGCAGTACGGCCACTCGTCGGCGATCTTCCGCCGGGCGAAGCTGAGGACATGACAGACCAGCCGCGCGGAAACACCGCCACCTACACCGTCCTGACCACCGGCTACACCACCTCCACGGGCCCGGGCGTCGCCGCCACCGTCTCGTACGTGACCGACGGCGACCGCCATGTGATCGTCGACCCCGGCATGGTGGCGAGCCGTGACCGGATCCTCGGACCGCTGGCCGAACTGGGCCTGGGCCCGGACGACATCACCGACGTCGTGCTCAGCCACCACCACCCCGACAACACCATGAACGTCGGCCTGTTCGGCCGGGCGCGCGTCCACGACCACAAGGCCGAGTACCTGAACGACCAGTGGACCGACCGCGACGCCGAGGGCCATGAACTGACCTCGTCCCTGCGGCTGATCCGCACCCCGGGGCACAGCCCCGAGGACATCACGCTCCTCGCGGGCACGGCGGACGGCGTCGTCGCCTTCGTCGGCGACCTCTGGTGGCGCCCGGACGGCCCGGCCGAGGACCCGGTCGCCCCCGACCGCGACCAGCTCCGCACCTCCCGCCTGCGGGTCCTGAAGACCTCCGACGTGATCGTCCCGGGTCACGGGGGACCGTTCCCGGCGGGGGACGAGGCAGTGCTCTAGCCGTACGCCCGCTTCCGTACCGTCGACCGTCACACAGGGGGACCCCACCATGTCGTTGCCCGATCCCGCCCCGCCCGGCCCCACCCCCGCCGCCGACGCGCGCCGCAGCCGCCCATGGCACCGCCCGTTGACGGTGTGCGCCGTCCTGTTGGCCGTCCTCACGGTCGTCAGCGGGGTCGGCGTGGCCGTGGACGACCGGACCCTGCTGGGGGAGCCGGTCTGGGTGAAGCCGCTGAAGTTCGGCTTCGCCTTCGCCCTCTACTCCGCCACGCTGGCCTGGCTGCTGGCCCGACTGGACCGTGGCAGGCGGCTCGCCTGGTGGGTGGGCACCGTCTTCGCGGTGGCCGCCGTCACCGAGGTGGGCGCCATCACCGTGCAGGCGGCGCGCGGCACGTTCAGCCACTTCAACGCCGACCGGACCGACCCGGTCACCCTGGCCCTCGTACCGATCCTCACCTTCGGCGTGATGGTCATCGTCATCGCGCAACTGATCGTCTGTGTCGTCGTGTTGAGGCAGCGTACGGGCGGCAGGGACCTGAACCGGGCGATCCGCGCGGGGCTCGGACTCGCGACCTTCGGCATGCTCGTGCCGCTCTACTGGATGGTGACCGGGGTGCACCCCCGTACCCTCACCGACGCCAACGGCGACGCCATCCCGATGTACCAGGGCCACGGCATAGGCGACCCCGACGGCCACGGCATGGCCCTCACGAACTGGAGCGTGACCGGAGGCGACTTCCGGGTCCCGCACTTCTTCGCCCTGCACGGCATCCAGGTCCTGCTGCTGCTCACGGTGGTGCTGACCGCGCTGTCGGCCCGGCACGTCCGGCTGCGGGACGAGCGGGTCCGCTCCCGCCTGGTGGGCTGTGCCGCGCTCGGCCTCTGGGGTCTGGTCGCGGTGGTGACCTCGCAGGCGGCCCGGGGGCAGTCCCTGATCCACCCGGACGCGGTGACCCTCGGCGCCTTCGCGGGTGTCCTCGTCCTGACGGCCGCGGTGACGGCGCGCGTCGTCGTCGGCGCCAGGTCCCGGCCGGGGGAGGCTGGGGAGGCTCTGGAGCGCGACCACGCGTCGCGGTGGTGAGGGGGCGGGGTGCGCGTGCGTTCTCACGCTTCCCGGGCGATCTCCCGGGCCAGCTCCACGAGCAGCCGCGTCGCCGGGTGGGGGGAGGTGTCGCGCCAGGCCAGGAGGACCGGGATCCGGGGGGCGTCGGGGAGGGGGCGGTAGGTGACGCCCGGGTGGGGGTGCATGGCCGCCGTGGAGGCCGAGGAGACGCCGACGCCCCGGCCGGCGGCGATCGCGGTGAGCCAGTCGTCGGTGTTGCCGACCGTCAGGGTCGTGGCCGGGCGCTGGGGCGCGGGCCAGAGGGTCGGGGTGGTGGTGCCCGAGACGGTGTTGAGGACGATCGTCTCGCTCGCGAGGTCCGCCAGGGTGAGGGACGTACGGGACGCCAGCGGGCTGTCCGTCGCCACGGCGGCCACCCGGTCCTCGGTGGCCAGCTCCTCGGTCGCCAGGCCGGGCGCGTCGACGGGGCCCCGGAGCAGCGCGGCGTCCACCTCGCCCCGGACGAGGCCGGCCGTGCGGTCGTCGATGCGGAGGAGTTCGAGCGGGGTCTCGGGGTGCTCGCGCTGCCAGCGCCGTAGCAAGGGGGTGGTGTACGGGCCGTACGCGGACCACGCGTGCCCGAGCCGCAGCGGGCGGTGGCGCAGCCGGGCGGGGTCCAGGGCCGCGTCGAACGCGGCCACGGCCGCCGCCGCGCGGTCGTGGAAGGCGCGGCCCTCGGCGGTGAGCGCGAGGTGGTGCGTGGAACGGTCGACGAGCCGGACGCCGAGGTGTTTCTCCAGGGCGGCGAGGGTGCGGGACATCGCGGGCTGGGTGAGGTGGAGCCGGGCGGCGGCCCGGGTCACGTTCCCCTCCTCCGCGATGGCGAGAAAGGCGCGAAGGTGGCGGAGCTCGATGCCCGAGCGACTCCCTTGACTCATGCGTCCGGAGCATAACCGCAGCCCAATCGGCATTTCACGCGCCGCGCGGGACGGCTTAGCGTGAGTGTCGGAGCCCTCTTGACGGGTCCACTATCCTGGACTGGTAAGTCCAGTCTGATGAACCATCCTGCAGGGGAGTGAGCCGGTGGACAGCCCGGTCAAGGAGACGACGGCGGGCGCGACGACGGCGGCCGCGCGGACGGGGGGCGCGCGGACGGCGACGGGTGAGCGCACGCCGACTGCCCCGGCTCGCGCGACCCGCCTGGGCCCGGTGGCACTCGTCGTAGCGGGCGGCCTGTCCGTCCAGTTCGGCTCGGCCGTCGCCGTCCTGCTGATGCCGCGCGCCGGCGCGCTCGGCGTGGTGACGCTGCGGCTCGTCCTCGCCGCCGTGGTCCTGCTGATCGTCTGCCGCCCGAAGGTCCGTGGCTACAACCGGGCCGACTGGGGCACGATCGTCGCCTTCGGCACCGCGATGGCCGGGATGAACATCTTCATCTATCAGGCCGTCGACCGGATCCCCCTCGGCGCCGCCGTGACCCTGGAGGTCCTCGGCCCGCTGCTCCTCTCGGTCATCGCCTCGCGCCGCCTCTCGAACCTCATCTGGGCGGGGCTGGCGCTCGGCGGCGTCCTCCTGCTCAGCGGCATGCTCACCGGCGGCGGCTTCGACCGCCTGGACCCGGTCGGCGCCGGCTTCGCCCTGGCGGCGGGCGCGATGTGGGCGACGTACATCGTGTTCAGCGCCCGGACCGGCCGACGCTTCCCGCAGGCGGACGGGCTGGCGCTCGCGATGGCCTTCGGCGCGGTCCTGAGCCTGCCCTTCGGCATCATCGAGGCGGGCGACAAGCTCCTGGTCCCCTCGACGATCGCCCTCGGCCTCGCGGTCGCCCTGATGTCCTCGGTCCTCCCCTACACCCTCGAACTCCTGGCCCTCCGCCGCCTCCCCGCCCCCACCTTCGCCATCCTGATGAGCCTCGAACCGGCCATCGCCGCAACGGCGGGCTTCCTCGTCCTGAGCCAGGGCCTCTCCCTCCTGGACGCCCTCGCCATCGCCCTCGTCATCGCGGCAAGCATGGGCGCGGTCCGCACCCAGACGAAGCGGATCGGGCCGGTCCCGGAGGCGTAGACCGCGGGCGCATCCGCGGGGTGGGCGCAGCTCGCGGACGTACCGCAGCCAGCGGGCGTGCCGCGGCTCACGGACGTACCGCAGGATGGGGGCGTGCTGCCTCCTCGACTGCTGTGGTGCGACCCCCGGCCCATCCCCCGGTTCAACCGGCAGGAACCGGTGACCACGGTCGTTCGCGATCCCGGCTTCTACGAGCCGGCCGAGGAGGACGACTGCTGGAGGTTCACGTACTTCTGCCAGACGCATGACCGCCCCTACTGGCACGAGGCCTGCGGGGAAGGGCCGCATGTCATCGCCCTGCACTGCGACGAGCACGGGCCGGAGAACATGTGGCCGCAGTCGACGATGCTGATGTTCCCGGGAGGGTTCGCCCCCTCGCTGACCGACGCGCAGTTGGCCTGGGCGGAAGCGGAAGCGGAAGCGGAAGCGGAGGCGCAGGCGGAGGGGAGCGCCGGCGCCTAAGTGGCTCCTCGCCTGGCCGCAGAACGCGGTCTCAGTGGCGGGCGTGGCGGATTTTCAGGCGGCCGAAGCCGATGGCGCCGGTGATGTGGATGGTCGGGCCCGTGGGGCGGGAGTTGCGGTGGGGCTTGTGGAGGGTGGGCTTCCAGCCGGTCTGGAGGTCCTCCAGGTCGATGATCGCGTCGCGCGGGACCGTGATCTTGGCCTTGCCGGTGCCGAGCTGTAGTTCCCCAGATCCGCGCCAAGGGCGTTCGCTCGTACGGGAATTGGCTGGCCCGGACGAGCCCTCGGGGGGAATTTCCGGCAGTACAAGCAAGCATGCTTGATTGTTTCTCCCGCCACTGACATGCTCCTCCGCACACGCCCGTGTCCCGAGGGGAGCGCACCGTGTCCGACCCCGCCGTCGTTCTCGACGACCTACGCCGTGAGAGCGAGGAAGTCGACCGGCTCGTCGCTGAGTTGAGCGACACGAGATGGGCCGCGCCCACCCCCGCCGCCGGCTGGACCGTCGCCCACCAGATCGCCCACCTCGCCTGGACCGACCGCGCCGCGCTCCTCGCCGTCACCGACGCCGAGGGGTTCCGCGTCGAGGCCGAGAAGGCGCTCGCCGCGCCCGAGTCGTTCGTCGACGACGGCGCCGCCGAGGGCGCCGCGCTCGCCCCCGCCGACCTCCTCGGGCGCTGGCGCGTCGGCCGCGAGCGGCTCTGGACGGCCCTGGCCACCGCCCCGCCCGGCGCCCGTTTCCCCTGGTACGGGCCGCCCATGAGCGCCGCCTCGATGGCGACCGCCCGCCTCATGGAGACCTGGGCGCACGGCCAGGACATCGCCGACGCCCTCGGGGCCGTCCGCCCGCCCACCGCCCGCCTGCGCCACGTCGCCTGGATCGGCGTCCGCGCCCGCGACTACGCCTATCTCGTACGGGGGCTCCAACCGCCCGCCGAGGCGTTCCGGGTCGAGCTCGTCGGACCGGGCGGTGAGGAGTGGGCTTACGGACCCGAGGACTCCGCCCAGCGGATCACCGGCCCCGCCCTCGACTTCTGCCTCCTCGTCACCCAGCGCGTCCACCGCCACGACACGGCCCTCGCGGCGGAAGGCGCGGACGCCGAGCACTGGCTCACCATCGCCCAGGCCTTCGCCGGACCCCCCGGCGGCGGGCGGCCGGCGAAGGAGCAGGCGTGATCCTTCGTATCGGCAACGCCTCCGGCTTCTACGGCGACCGCTTCGACGCCGTCCACGAGATGCTCACCGGCGGCGAACTCGACGTCCTCACCGGCGACTACCTCGCCGAGCTCACCATGCTCATCCTCGGCCGCGACCTCCTGAAGGACCCGAAGGGCGGCTACGCCAAGACCTTCCTGCGTCAGATGGAGGAGGGCCTCGGCCTCGCCCACGAGCGCGGTGTCCGCATCGTCACCAACGCCGGCGGCCTCAACCCCGCCGGCCTCGCCGATGCCCTCCGTGCCCTCGCCGACCGGCTCGGGCTGCCCACCCGGATCGCGTACGTCGAGGGCGACCGGCTCCCGCCCCGCGACGGCATCCTGACCGCCAACGCCTACCTCGGCGGCGCCGGCATCGCCGCCTGCCTGGCCGCCGGCGCCGACGTCGTCGTCACCGGCCGCGTCACCGACGCCGCCCTCGTCACAGGACCCGCCCAGTGGAGGTTCGGGTGGGGGCCGGAGGAGTACGACGCGCTGGCCGGCGCGGTCGTCGCCGGGCACGTCCTGGAGTGCGGTACGCAGGCCACCGGTGGCAACTACGCCTTCTTCACCCACCACGACCCGCGCGACCTGCGCCGTCCCGGGTTTCCGCTCGCCGAGATCCACCCCGACGGCACCTCCGTCATCACCAAGCACCCCGGCACCGGCGGCGTCGTCGACCTCGGCACCGTCACCGCGCAGCTCCTGTACGAGACGGCCGGCGCGCGGTACGCCGGGCCCGACGTGACCGCCCGGCTCGACACCGTACGGCTCACCCAGGACGGGCCCGACCGGGTGCGGATCGACGGCGTACGGGGCGAGGCCCCGCCGCCCACCCTCAAGGCCGGGCTCACCCGGATCGGCGGCCACCGCAACGAGGTCGTCTTCGTCCTCACCGGCCTCGACATCGAGGCCAAGGCCCAGCTCGTGAAGGAACAGGTGGAGGACGCCTTCGAGCGCGCCAAGTCCCGGCCCGCCGACGTCCGTTGGGAGCTGGCCCGGACGGACAAGAGCGACGCCGACACCGAGGAGACCGCAAGCGCCCTCCTCCGGCTCGTCGTCCGCGACCCCGCCCCCGAACCCGTCGGCCGCGCCCTCACCGGCGCCGCGATCGAACTGGCCCTCTCCAGCTACCCCGGCTTCCACGTCACCGCCCCACCCGGCAAGGGCGCCCCCTACGGGGTCTTCGAGGCCGCGTACGTCCCCGCCTCCGACGTACCGCACACCGCCGTCCTGCCCGACGGGACCCGCGTCACCCTCCCCGTACCCGTAGGGCCCGTACGGACTCGGGATCTGGAGCCCGTCGCCGAACCGCCGCTGCCCGCGCCCCTGCCCGACGGCGGGCCGACGCGCCGCGCGCCGCTCGGGCTCGTCGCCGGGGCCCGCAGCGGCGACAAGGGAGGCGACGCGAACGTCGGGGTGTGGGTGCGTACGGAGGCCGCGTGGCGGTGGGTCGTTCACGCCCTGACCGTCGACGCGCTGAAGCAACTCCTCCCGGAGGCCCGGGACTTCGACGTCGTACGGCACGTCCTGCCCAACCTCCGCGCCCTGAACTTCGTCGTCACCGGCATCCTCGGCGAAGGCGTCGCCTCCCAGGCCCGCTTCGACCCCCAGGCCAAGGCCCTCGGCGAGTGGCTCCGCGCCCGCGAACTCGACGTCCCGGTGGACGTCCTGGAAAGCAGCTGTGACCGCCCCGGAGGAACTCCTGTGAACGACGTACCGGAGGAACTCCTGTGACCGACCCGGAGGAACTGCTGTGACTGTCCTCGCCTCCGCCCTCGACACCGGCGGACCCGACTACGCCGCCCACCGCGCCGCCATGCTCGACAAGCTCGCCGCCCTCGACACCGAGCACGCCAAGGCGCTCGCGGGCGGCGGGGAGAAGTACGTCCAACGGCACCGCAAACGCGGCAAGTTGCTCGCGCGGGAGCGGATCGAGCTGCTTCTCGACCCGGACACGCCCTTCCTGGAGCTCTCCCCGCTCGCCGCCTGGGGCAGCGACTACCCGGTCGGCGCGTCGATCGTCACCGGCATCGGGGTGGTCGAGGGCGTCGAGTGCCTGGTCACCGCCAACGACCCGACCGTACGCGGCGGCGCCTCCAATCCATGGACCCTGAAGAAGGCCCTGCGGGCGAACGAGATCGCGTACGCCAACCGGCTCCCGGTCATCTCGCTCGTCGAGTCCGGCGGCGCCGACCTGCCGTCCCAGAAGGAGATCTTCATCCCCGGCGGCGCGCTCTTCCGCGACCTCACCCGGCTCTCCGCCGCCGGCATCCCCACCATCGCGGTCGTCTTCGGCAACTCGACGGCCGGCGGGGCGTACGTCCCCGGCATGTCCGACCACACCGTGATGATCAAGGAGCGGTCGAAGGTCTTCCTCGGCGGTCCGCCGCTGGTGAAGATGGCGACGGGAGAGGAGAGCGACGACGAGTCGCTCGGCGGAGCCGAGATGCACGCCCGTACGTCCGGTCTCGCCGACCACTACGCCGTCGACGAGACCGACGCGCTGCGCCAGGCCCGCCGGATCGTCGCCCGCCTCAACCACCGCAAGGCGCACCCCGATCCGGGCCGCGACGGCGCGATGGCAGAGCCGCCGAAATACGACGAGGACGAGCTGCTCGGGATCGTGCCGGGGGACCTGAAGACCCCCTTCGACCCGCGCGAGGTCATCGCCCGCATCGTCGACGGCTCGGACTTCGACGAGTTCAAGCCGCTGTACGGGCCGAGCCTGGTGACCGGCTGGGCCGAGCTCCACGGCTACCCGGTCGGCGTCCTCGCCAACGCCCAGGGCGTGCTGTTCAGCGCCGAGTCGCAGAAAGCGGCGCAGTTCATCCAGCTAGCCAACCAGCGCGACATCCCCCTGCTCTTCCTGCACAACACCACCGGCTACATGGTCGGCAAGGAGTACGAGCAGGGCGGCATCATCAAGCACGGCGCCATGATGATCAACGCGGTGTCGAACAGCCGGGTGCCGCATCTGAGCGTGCTGATGGGCGCGTCGTACGGCGCCGGGCACTACGGCATGTGCGGCCGGGCCTACGACCCGCGCTTCCTCTTCGCCTGGCCGAGCGCCAAGTCGGCCGTCATGGGCCCGCAGCAGCTCGCCGGTGTGCTCTCGATCGTCGCGCGGGCGAGCGCCGCCGCGAAGGGGCAGCCGTACGACGACGACGCGGACGCCGGGCTGCGCGCGATGGTCGAGGCGCAGATCGAGTCGGAGTCGCTGCCGATGTTCCTGTCCGGGCGGCTGTACGACGACGGCGTCATCGACCCCCGCGACACCCGCACGGTCCTCGGGCTGTGCCTGTCCGCGATCCACACGGCACCGGTCGAGGGCGCGCGCGGCGGCTTCGGCGTCTTCCGGATGTGAGGCCACCCATGATCGGAACCCTGCTCGTCGCCAACCGGGGCGAGATCGCCTGCCGGGTCTTCCGCACCTGCCGCGAACTCGGCATCGCGACGGTCGCGGTGTACTCGGACGCGGACGCCGGCGCGCTGCACGTACGGGAGGCGGACGCGGCGGTACGGCTGCCGGGGGCGGCGCCCTCGGAGACGTACCTCCGTGGCGACCTGGTCGTGAAGGCGGCGCTCGCGGCGGGCGCGGACGCGGTGCACCCGGGGTACGGCTTCCTCTCCGAGAACGCGGAGTTCGCGCGGGCCGTGCTCGACGCGGGCCTGGTGTGGATCGGGCCGCCGCCGGAGGCGATCGAGGCGATGGCCTCGAAGACGCGGGGCAAGGAACTCCTCGGGATCCCCCCGCTCGCGGCCGCCGACGTCACCGAGGCGGACCTGCCGGTCCTGGTGAAGGCGGCGGCGGGCGGCGGCGGGCGCGGCATGCGGATCGTCCGCGAACTCGCCGCACTGGACGGAGAATTGAAGGCGGCCTCGGCGGAGGCGGCGAGCGCGTTCGGGGACGGCGAGGTGTTCGTCGAGCCGTACGTGGAGAACGGCCGCCACGTCGAGGTCCAGATCCTGGCGGACGGGCAGGGCGCGGTGTGGGCGCTCGGTACGCGCGACTGCTCGCTCCAGCGCCGCCACCAGAAGGTCATCGAGGAGTCCCCGGCGCCGGGACTCGCGCCCGAACTCGTCGACTCCCTGTACGCCCGGTCCGTCGCCGCCGCGAAGGCGGTCGGATACGTGGGCGCGGGGACGGTGGAGTTCCTGGTCGCGGACGGGCGGGCGCACTTCCTGGAGATGAACACGCGGCTGCAGGTGGAGCACCCGGTGACGGAGGAGGTGTACGGGGTGGACCTGGTGCGCCTCCAGCTGTCGGTCGCCGAGGGCACCCCGCTCCCGCCGGAGCCCCCGGCCCCGACCGGCCACGCCATCGAGGCCCGGCTCTACGCGGAGGACCCGGCGTCGGGCTGGACGCCCCAGGCGGGCGTGCTGCACGCGCTGGAGGTCGTCCCGGCCGCGACGCGTGTCGACGCCGGCTACGGCTCCGGCGACGCGGCCGCGACGCGGGTCGATGCCGGCTACGCCTCAGGCGACACCATCGGTGTCCACTACGACGCCATGCTCGCCAAGGTCGTCGTCCACGCGCCCACCCGCCCCGAGGCGATCCGCAAGCTCGCACGCGCGCTGGAGACGGCCCGGGTGCACGGTCCTGTCACCAACCGGGAGTTGCTCGTCGGGTCCCTCCGGCACCCCGAGTTCCGGGATCCGACGCGGCTTGACACCGGGTTCTACGAGCGGAATCTCGACGCGCTCACCCAGGCGTCGCCCGGCGAGGCGTACGCCGCCGTCGCCGCCGCGCTCGCGGACGCCGCGCGGCGGCGGGGCCGGTTCGGGGGCGGGTGGCGGAACCTCGCCTCGCAGGACCAGGTCAAGACGTACGGCGAGCACGAGGTCCGGTACCGCCCCACCCGCGACGGCGGGTACGCGGTCACCGCGCCCGAGGGCGTCCGGGTCGAGTCCGCCTCGCCGGACCACGTACGCCTTGAGGTAGACGGCGTGGTCAGGTCCTTCGAGGTCGCGACATACGGCGACGACAGCACCACCGTCCACGTAGGCCGCCACCGGCTAACGGTCCACCCCCGCTTCCCCGACGCGGCGGACCAGCGCGAGCCCGGCTCTCTCCTGGCCCCCATGCCCGGCACCGTCGTCCGGGTCGCGGAGGGTCTCACGGTCGGGGACCGGGTGACCGCCGGGCAGCCGCTCCTCTGGCTGGAGGCGATGAAGATGGAGCACCGCGTCACCGCCCCCGCTTCCGGCACGCTGACCGCGCTCCATGCGACCCCGGGCCGCCAGGTGGAGGTGGGCGCCCTGCTAGCCGTAGTACAGCAGTCCGAGCAGTCCGTGCAGACCGAAGCACAGGAGGACCAGACCGCATGAGCAGCACGATGATCGAAAGCGAAGAGCTGACCGCGCTCCGCGCCGCCGTCGCGGCGCTCGGCCACCGCCACGGCCCCGGGTTCGACCGTGCGGCGCTGTGGGCGGAGGCGGGCAAGCTCGGCTACCTGGGCGTGAACCTGCCCGAGGAGTACGGCGGTGGGGGCGGCGGCATGGCCGAGCTGTCGATCGTCCTGGAGGAGGCGGGGGCCGCAGGCGCCCCGCTCCTGATGATGGTGGTCTCGCCCGCGATCTGCGGCACGGTCATCGCCCGCTTCGGCACGGAGGAACAGAAGCGGAGCTGGCTCCCGGGTCTGGCGGACGGCTCGCTCACCATGGCCTTCGGCATCACCGAGCCGGACGCGGGCTCCAACTCCCACCGGATCACGACCACGGCCACGAAGACGGAGGACGGCTGGGTCCTCAACGGCCGCAAGGTGTTCGTGTCGGGTGTCGACATCGCCGACGCGACCCTGATCGTCGGCCGGATGTCGGACGCCCGGACGGGCAACCTCAAGCCCTGCCTGTTCATCGTCCCCCGTGAAGCCCCCGGGTTCGGGCGTCGGCAGATCGAGATGGAACTGGACGCGAACGAGAAGCAGTTCGAGCTGACGCTCGACGACGTCCACCTCCCGGCCGACGCGCTCGTCGGCGACGAGGACGCGGGGCTGCTCCAGCTCTTCGCCGGGCTCAACCCGGAGCGCATCATGACGGCGGCGTTCGCGATCGGCATGGGCCGCTACGCCCTCGCCCAGGCCGTGAAGTACGCGAAGGAGCGCCAGGTCTGGAAGACCCCGATCGGCGCCCACCAGGCCATCGCGCACCCCCTCGCCCAGGCCCACATCGAGCTGGAGCTGGCCCGGCTGATGATGCAGAAGGCCGCGCAGCTCTACGACGCCGGCGACGACATCGGCGCGGGCGAGGCCGCCAACATGGCCAAGTACGCGGCCGGCGAAGCCTGCGTGAAGGCCGTCGACCAGTCCGTCCACACCCTCGGCGGCAACGGCCTCACCCGAGAGTTCGGCCTGGCCCGCCTGATCGCCGCCTCCCGCGTGGCCCGCATCGCCCCGGTCAGCCGGGAAATGATCCTGAACTACGTGTCCCACCAGTCCCTGGGTCTCCCCAAGTCGTACTGATCCGGTCCATCCTGGCGACCACCTTCCACCTCTCCAGGGGGCACACATGGTGTTTCACAGCGAGTACGCGGATGTTCCGGCCGTCTCCCTTCCCATCCATGACGCCGTCCTCGGCCGGGCCGCCGAGTTCGGGGACGTTCCGGCGCTGATCGACGGGGCGGGGGAGCTGAGCCTCACGTACGCCCAGGTCGACGCGTTCCATCGGCGCGTCGCCGCCGGGCTTGCCGAGGCGGGGGTGCGGAAGGGGGACGTGCTCGCGCTGCACAGCCCCAACACCGTGCTGTATCCCGTCGCGTTCTACGCGGCCACCCGGGCCGGCGCGTCCGTCACCACCGTGCATCCGCTGGCGACGCCCGAGGAGTTCGCCAAGCAGCTCCAGGACTCCTCAGCGCGCTGGATCGTCACCGTCTCCCCGCTCCTGCCGTCCGCCCGCCGGGCGGCCGAACTCGCGGGTGGCATCGAGGAGATCTTCGTCTGCGACCAGGCCCCCGAGGGCGAGGGGGTTCGGTCCCTGCAGTCGATGCTCGGCTCCTCCGCCCCCGAGCCCGTCGTCGTGATCGATCCGGACGAGGACATCGCCGTCCTGCCGTACTCCTCCGGCACCACCGGAGTCCCCAAGGGCGTGATGCTCACGCACACGTCCATCGCGACCAATCTGGCGCAGTTGTATCCGCTGATGCCCATGCGGCCGGGGGATCGCATCCTTGCCGTGCTGCCGTTCTTTCATATTTATGGGCTCACCGCGCTGATGAACGCGCCCCTGCGGCACGGCGCCACCGTCGTCGTTCTTCCGCGCTTCGAGCTCGACACCTTCCTCGCCGCCATCCAGAACCACCGCATCAACGGCCTGTACGTCGCCCCGCCCATCGTCCTCGCGCTCGCCAAGCACCCTGCCGTCGCCGCGTACGACCTGTCCTCCCTGGAGTACATCGTCAGCGCCGCCGCCCCGCTCGACGCCTCGCTCGCCGAGGCGTGTTCGGCGCGGCTGAAGCTGCCGCCGGTCCGGCAGGCGTACGGGATGACCGAGCTGTCCCCGGGCACGCACGTCGTTCCGCTCGCCGCGCAGAACCCGCCGCCCGGCGCCGTCGGGCAGCTGCTGCCCTCCACCGAGATGCGGATCCTGTCCCTGGACGACCCGTCGAAGGACGCCGAACCGGGCGCGGAGGGCGAGGTCGCCATCCGGGGGCCGCAGGTCATGAAGGGGTACCTCGGGCGGCCCGACGCCACCGCCGCGATGATCGACGCGGAAGGGTGGGTGCACACCGGCGACATAGGCCGCGTCGACGAGAACGGCTGGCTGTTCGTCGTCGACCGGGTCAAGGAGCTCATCAAGTACAAGGGCTTCCAGGTCGCCCCCGCCGAACTCGAAGCCCTCCTGCTCACCCACGAGTCCATCGCCGACGCGGCCGTCATCGGCGTGACCGACGAGGACGGCACCGAGATCCCCAAGGCGTACGTCGTCCGGCAGGTGGGCGCGGACGGGCTCAGCGCCGAGGACGTGATGGCGTACGTGGCGGGGAAGGTCTCCCCGTACAAGAAGGTCAGGCGCGTGGAGTTCATCGACGGCGTGCCGCGCGCCGCTTCGGGGAAGATCCTCCGTCGTGAGCTGCGGGATCGGGAATGACAGCCGAGATGAAGGTGGACTCTTGAAGTTGGATCTAGGTATCGCCACGCTTACGCTCGACTCCCCTGAGAACCGCAACGCCCTCTCGGCCGCCCTGGTCGCCGAGTTGGCGGCGGCGTTCACGGAGTGCGCGCAGGACCCGGCGGTACGGGCGGTGGTGCTCACGCACACCGGCTCGACGTTCAGCGCGGGCGCGGACCTGAAGGCGCCGCCGAGCCCGTACGCCTTCGTGGACCTGCTCCGGCAGATCGTGGAGCTGCCGAAGCCCGTGGTGGCCGTCGTCGACGGGCACGTGAGGGCCGGCGGGCTCGGGCTGCTCGGGGCGTGCGACATCGTGGTCGCCTCGGAGGGCTCCGACTTCGCGCTGACCGAGGCGCGGATCGGGGTCGCGCCCGCCGTCGTCTCGCTGACGCTGCTGCCGAAGCTGGAGCCCCGGGCGGCGGCGCGGTACTACGTGACGGGGGAGCGGTTCGGTACGGCGGAGGCGGTCGCCATGGGGCTCGTCACCGCCACGGCGGATTCCCTCGACGCGATCCTCGACGGGCTGCGCCTGGGCTCCCCGCAGGGGCTGGCCGAGTCGAAGCGGCTGGTCACGGCTAGAGTCCTGGAGACCTTCGAGCGCGACGCGGAGGACCTGGTCCAGAGGTCGGCCACGCTCTTCGCCTCCCCCGAGGCGCGCGAAGGGATGACGGCCTTCCTCGAACGACGGGACCCCGAATGGCGGTTGTGACCGGCCCCAACCAAGGCCCCAGCCAAGGCCCCAGCCAAGGCCCCAAGCAAGGCCCCAAGCAAGGCCCGCAGCAAGGCCCCAAGCAAGGCGCCCCCAAGCAAGGCCCGCAGCAGGACAGGAGCCGCGCCACCCGGCAGCGGCTCCTGGAGGCGGCGGTGGCCTGCCTGGCCGAACACGGCTGGGCGGGCTCCACCGTCGCCGTGGTCGCCGAGCGGGCCGGCGTCTCGCGGGGCGCGGCGCAGCACCACTTCCCGACCCGCGAGGACCTCTTCACGGCGGCCGTCGAGTACGTCGCCGAGGAGCGCTCCCAGGCCCTGCGCGGGCTCCCGGCGCGCGACCGCCGCGAGGCCGTCGCCGCGCTCGTGGACCTGTTCACCGGGCCGCTCTTCCGCGCCGCCCTCCACCTCTGGGTCGCGGCCGCCCACGCGCCCCAGCTGCACGCCCGCGTCACGGAGTTGGAGGCCCGTGTCGGTCGCGAGTCCCACCGGATGGCCGTGACCCTGCTGGCAGCCGACGAGTCCGTCCCGGGGGTACGGGAGACGGTGCAAGGGTTCCTGGACATGGCCCGTGGTCTGGGGCTCGCCACGCTCCTCACGGACGACGCGGGCCGCCGCGCGCGGGTGGTGGCGCAGTGGTCGGTCCTCCTGGACGAGGTCCTGGGCACTCAGAGCGGCGCCGGTGCCGTTTCCGGTACGGAGAGCGCCGCGAGGTAGCCGGTCAGCGCGGCCGCCGTGCCCGCCAGCGGGAAGCGGGCGCCCAGCTGCCCGTCGGGGCGGACGAGGAAGCCCGTCGGGCCGTCCGGATGGTAGAGCCGCGCGAACTCCCCGCCCGCGTCCCGGTATTCGGGCACCTCGCCTTGTACGCGTACGTCGTCCCCGCCCACGCGCGCCAGCACCGCGACGGTCGTCGGCCGGTCCCCGCCCACCGCCTCGGCGACCACCGCGACCGCCTCCGCAGCCCTCGCGAGTTCGGCGGCCTTGTCCGCGTACAGCAGCAGGACGTGCCCGGTGCGGCCGCGCAGGACGTCGAGCAGCCGCAGCGGGTAGGCGGCGAGGGGAGTCGTCAGGCCGGCGCAGTCCGGGGCCCGGTCGCCGGGCTGGGGCGCGTCGTCGGGGCCGTACGGATGGTCCGCGAGCGGGCCGTCCCGGTAGGAGACGAGGAGTTGGGCCTCCCGCATCATCAGGGTCGTCGGGTCGTCGGGGTCGGCCTCCATGCCCTGCCTCGCGTGCCGGACGGTACGGCCCACGACCTCCTCGCCGACCGGGCGCCGCTCGGCGTCGTAACTGCTGAGCAGCGCCGGTCCGGCCTCCCCGCGCAGGATCAGGGCGAGCTTCCAGGCCAGGTTGCAGGCGTCCTGGATCCCGGTGTTCATGCCCTGGGCGCCGGTCGGCGGGTGGATGTGGGCGGCGTCGCCCGCGACGAACACCCGGCCCTCGCCGTACCGGTCGACGATCCGGTGGCTGATCCGGAAGACCGACGACCAGCGCAGTTCGGAGACGCGGGCGGGCACGGGGGCCAGCCGGTCGACGACGGCCTGGATGTGCGAAAGGTCGGGCGCCCGGCCGCCCTCCAGACCGTGTGCCACCCCGTCGCCCTCGCTGTGGGTGGAGAGCTCGGGCGGGACCGTCATCGACATGCGGTAGCGGCCCGTCCCGGGCAGCGGGATGCAGACCAGAAGGTCGTCCGTCGAGCCGTCCTGGCCGACGTGCATGGACCGGATGCCGTACCCGTACGGCATGTCCCAGTCGGCCTCGACGTCGCCGAGCATGTACTCCTCCGGGAACGCCCCGCCCTCGAAGCCGAGCCCGAGGCCCTTGCGTACGGTGCTGTGCGCGCCGTCGCAGCCGATCAGGTACCGGACCCGCAGCTCCTCCTCCGCGCCGGACGCGGCCCGCAGCCGCGCCGTCACCCCGTCCGCGTCCTGCGCGAACGACACCAGCTCCGTGGAGCGCTCGATGACCGTGCCCAGACCGGCGACGTACTCCTCCAGGAGGCGTTCGGTCTCGTACTGCGGCAGCGCGGCGAAGCCGTACGGCACCTCCGGCGGCAGTTCGAGCTCGATCCGTCCCCGCTCCTGGCCGTTGACGTAGATCAGCTGGCCGCGCATCGGGACCGCGGCCTCCAGGACGGCCCGGGCCAGGCCCATCCGGTCCCAGATCTCCAGGGTGCGCGGCTGGACGCCGACGGCCTTCGCGTACGGCAGGCGGGCCGGCAGCCGGTCGACGAGCCGGCAGCGCACGCCGCGCCTGCGCAGTTCGGCGGCCGCGCTGAGGCCTACGGGCCCGGCGCCCACGATCAGCACGTCGGTCGGCGCGTCGGTCGGCACAGCGCTTGTACGGGTGTCTGCCACGGGTTCCTCCCAGTGCGACGGGCCCCCGGACCGCTCCCGGACACCATGGTCACCCGGCGACGTGACCCGCGCCACATACGTACGGCCCGCCCCGCAGTACGCTGGTCGCATGCTTTCGCTCGTACGCCGCCGCCACGTGGACTTCCTCCGCGTCACGAGCATGGGCTGTCGGCGCTCCGCCTGACCTCGTAGCCCCCCTCTCTTCAGGCACCCGCGCCCCCCGCCCCACCCCTGGCGGCGCGCCCGGGCCCCGGACACCCCGCGGACGCACACCATGACGCACAGCACCTCCTCCACCCAGCAGGCGTACAGCTCCCAGCAGCCGGACAGGCCCGAGCAGCCGTACAGCTCCCAGCTGCCGATCGTCGACCTCTCCGCCGCCGACCGCGGCCCGCAGGCCCGGCGACTGCTCCACGCCCAGCTGCACTCCGCAGCCCACGACGTCGGCTTCTTCCAGCTCGTCGGGCACGGCGTCACCGAGGCCGAGACGAGGGCGCTGACCTCCGCGATGAAGGCCTTCTTCGCCCTCCCGGAGGCCGACCGGCTCGCGCTCGACACCACCAACTCGCCACACTTCCGCGGCTACACCCGCATCGGCGACGAACGCACCGGCGGCTCCCGCGACTGGCGGGACCAGCTCGACATCGGCGCCGAGCGCCCCGCGCGCGTCCCCGGCCCCGGCGAGGCCCCGTACTGGTGGCTCCAGGGCCCCAACCAGTGGCCCGCCGCCCTCCCCGAGCTGCGCCTCGCCGCGCTGAACTGGGTCGAGCGGCTGAGCGGCGTCGCCGAGCGGCTGCTGCACGAGCTGCTCGCCTCGATCGGCGCGCCCGAGGGCTTCTACGACGACGTGTTCGGCGACCGGGCCCACCCGCACCTGAAGCTGGTGCGCTACCCCGGCAGCGCGGGCGACGGGGCCGATCAGGGCGTCGGCGCCCACAAGGACTACGGCTTCCTGACGCTGCTGCTCCAGGACCATGTCGGCGGCCTCCAGGTGGAGCGCGAGGACGGCCTCTTCCACGACGTGCCGCCGCTGCCGGGCGCGTTCGTCGTGAACCTCGGCGAGCTCCTCGAAGTGGCGACGAACGGCTACCTGCTCGCCACCAACCACCGGGTGGTCTCGCCGCCCGCGGCGACGGAACGCTTCTCCGTGCCGTTCTTCTACAACCCGCGCCTCGACGCCCGGATCGCCCCGCTGGCGTTCCCGTACGCCTCGACGGCGCCCGGGGTCACGACCGACCCGGCGAACCCGCTGTTCGCCGAGTACGGCCGCAACGAACTGAAGGGCAAGCTGCGCGCCCACCCGCTGGCCGCGGCCCGCCACCACGCGGACCTGCTGCTCGCGGAGGCGCGCCCGCTCACGGCGGCCTGAGGCGGCCCGAGGCGGCCTGAGACAGGCTGAGACGGCCTGAGGCGGCCTGAGACGGCCTGAGACACGCGAGGACCCGGGGCCGCTGTGCGGGCTGCCCCGGGTCCGTCGTCTGTTGCTTCCCGCTTCCGTCTGGACTCAGCCCGCGAACGACGCCAGGTCCGCGTAGCCCGCGATCTCGCGCGGGTCGCGCTGGCCCGGGCCCGTGTAGCGGGCGCTCGGGCGCACCAGGCGGCCCGTGCGCTTCTGCTCCAGGATGTGCGCCGACCAGCCGGCGGTACGGGCGCAGCTGAACATCGACGTGAACATGTGCGCCGGGACCTCGGCGAAGTCCAGGACGATCGCCGCCCAGAACTCGACGTTCGTCGCGAGCACGCGGTCGGGGCGGCGGTTGTGCAGCTCCTCCAGGGCGGCCTTCTCCAGCGCCTCGGCGACCTCGAAGCGCGGCGCGGCCAGCTCCTTCGCCGTACGGCGGAGCACGCGGGCGCGCGGGTCCTCGGCGCGGTACACGCGGTGGCCGAAGCCCATCAGCCGCTCGCCCTGGTCCAGGGCCTTCTTCACGTACGCCGTGGCGTCGCCGGTCCGCTCGATCTCCTCGATCATGCCGAGGACGCGGGACGGCGCGCCGCCGTGCAGCGGCCCGGACATGGCGCCGACGGCGCCCGAGAGCGCCGCGGCGACGTCCGCGCCGGTGGAGGCGATGACGCGGGCGGTGAAGGTGGAGGCGTTCATGCCGTGCTCGGCGGCCGAGGTCCAGTACGCGTCGACGGCCTTGACGTGCTTCGGGTCGGGCTCGCCGCGCCAGCGGATCATGAACCGCTCGACGACCGACTGCGCCTTGTCGATCTCGCTCTGCGGCACCATCGGCAGGCCCTGGCCGCGCGCCGACTGTGCGACGTACGAAAGCGCCATGACGGCGGCGCGCGCGAGGTCGTCGCGGGCCTGCTCGGCGTCGATGTCGAGGAGCGGCTTGAGGCCCCAGACCGGCGCGAGCATGGCGAGCGCGGACTGCACGTCGACGCGGATGTCACCGGAGTGGACCGGGATCGGGAACGGCTCGGCCGGCGGCAGACCCGGGTCGAACGCGCCGTCGACCAGCAGGCCCCAGACGTTGCCGAACGAGACGTGACCGACGAGATCCTCGATGTCGACGCCGCGGTACCGAAGAGCGCCGCCCTCCTTGTCGGGTTCGGCGATCTCCGTCTCGAACGCGACGACTCCCTCGAGCCCGGGTACGAAGTCGGACATCAGGCGGCTCCTCTATCGATGATCAATCATCCAGCGGTGGGCGGGACCTGTCGGCCAGGACCTTCGGGGGCCTTTGGGGACCTATGGTCGGGAAGCAACAGTCATCCAGCCCAAGAGTCTGTACGGTTCCGATGATGCGGGGAAGCGTGACATCCGGCACACTGCGCCGATCCGGCGACGAAGGGTTAACGGCCCGCGATGCCGGGCAGACTGCGCCTCTGCGGCAGGATGAACCCTGTGACCGACGCTCTCGATCCCGCCGACATGCGCGAGCAGTACCGCACCACGGAGCTGACTGTGGCCGATCTCGCCCCCGAACCGATCGAACAGTTCGCGCGCTGGTTCACGGCGGTCGCCACGAGCCCGGCGATCCACGAGCCGAACGCGATGGTCGTCTCGACCGCGACGCCCGACGGCCGGCCGTCCTCCCGCACGGTGCTCCTGAAGCACTACGACACGGCGGGCTTCGTCTTCTACACCAACTACTCCTCCCGCAAGGGCGGCGAGCTGGCGGCCAATCCGTACATCTCGCTGCTCTTCCCCTGGCACCCGCTGGCCCGCCAGGTCATCGTCACGGGCCGGGCGGTCCGCACCGGCCGGGACGAGACCGTCGCGTACTTCCGCACCCGCCCGCACGGCTCCCAGCTGGGCGCCTGGGCCAGCCACCAGTCCTCGGTGATCGCGTCCCGCGAGGAGCTGCTCGCCCGTTACGAGGAGCTGGCCGCCCGCTACCCGGCGGACGAGCAGGTGCCGGTGCCGCCGGAGTGGGGCGGCTTCCGGGTCGTCCCGGACACGGTGGAGTTCTGGCAGGGGCACGAGAACCGGCTGCACGACCGGCTGCGGTACGTACGGGCCGAGGACGGCGCCGACAAGTGGCGGGTGGAGCGCCTCTCACCCTGAGAGCCGTGATGCCTGGCTGAGCGCCGTCTCGACCGCGTGCGGGATGTCGGTCACCGGGAACTGGACGTGCCGCACGGCCCGCTCCCGGTCCAGGACGAGCACGGCCCGCTTGAGCCGGAGCGCCTGGCCGGCGCGGAAGGTCGGCAGCCGGAGCGCCGCCGCGAGCCGGGCGTCCATGTCGGAGAGCAGCGGGAACGGGATGTCCTCGGCGGCGGCGAAGGCCCGCTGTTCGTCGGGGCGCTGGGTCGAGACGCCGTGGACGGCGATCCCGGCGGCCGTGAAGTCCTCGTACGCGTCCCTGAACAGCCGGTTCTCCAGCGTGCAGCCGACCGTGCCGGGGATGTCGTTCCAGCCGTCGGGCAGCGGGCTCGGCCGCCCGGTCGCGGGGTAGCAGAAGAGCACGGTGGCGGCGGCGTCCGGGTCCACCGGGTCGCGCTCGGCGCCGGTGTGCGCGGGCAGGGTGAGCCGCGGCAGCCGGGTGCCGGGCAGCTCGTGGACGCGGAGGGCCTCGGCGCTGCGCTCGTCGGCGGAGGCGGTGAGGCTCCCGTCGCCGAGCAGCCAGCGGTCGGACCAGTCCTGCATGGCGACCAGGACGGGGAGCAGGGCGCGCCCGGCGGGGCTGAGCCGGTACTCGTACCGCACGGGCCCCTCCTGGTACGGCACGCGGTCGAGCACGCCGCTGTCGACGAGGTGGCCGAGGCGCTCGGTGAGGACCTTGCGGGAGATGCCCAGCTCGGCCTGGAGCTCGTCGAAGCGGTGCCGGCCGCGCGCGGTCTCCCGGACGAGCAGCAGGCTCCACCAGTCGCCGACGACGGCGGCGGCCTGGGCGATCGCGCAGGCGGCGTCGCGCTCGGGCACGGCTCGGACCATGCGCGCTCCTCCTTCGGCCTAGTACCCGGTTTCCCGGTTTTCTTCCGGTCCATCTTGCGGCACGGAGTGAGTTCCCGATAGAAACTCATTGTAAGTTCCGAAAAGAGACTCACGCGTCGGTGCGGGTCTCGGGGGAGGGGAATCCCGCATGTCCACAGCCTGGGCGACCGCATGGCGCACCTGGCAGACGACCCGTCGCGCCTATCCATGGACGTACGCCGTCGGTACGGTCCTGCCGGCCGCGCTCGCCATCGGGCTCGCGTACCTCGGCTACCACGCCATCGGCGGCGGAGCCGTCGCCGAGGACTTCACCGAGGGCAGCGGCACCACCGCCTACCTCGCCTACATCGTCGTCGGCGCGACCGCCTTCCAGTTCACGGTCCGGCTCATCCTCTGGTCCGCGAAGGCGCTGATCACCGAGCAGCGGCAGGGCACCCTCGCCGCCCTCCTCATCGCGCCCGCGCGCCGCTTCCCGTACCTCGCGGGCTTCACGGCCTTCGCGGTCCTCAGCAGCCTGGTCGAGTTCCTCGCCCTCGGCGTCGTCGTCGCCCTGCTGGGCATCGCCGTCCCGGTCGCCTCCGCGCCCGGCCTGCTCCTCGGCGCCCTCGCCCTGGTCGGCGCGGTCTTCGCCCTCTCGGTGGGGCTGGGCGGGCTGATGATCGCCGCCGGTGAGGCGCACATCTCGCAGAACACCGTCTTCATCGTCCTCGGCCTGGTCGGCGGCTTCACCTTCCCGCGCGCCTATCTGCCGGAGCCGGTCCAGTGGTTCGCCGAACTGCTGCCGACGACCTCGGCGACGGACGTCCTGCACGCCGCGACCACCGGGGCCGGCTCGCTGCCCGAACTGCTGCCGCGGCTGGCGGTATGCGCGCTGCTGAGCGGCGCGTACCTGCTCCTCGGCCTGAAGTACCTGCCGCGGGCCGAGGCCCGCGCGATCGAGAGGAACTACTGAGATGACGGGTATTCAAGTCCGTTCTCTGCACAAGGACTTCCCCGTACGCGCCAAGGGGATCTTCGGCGCCAAGGACGTCAAGCGGGCAGTCGCGGGACTCGACCTCGACATCCCGCCCGGCCGGATCACCGGCCTCCTCGGCCTCAACGGCGCGGGCAAGACCACGACCATCAAGATCCTGGCCACGCTGCTCCGCCCGACGTCCGGCTCGGTCACCGTCGACGGCCTCGACACGGTCGCCGACGCCCGCGCCGTACGCCGCCGGATCAACCTCATCGCGGGCGGCGAGCGCATGGTCTACACCCGGATGACCGGCCGGGAGAACCTCTGGTACTTCGGCCAGTTGTACGACGTCCCGAAGCGCGAACTGCCCGCTCGTATCGACGAGTTGCTGAGCCTGGTGGGCCTGACGGACGCGGCGGACACGCTCGTCGAGCGGTACTCGCGCGGCATGACCCAGCGCCTGGCCATCGCCCGGGGCCTGATCAACCGGCCCGCGTACCTCCTCCTCGACGAGCCCACCCTCGGCCTGGACGCCCCGATCGCCCGCGACCTGCGCCGCGTCGTGGCGCGGCTCGCGGAGGAGGGTACGGGGGTGCTCCTCACCTCGCACTACCTGGCCGAGGTGGAGGAGCTGTGCGGCCACGTGTACGTGATCTCCGCCGGCCGCCACCTCGCGGAGGGCAGCCCGGCGGAACTGAAGGCGGCGACCGGCAGCCACCGCACGATCCGCCTGACGGTGACGAACCCGGGCGAGGCGACGGCGGCGGTGGCGACGAGCTTCGGCGCGACGAGGGAGCCGCAACCGGGGGGCGGGGAGCTGCTGACGCTCCGCCACCCGGACGACATGGCGGGCCCGTTGGCGGCGGCGATCGTCGGGGCGGGCGGTTCGATCGGCGGCCTGGAGATCGCGGAGGCGAGCCTGGAGGACGCGATTTTGGCGCTGGCGGAGAAGGAGGAGGGGGCACTCGTATGAACCAGGCGCTGACCCAGTCCTTCAGACACGCGGTCCGGATCTTCGCGGCGGAGTCCCTGAAGCAGCACCGCCGCCTCTTCGGCCAACCGCTCGTCGTCTTCTCGATGCTGGTCTGGCCGCTGCTCCAACTGGCCACGACCTACTACACGTTGCGCCCGGTGGCCACCGCGTCCCCGGCCGCCGCGAACTGGCCGACGGCCGCCGACCCGGAACGCCTCCTGGCGTTCCTGGCCACCGGGACGCTCGCGTACGCCTTCTTCTTCTCGCTCGTCCAGAGCGCCTGGCACTTCTCCTTCGAGCGCTCCACCGGCACCCTGGAGCTCCTCTTCCTCTCCCCGGCGGGCCGCCTCACCCTCATGGTCGCGAACGGCGCGGGGGCCCTGCTCCAGAACGCCTGGCTGCTCACCTGCTTCGCCGTCGCCGCGCTCACCGGCTTCGGGGCGCTGTCGGTGTCGGCCTGGTGGATGTACGGGATCGTCGTCCTGGCGCTGCTGATCCCGGCGGTCGCGTGGGGCACGTTCCTCAACAGCGTGCTGGTCTTCTCGCGTGACTCGGCGTTCCTGTACACGATCCTGGACGAGCCGCTCTGGTTCGTCTCGGGAGTCCGCCTCCCGAACTTCGCCCTGCCGGCGGCGATCCAGCTGGTGGGAGCGGTCTTCCCGCTCACAGGCAGCCTGATCGCGGTCCGAGGCGCCCTCCTGGAACACCGCACCCTGACCGACCTCGCCCCGACCCTCCTCGGCCTGACCGCCCTGAGCGCCGTACTCCTCGGGGCGTCGGCGGTGATCCTCCGCGTGGGCGAGGCCCGCGCCCAGCGCACGGGCAGGCTCTCCCTGGCCTAGCGAACTCTCCCTGGCCTAAGGGCTTTCGTACGTCACGAGTTCCGCGAGCCGCGCCATGGCCGTCTCCAGTTCCCGGCGCGCCCCGAACGGCACGAGGCGGGGGCGGCCGGGCACGCGTACGCCGCCGGTGAGCGCGACCCTCGTCCGGCCGTCGTCCGCCGCCTCCGCGGCCATCCCGACGACGAGGAACCGGCTCTGCAGCCAGCACCAGCCGGGCCGCAGGACCCCGTGGAACCGGGCGCGGAAGCCGTACCGGCTGCGGGCCAGCGCCTCGACGCGGTCGCCGTCGACCCGGAGGACGCGTACGGACCGCATGTCGGGCTGGAACTCCCCGAAGCCCCCTTCGAGATCGCGCATCACGGCCCACACCTCGTCGAACGGGGCGGGCAGCACCCGCTCGACGACGTACGCCCCCCGGACCCCGGCGGCCATGACGCGCAGCCGTCCCACGTTGCTCTGGGTCATCCGTTCCACGCCCTTCGGAAACTCTGCCGGGCCCGGTGCAGCCGGGACTTCGCGGTGCCGGCCGGAACGCCGAGCACGGCCGCCGCGGACTCCTCGTCGAGCCCTTCGACGTCGCGCAGCACCAGGACGGCCCGGTGTTTCGGGGAGAGCCGGGACAGTACGTCGCCGACATCGGCGGCCAGTTGGGGATCGCCCCGCTCGGGTACGTCGGCCAGCTCGGCCGGCCGGTCACGGGCCGCCCGCCCGGCCACCCGTACCGCCTCGCGTACGGCGATGGTCCGCACCCATCCGTAGACCGCCTCGGGCTCGCGCAGGGACCTGAGCCGGGTGAACACGGCGATCAGGGCCTCCTGCGTGGCGTCCGGGCCGTCGTCGAGCGCGATCGGCCGGCAGATGCGGGCGATGTACGGGGTGAGGTGGTCGAGGAGGTCGTGCAGGGCGAGCGTGTCGCCGCGCCGGGCGGCCCGCACGAGCGCGACGGCGCGCTCCCGGTCTCGCACCCGTTCCCGGTCTCGCTCCCGTTCCTGCTCTCGCTCCCGTTCAGCGCCGGAGATCACGGAGCACCGCCAGGCCGAGCCCCAGGCACAGGGGCGTGTAGACGAGCGCGTTCAGCCAGGGGAACACGGCCCCGGACCCGTCCTTGCCGAAGACCGCCCACACCACCCCGACGGCCCCGCGCAGCAGCAGCCCGGCGGCGAAGGCGCCGGTGACGAGCCGCGCGAGCCTCCTGCGCGGGTCGCGGACGTACGCGTACACCCCGGCGCTCGCGACCCCCTCTAGGACGGCGAGCGGCAGGGTGACGACCGGCCCGAAGGACACGACGCTCCCGAGCACGGCGAGCGAGAGCCCCCGCTCGTCGGCGGCGGGCCAGGTCGCGCCACAGGCCCAGTAGACGTGCACCGCCGCGAGCACGGCGAGCACCGCGGCACCCACCCGGGCTCCACCGACAACCATGACTGTCCCCCTCCGTCACGACATCCGACACCCACAGGAGGCGGAGAGAAGGGCAGACGTTCCCTGTGACCCCCGTCACGCCGGGGGCGGGCCGGGATCGGGCCGGGATGGCCCGGACACGCAGACGACCCGTGGGCCTTGGTCCCGTCCGCTCGAGTTCGGACGGGAGCCGGCCGGACTCACCGGCGGCCCACGGGTCGGGTGACTGCGTGGTTTTCGGCAGGTGACCTGCCGAGGTGCACAGAGTGCGACGGCAGGCCGTTAGCCCGCAGTCACCTCACGAATCCGAAAAGAAACCATGTTCTCGGATCACCTCCTTTCAGCGTGTGCTCCACAGCCTAGGAACCCTCCCGCGAAGCCTCAAGCGATTTATTCGCCGCGACCCGACGGCGGCATCCCGCCCGTTCGTTTCCGGGGCGCAACGTTTTCGTGGAACGGGGTGTGTTCTGCGTCACGTTCGAGTTGAATGATCGGAGGCGTGCAGATGCACGTGCGTACACCGTCCTGCAGGGGGTTGCCGGGATGAGTGCTGCCAGGGGTGGGACCACGTCTGTGCCGGGGGAAGATCTGCTCGCCGCGCTCCTCGACGGGATGGACGCGGCGCTCTGTGCCTTCGATGCCGACGGGACCGTCACGCACTGGAACAAGGAGGCCGAGCGGATCCTCGGCTGGTCGGCCGGGGAGGCCGTCGGGCGGCGGGGGTTCGAGGGGTGGGCGGCGCGGCCCGCCGACGCGGCCGAGGCGCTCGCGCGGCTGATGTCCGCGATGGACGCGCCGGGCCGGCTCGTGCACGAGTTCGCGCTGGTGCGGAAGGACGGCGGCCGCGTACTCGTACGGACGCAGTCGGCCGGGGTGCGCGGCGCGGACGGCAAGCCCGCCGGGGTGTACTGCGCGTTCAGCGAGGTGCACGCCCAGATCGATCTGGAGCGCTCGATCGCGCTGAGCGAGGCGCTCTTCGAGGAGGCGTCCTGGGGCGTCGTCCTCGTCGACGTGGACCTGCGCCCGGCCGTCGTCAACGGGTACGCGGCACGGGCGATGCGCGCCGGGCGGACGACCATGCTGGGCCGGCCGCTCGGGGAGGTCGTCGCGCAGGGCCTGGAAGAGCTGGAGTCCGCCCTGGAGCACGTCCTCGCGGAGGGCGCGCCGAAGGCGCCCGCCGAGGTGTGGGTGACGTTGCGGACGGCGGACGGCGAGCAACGCCGGTGCTGGCGCAGCGGTTTCGTGCGCCTCGCGTCGCCGCTCGCGGAGGAGCCGGTGCCGCTGGGCGTGGGCTGGCTGTTCCAGGACGTCACCGAGGAGCGCCTCGCAGAGCAGGAGGCGGACCGGCTGCGGTTCCGGTACAGCCAGCTGCACCGGGCCGGCGCCGTCGCCGCCGAGTGCGAGGACCCGAGGGAGGCGGCGACGGTCCTCCTCGACTTCGCCCTCGCGGGCTTCGCCGATCACGCCCTGGTCGACATCGCGGCGGGCGAGCGGCGCCTCGTGCGGGTGGCCACGACACCGGCGGGTGAGCCGGGGCCCGTCGTGCCGGTCGCGGGCGGGGGCATCCCGCTGCGCTATCCCTCGGGGCACCCCGTCCACCAGGCCCTCTCCCGTACGGGACCGGTGCGGGCGTCCGCGACCGCCGCCGCCGGTTCGCAGGCGGCCGAGGACTGGGCGACCGAGCGCCTCTGGCCGCGCGACGCCCTCCACGCCCTCTGCCTGCCCCTGCGCAGCCGCGGCCGCACGGTCGGCGCCGTGACCTTCCTCCGCTCCGCGTCCCGTACACCCTTCGAGCGCCCGGACGCGGTGTTCGCGGAGGCCGTGGCGGGACGGGTCGCGGCCTCGCTCGATCTCGCGGCGGCGCTGGCGGCGGGTACGGGGACGGGTTCGGGCGGCACGGGTACGGGCAGCGGTACGGGGACGGGTACGGGGGGCGGTTCGGCCTCGCGTTGAGGCGCCGCCCCCCCTCCAGCCCCCTACGCCGCGTGCAGCGCCAGCGTCGGGGACAGCCTCGACGCCCGTACCGCCGGGTAGAGGCCCGCCACCGTCCCGATCACCAGCGTCGCGCCGAAGCCGCCGCCCACCGCCCACGGCGGCACCACCCACGGCAGGCCGCCCATGTACGCGTACACGCCCGTCGCAGCGCCGCCCAGGGCCACGCCCGCCAGGCCGCCGAGGCCCGACAGCATCAGGGACTCCGTGACGAACTGGATCCTGATCTGGCCCCTGGTCGCGCCCAGGGAGCGGCGCAGGCCGATCTCGTGGCGGCGTTCCAGGACCGAGATGATCATGGTGTTCGCCACGCCCACCCCGCCCACGAGCAGGGCGATCCCGCCGAGGCCGAGCAGCAGCGTGGAGAAGGCCCCCTCGGTCGCCGCCTTCGCCTGGAGCGCCGCCGACGGGTCGCCGACGGACACGTTCTGCGGGTTCTCCGGGTCGATCGTCGGGGCGAGCAGCCGCTGGACGTCCCGTACGGACGCGTCGGTGGACCGCTCGTACACCGCCGTCGGGTGCCCGTCGAAGCCGAGCAGCTTCTGCGCGCCCTCCCAGCCGACCAGCGCCGCGCGCTCGATCTCGGGCGCGAGCGGCAGCGGGTCGAGGATGCCGACGACCGTGAAGTACCGGTCGTCGATCCAGACCTGCCGGCCGGGCTCGGTGATGCCGAGTCGTTCGGCCGCGACATGGCCCAACACCACGGACGGGTAGCGGCCGTTGGCGGCGTTCAGCCAGGTGCCGGACGCCGTGCCGCCGCGCAGGGCGGCGAGCAGACGTTCCGTGGCGGCCTTGACGGCGATCCCGCCCGTCTCGCCCTCGGGGATCTTCTCGGAGCGCCGGACGGTGCGGTCGAGGTCGGCGGTCGCGCCGACCTCCTCGACGCCGTCGATCCGGCCGACCATGCCCACGGCGTCCTTGGGCAGTTTGACCTCCTGGCCGCTGAACATCCCCTCACCCGGCTTGGCCACCAGCATGTTCGTGCCGAGCGCGTCGAGCTGCCGCATCAACTGGGCCTGGCTGGACGCCGATATGCCCACGACCGCGATCATGGTGGCGATCCCGATGGCGATCCCGAGCGCCGAGAGCACCACCCGCACGGGCCGGCTGCGCAACCCGGCCGAACCGACGTGCAGCACATCCCGGGGCCCGAGCCGCGCGGCCTTCAGCGCCCGCCGCGCCCGGCGGGCACCGGGGGTTGGCTCCGTGCGGTCCCTGCGGTCGCCATCGCCATCGCCCTCGCCGGGCAGGCCCCGCGCGCTCACGCCGCGACCTTTCCGCGCGCCGTGTCCGCCACGACGCGCCCGTCGCGGATCCGGACCTGGCGGGGCAGTCGGCCGGCGATCTCCGCGTCGTGGGTGATGACCGCGATCGTCGCGCCGTGCCCGTTGAGGTCGTGCAGCAGGTCCATCACCGCCTCCCCGGACGCCGAGTCGAGCGCGCCCGTCGGCTCGTCGGCCAGGAGCAGGTCGGGTTCGCCCACCACCGCGCGGGCGATGGCGACGCGCTGCTTCTGGCCGCCCGACAGCTCGTGCGGGCGGTGCTTCATCCGGTCGGCGAGCCCGACGCGAGCGAGCGCCTCGGCGGCCAGCGCGCGCCGCCGCGCCCGGGGGAGCCCCGAGTACAGCAGCCCCTCGGCGACGTTCTCCAGGGCGCCGACCCCGGGCACCAGGTGGAAGGCCTGGAACACGAAGCCGATGTGGCGCGCCCGCAGGGCGGACAGCCGGCGGTCCGTCAGCGCGGCCACGTCGTGCCCGGCGATCTCCACGGTCCCGGCGCTGGGCCGGTCCAGGGTGCCGACGATGTGCAGCAGGGTGGACTTGCCGGACCCGGACGGGCCGACGATCCCGAGCAGTTCGCCCGTGCCGACGGTGAGGTCCACGCCGTCGAGGGCCCGGACGCCGCCCGCGTACTCCTTGGTGACGCCGGAGAGCCTGACGACAGCACCCGTACTGGTTCCGGTACTCGTACTACTCATACGGACGGCACCCCGACCTTCATGCCCTCGCGCAGCCCGTCCCCGCTGATCTCCACCTGGCCCTGGCCGAACATCCCGAGCTCGACCCGGACGTCCCGCGTCCGCCCGCCGCCGTCGACTACCTGGATGCCGAAGCCGCCGCCCGGCAGGGCGAGCAGCGCGTTGACGGGGACGGAGAGCACGTTCTTCCTGGTCTCCCCGGTGAGGTCGACGGTGACCGGGGACTGGTCCACGCCCGTGACCTTGCCCGGCGCGTCGAAGGAGACCGTGATGTCGATCTTCGGGGTGCGGTCCTGCGGGTCGTCGCCCGACGAGGCGGTCTTCCCCACGGACGACACCTTGCCGGGCGCCGTCGTCCCGTCCGGGAGCTGGACGGTGACCCGGGTCCCGGTCTTCGCCGAACCGGCGTCCGCGACCGGCATCTTGAACCGCACGACCCGCTCGGAGCCGGTCACGGTCAGCACCGGCCGGCCGGGCCCCACCTGGTCGCCGGTCGCGGCCCCCGCCTCCTTGACGCGCACCGCGCTCCCGGCGAACGCGATCGCGTCGGGGCCGACCGTCCCCGTCTGCTTCTGGTCGTGCGACTTCTGCCAGCGCTTGACGGCGGCGGCGGTCTTCGCCGTGTACTCCTCGTCGACGGTGAAGCCGACGTAGCCGAGGGCGGCCAGGTTCTCCTCCAGCTGCCGGACGTCGTTGCCATTGTCGCCGGTCTTCAGGGTCCGGTACATGGGTTCGGCGCCGTACATCAGGCGGACGGGCCTGCCGTCGACCTCGTACAGCCGCTCGTCGCGCGCGACGGTCGAGCCGGTCGGGGCGACCCGGGTGAGGATCCCGGAAGGCCCGCCGTTGATCTTCCGCTCGCCGAGGTAGCCGAGCGTGCCGTCCTGCTGGGAGCTGTCGCTCAGGTCGCCCCGGGTGATCGGGACCGTCGCGGGCGGCCGCTCCGAGTCCGCCGCGGCCTGGCGCTCCTCGGGGGCGGCGAGCGCGGTCACCGCGACCCCGCCGCCCGCGACGACGACGATGGTCGCCAGGGCGGCCACGAGCTTGCGTCGGCTCATCGCGACACGCTCTCGCACGCCTTGTTGGCCTTCTCGAACTTCTTGGCCTCCTCGCCCTGCGGTATCGGCCGCGCCGCCGTCATCCCGCCGCCGCCGAAGGTCGGATCGGGCATGTCGAAGCCGTTCTTCCGCATGCACTGGGCGTACTTGATCATCTTGTCCTTCTCGGCCTGGGTCGGCTCCTTGCCCATGCCGGCGCCGCCCTTGCCCTGACAGGCCTTGAACGCCTTCTCCATCTTCTCCTTCGACATGCCGTCGCCGCCGATGGTCAGCCCGACACCCTCCTCGCCCGGCTTGGGCTCGGGCACGTCGAGGCCCTGCTCGCGCAGGCACTTGCGGTGCTCCAGGGCCTGGTCGGCCTTCTTGCCCTCGTCGCTCACGCTCTCGCCGCCGGCCTTCTTCCCACCGCCGTCGGCGGTGCAGGCCGTGGTCAGCAGGGCGAGCGCGGCGATGGAGACGGCCGCGGCCAGCTGGAAGGTCTCTCGGGTACGTCGGGCAGGTCGGGTACGTCCGGTGATCGTCATGGGCGGCAGCGTGCGCGCCCGAGGGGTTTCGTTTCTCTACGCGGATCGGTTTACGGAGACGAAAGCCCGGGTCGGATAGACAGGGGCCATGCGTGTACTGGTGGTGGAGGACGAGGCGTTTCTCGCCGAGATGATCGCCGAGGGGCTGCGCCGCGACGCGCTCGCCGTGGACGTCGCGGCCGACGGCCTGGAGGCGCTGCGGAAGCTTCAGTTCGGCGAGTACGACGTCATGGTCCTCGACCGCGACCTGCCCGGGATCCACGGCGACGACGTCTGCCGCCGCGTGGTCGACCAGCGCCTGATGACCCGGGTCCTGATGCTGACGGCCGCCGGAACGGTACGGGACCGGGTCGAGGGGCTCGGCCTAGGCGCCGACGACTATCTGGCCAAGCCCTTCGCGTACGACGAGCTGCTCGCCCGCGTCCTCGCCCTGGGCCGGCGTGCCAGGCCCGCGCTGCCGCCGGTCCTGGAACGGGCCGGGATCGTCCTGGACACCGCCCGCCGCCAGGCCAGCCGCGACGGCCGGCACCTGCACCTGTCGCGGAAGGAGTTCGCGGTCCTGGAGGCGCTGCTGCGGGCCGAGGGGGCCGTGGTGAGCGGTGAGGACCTGATCGAGCAGGTGTGGGAGGAGCACACCAGCTACCGCACGAACGCGGTACGGGTGACCCTGAGCAAGCTCCGCGCGAAGCTCGGTGAGCCACCGGTGGTGGAGACGGTGCCGGGCGCCGGCTACCGGATCGTCGCGTCATGAGGGCGCGCGTGATGCTGTCGCTGCGGGCCGCCATGGCCGGCGAACGAGCCCGCCTCACGGCCCTCTACGGCGGGCTGCTCCTGCTGGCGGGCGCGCTGCTCACCGGGGTCGTGTACTTCCTGGTGAAGGAGGGCCTGTACTCGTCGATCAGCGTGGCCATGACGACCGCGGTGCCCGCGCAGCGCCTCCAGGACCTGCCGACCGTCGCGACCACGCACAGCCCGGCGTGGAAGGAGGCCATGCCCACGGTCCCGACCCAGGGCCTGGCGATCACCCGGACGCTGAGCGACGCGGCCGAGAGCGCCGCGCTCGAACGCCTCCTCACGGTCTCGCTGCTCGTCCTCGCCGCGTACGCCGTCCTCTCCGTCGCCCTCGCCTGGTGGATGGCGGGCCGGGTGCTGCGCCCGGTCGCGGTGATCACGGACACGGCCCGCCGCCTCTCCGGGGAGAACCTGCACGAGAGGATCGCCCTCGGCGGGCCGCCGGGGGAGCTGAAGCGCCTCGCGGACACCTTCGACGAGATGCTGGGGCGGATGGAGCGGCTGATGTCGGCCCAGCAGCGGTTCGCTGCGAACGCGGCGCACGAGCTGCGGACCCCGGTCGCCGTGCAGCGGGCGGCCGCCGAGATCGGCCTCGCGGGGGACCCGGGGCCGGAGCGGGTCGCCCGGATCCGGGAGAAGCTCATCGAGGTCGCCGACACCAGCGAACGGACCATCGAGGGCCTGCTGTTGCTCGCCTCCTGCGACCAGGGGCTGCGGGAGCGGCGCCCGGTCGCGCTGCACGAGGTCGCCGCGCGGGCGGCGGAGGCCCTCGCCGCCGAGGCGGCCGAGCGCGGGATCGACGTCGTGGTGGACGCCCGGCCCCTGCTGGTGAGCGGCGACGCGGTGCTCCTGGACCGGCTGGCGCACAACCTGGTGGCGAACGCGGTCCGGCACAACGTCCCGGGCGGCCGCGTCGAGGTCCGTACGGGACCCGAGGGCATCGAGGTCACGAACACCGGACCGGTCGTCCCGCCCGAGACCGTCCCCCTCCTCTTCGAACCCTTCCGCCGCCTCTCCGCCCGCACCCAGGCCCCCGGCGAGGGCGTGGGCCTCGGCCTCTCGATCGTCGACTCCATCGCCCGCGCCCACGGCGCGACCCCGACCGCGACCGCCAACCCGGAGGGCGGCGGGCTGACGGTCGGTGTGCGTTTCGGCCGGGTCACCGGCTGAGGGAGGGGCGCAGTGCGTGGGCTCGGTGGCTCAGTGCCGGAAGAAGATCCGGTCGCGGTACTCCGTCATCACGCGGCCGTTCCACTCGTGGCCGCCGTCGACGTTGCCCGAGCGGAGGAGGGGCGGCTCGATGCCCAGGCGGACCAGTTCCTCGGCCGCGGCGGCCATCGTGGCCTGCATCAGGGCGCTGGTGACGACCGTCGAGGCCGGGGCGAACGGGGCCTCGATGCCCTCATGGGTCAGTTCGGCGTCGCCGACCGCGATCCGCGAGTCGAGGACGATGTCGCAGTGGTCCTTCAGGTACGTCCCCGAGACGTGCCGGGACTTCGTCTCCGTCGCGTACGCCACCGAGGTGACGCCGATCACCGTCAGGCCCAGGGCGCGGGCGTTCATCGCCATCTCGACCGGCAGGGCGTTGCGGCCGGAGAGGGAGATGATGATCAGGACGTCGCCGGCCTTGGCGGGCGAGGAGTCGAGCACCGCGCCCGCGAGGCCGTCCACGCGCTCCAGGGCCGAGCCGAGCGTCGCCGGCATGACGTCGACGCCGACGACCCCGGGGACGGCCAGCAGGTTCATGAGGGCGAGGCCGCCCGCCCGGTAGACGACGTCCTGGGCGGCCAGCGAGGAGTGGCCGGCGCCGAAGGCGAAGAGCCGGCCGCCGGCGGCGACGGCCTCGGCGATCGCGGTCCCGGCGGCGGCGATCTCCTCCGAGTCCTGGTCGCGGACCTGCTGGAGCAGGCCGATCGCGGCATCGAAGAACTGCCCTGCCAGCTTGGACTCGCGCGCGCTGTCGCCCATTACCGAAGCTCCTTGTCGTCGTGTCGCGGATCACCGTGCGGTCTGGACCATTGCTCTGTCAATACCGTCTTTGCCCGGCGTTTCCCCCGCGCGGCACGGTTGTCGGTGGGATGAGTCAGAATTGGTGCAGGGCCAGCGCACGACTCATCGAGGGGCACGTATGTCCGGACTGATCGACACCACGGAGATGTATCTCCGCACCATCCTCGAGCTCGAAGAGGAAGGCGTGGTCCCCATGCGCGCTCGCATCGCCGAGCGGCTGGACCAGAGCGGCCCCACGGTGAGCCAGACCGTGGCCCGCATGGAGCGGGACGGTCTGGTCGCGGTCGCCAGCGACCGGCACCTGGAGCTGACCGACGAGGGCCGCCGCCTCGCGACGCGCGTGATGCGCAAGCACCGCCTGGCCGAGTGTCTCCTCGTCGACGTGATCGGCCTGGAGTGGGAGCAGGTCCACGCGGAGGCCTGTCGCTGGGAGCACGTGATGAGCGAGGCCGTGGAGCGGCGCGTTCTCGAGCTGCTCCGGCACCCGACGGAGTCGCCGTACGGCAACCCGATCCCGGGCCTGGAGGAGCTGGGCGAGAAGGCCGAGGCGGAGTCCTTCCTGGACGACTCCATGGTCTCGCTCGCCGACCTGGACGCGGGCGCGGACGGCAAGACGGTGATCGTCCGCCGGATCGGCGAGCCGATCCAGACGGACGCCCAGCTGATGTACACGCTGCGTCGGGCGGGCGTGCAGCCCGGTTCCGTGGTGAGCGTGACGGAGTCGGCGGGCGGCGTCCTGGTCGGCAGCAGCGGCGAGGCGGCCGAGCTGGACGCGGAGGTCGCGGCGCACGTCTTCGTGGCGAAGCGCTAGGACCTGGGGCGGCAGGGCCTCCCAAGGCCCGCCTCGCGAGGACCAAGCCCGCCTCGCGAGGACCAAGCCCGCCTCGCGAGGATCAGGCCCGCCCCCGCGAGGACCAAGGCCGCCTTGCGAGGGTCAAGCCCGCCTCGCGAGGCTCGGCGGCGCGGGTCCCGGCGGGGCGCGAGTTGCGGGGTCCCGTACGCCTCCGTCGCGCGCCCAGCTCCGGGTCCCGTACACCCCGTCGCGTGTGCCCGGCCCGTTTTACGGCGGAATCGCCACGCCCGCGCCCTCGGCGTGCCACGCTGGGGTCGGTTCGTAGGCCGGGTCGTAGGGCGGGGTCGTGGGCCGGGGAGGGGTGGGTGTGATGGAGTCGTCGGGGGCGGTGCGTCAGGAGACAAGGAGCCCCGGCGCCCATGGGCGCCGGGGCCTGTCCTCCCCTGTGCTGACCCGGAGCCCCGAGCTCCCAGGGTCATTCCCCTCGGACCGTTTTCCCCGAGCGGTCCGCCTCCCGCTGAAGATCTCCCCTCGGCGGCGCGCGTCAATCCTTGAGTGCGGTCACTCGAACGAGGGGTGTTACGTGGCAGAACCCCATTTTCGAATATGGGTTCGATAGTCTGGCGGGGCTCGACACGCTCGATGGGAAAGAGGGGGTGCCAGGGAACATGGTGCGACGTCTCGACGTCACCGGGGCCGACGGCGTACGCCTGGCTGCCTGGGAGTACACGGAAGAGCGGACAGCAATGGCCGGGGCCACCGGTTCCGGGGTGTTACTCCTCCACGGCCTGATGGGGAACGCCTCGCACTGGGCCCCCACGGCCGGCTGGCTGGCCGAGGGGCATCGGGTCGTCGCCCTCGACCAGCGAGGTCACGGCAGCAGCGACAAGCCCGCCGGGGGCCCCTTCACGCGCGAGGCGTACGTCGCGGACGCGGCGGCCGCCGTCGAGCAGCTGGGCCTCGGCCCCGTCACCCTCGTCGGGCACTCCATGGGCGCCCTCACCGCCTGGCAGCTCGCGGCCGAGCACCCCGACCTGGTCCGTGCCCTGGTCATCTGCGACATGCGGGCATCCGCCCTCGGGGCCGCCTCGCAGCGCGAGTGGACGGACTGGTTCCGCCGCTGGCCGGCGCCCTTCGCCTCGCTCGACGCGGTGCGGCAGTGGTTCGGCGTGGACGACCCCTGGGTCGAGCGGCCGAACCCGGCGCGCGGCGAGTTCTTCGCCGAGGTGATGACCGAGCGCCCCGACGGCTGGCACCCGGTCTTCGACCCGGCCCAGATGCTGACCTCCCGCGAGACCTGGGTCCACGACGCCCACTGGGACTCGCTCGCCCAGGTCCGCTGCCCCACGCTCGTGGTCCGCGGCCTGGACGGCGAGCTGGGCCGCGCCGAGGCCCAGGAGATGGTCCGCGTCCTCCCGCGCGGGGCGTACGCGGAGATCCCGGACGCCGGCCACCTCCTGCACTACGACCACCCCGACGCCTGGCGCACGGCGATCGAGCCGTTCCTGGAAGGCGTCCTCACCTCGTGATGTACGAGTACGGCCTCAGCTCGTAGGGAGCACGGCGGGTGCGGCCACGCGCGGGGGCACAGGCCGGTCATAGACGTTGTCCGGCGTCACGACCTGCGTGATCGCGCGGGCGACCAGCGAACTCGGCTCCTGGCCCTGGCTCGTGATGTCGGTGTTGAGCATCAGGACCAGGGTGGCCTTCTGCGAGGGCAGGTAGACGGTCACGGTCTCGTACCCCGGGATGGAGCCGTTGTGCCCGATCCAGCCGCCGCTGTTCATGATGCCGAGGCCGTAGCTGGTGCCAGGGACGCCGATCGGCAGGAACTTCAGCCGCTGCGCCTGGGTCTCCGGGCTGAGCAGCTCGCCGGTGGCGACGATCCTCGCCCAGCGGCGCAGGTCCTCCAGGTTCGAGATCATCGCCCCGGCCGCCCACGCCCAGCTGGGGTTCCAGTCGGTGGCGTCGGTGACCTGGCCGCTCAGCGTCTGGTTGGTGTAGCCGCGCGGGTGCGGCTCGGGGAACTCGGGCCCCTCCGGCAGCAGCGTGTGCCGCAGCTTGGCCGGGCGGAGCACCCGCTTCTCCAGGAAGTCGACGAGCCGGTGCCCGCTGACCTTCTCGACCACCAGGCCGAGCAGGATCAGATTGCTGTTGGAGTACTGGAAGACCTTCCCCGGTTCGGCGGGGTTCTTGTGCTTGTAGCCGTACGCGAGCACCTCGTGCGGGGAGAAGTACCGGCTCGGGTCGGACAGCAGGTCCTGCTGGAAGTCCGCGTCATCGGTGTACGGGAAGAGGCCGCTGCGCATCTCGGCGAGGTTGCGCAGGGTGATCTTCCAGCCGTTCGGGACGCCCGCGATGTACTTGGCGATCGGGTCGTCGAGCTTGATCCTGCCGTCGTCGACGAGCTTCATGAGTGCGGTGACCGTGAAGGTCTTGGTCTCGCTGCCGATCCGCAGGAAGACGTCGGTGGACATCGGTTCGCCGGTGACCTTGTCGGCGACGCCGGTCGCGCGGACGTAGCGCCCCTTGCCGGGCATCCAGAGCCCGGCGACGAGGCCGGGGATCCCGGCCTGCACACGGGCGTCCTCGATGACCTTGTCCAGCCGGGCGGTCAACTCGGGCGAGAAGCCGCCGGTGGGGCCGGGGCCGGACGCGGGCCCGGCGCTGGTGTCGCCGTGGTCGAAGGGGGCGGAAGCGGGGAGGGCGGCGCCGGTGGTACTGGTGGCGGCAGTCGCCGGAACGGCGGCCACCGGGGCCAGCGCGGAGGCGACGAGCACGGCTGTGGCGGCGAGCAGCCGGCGGGCGGGGGTACGGCGCATGGCGAGGCGTCTCTTCCAGTTCAGAGTGCGGAACTCACGGTCCGGACGGCCAACGTGACCCCCGCGCCCTCGCCCGTCCCCCTTCCTCCGCCCGCCGCCCCGGTGAGTCCACTCGCCCGGCGGAGTGGATTCCGTAGGGCCACCCGCCGTTGGTGTCGTGTTCCGACGCGGAACGGCCACCGAAAAGTATGATCAAGCGATGTCTGACACGACCGAATTCACGCCCGGATGGCTGACCACGGACGAGCTCGACAGTGCTCGCGCGCGGATGCCGATCCTGTACGTCGAGGCTGTCCCCGTTCGTGTGGACGACAGCGGCGAGGTGACCAGCATCGGACTGCTGCTGCGCATCGGGGCGGACGGAACGATCAGCCGCACCCTGGTGTCCGGCCGCGTGATGCACCACGAGCGGGTCCGTGACGCGCTGCTCCGGCACCTGGAGAAGGACCTCGGCCCGGTGGCCCTCCCTCGCGTCCCGTCCTCCCTCCAGCCCTTCA
Source organism: Streptomyces sp. NPDC058579 (assembly GCF_042718575.1). Lineage (NCBI taxonomy): Bacteria > Bacillati > Actinomycetota > Actinomycetes > Kitasatosporales > Streptomycetaceae > Streptomyces > Streptomyces sp. NPDC058579. The sequence continues at coordinate 241,996 of NZ_JBHXPI010000005.1, forward strand.
CGATCGCCGAGTACTTCCCCACGGCGGGCGTCACCCCCTACCACGACCCGCGCCAGCACGCCGTGGCCCTCGCGTACGTCGTCCCGGTGTCGGGCGACTGCCGCCCCCGTCAGGACGCCCTGGACCTCGTCTGGTTCTCACCCCAGGAGGCCGCGTCCCCGGCCGTCCAGAACGAGATGCCGGGCGGCCGGGGCCTCCTGCTCAAGCAGGCCCTGGCGTACGTCGGCCACGCGTACTGAGGCTCCCGTGCCCGCGCCAACTCCCCTTTTCCTCACCGGCGTTCGCGCGATACGTTCACGGCACCCTCACACCGCACCGCCCACGGGAGGACCCCATGACGAAGAAGATCATCGCCGCGACCACCCTCGCCCTCGCCACCGTGGCCGCCGCCGCGGTCGTCGGCCTCGCGGCCCAGGACTCCGACGGCGCCGCGAGCGCGAGCAGCCGCGAGACGGGCACGGTCAAGCTCGTGAAGAGCGCCGGCGAGAAGAAGGTCGAGGTCATCAAGTAACGGACCACGCCGGCCCGGCCCGCCCTCCGGGAGGCCAGCGCCTCCCGGAGCTCTCTGTTCGCCGCACTGAGCGGGTCGGGTGTTCGCCGCACTGAGCGCGGGTCGGGCTACGGCCCCCGGGCCGCCAGGCCCTGCCGCAGGCCCGCTGCCAGGCACTCCGTCAGCCGGTCCGTGAGGGTGCCGGTCGGGTCGAGCCGAGGGTTGAAGATCGTCACGTCGAAGCCGACGGCGTGGTCGTCGGACAGCGCGGCGGTGAGTACGTCCTCCAGCTCGGCCCAGCTCAGCCCACCGGCCTGGCGGTAGTCCACGGCCGGCATGATCGCGTCGTCGAGGACGTCCACGTCGAGGTGCACCCAATACCCCTCCACCGCACCCCCGGTGAGCCGCTCGACCGCGCCCCGCGCGGCATCGGCGGCGCCGGCCGCTCGGACGTCGTCCAGGTCCAGGGCGTACAGCCCCGCCGGCAGCGGCTGCATCCCGTCGGCGGCGGACTCGTCGGCGTCGCGGAACCCGAAGGCGACGACGTCCTCGTCCCGGACGAGCGGCCCGCGCCCCTCAAGGTCGGCCAGCAGCTTGGGTCCGCGGCCGGTGGCGATGGCCAGCTCCATCGAGGCCACCTCGCCGCTCGGCTCGGCCTCCGGCTGGTAGAAGTCGGTGTGCCCGTCCAGGAAGAGCAGCCCGTACCGCCCCCGGCGGCGCAGGGCGAGCAGGTTCCCGAGCAGGATGCTGCAGTCCCCGCCGAGAACGAGCGGAAACCGCCCACGATCGAGGGCCGCGCCCACGGCGTCCGCGAGCAGCACCGAGTACCGGGCGATCCCGTCCGGGTTCAGAACCCCCGTCGCCGCGTCCCTCCGCGGGTCGTACAGGGGCGCCTCCACCCTCCCCGCCCGCACGACCCCGGCGAGACGGTGGCCAAGACCGGCGTCGAGCAGCGCCCGGGGCAGCTCCTGAACCCCGGACGGCCACAACCCGAGCACGGACGGCGCCTCTACGATCGCCACCTCGACGGCTGCCATACGTCCATGGTGGCGCAGACGGCCGACAGGCGCGGGAGGAGCAGTAGCCTCCCCGAATGCGAAGCATCGAGACGCTGATCCCGCAGGCCGGAAGGGCCGACACCGCGGGCCTCCTTGAGGTCGACGCCCCGACGCTGGCCCGGTACGTGGCCGACCACAGCCACCCGTGGTGGCGCCGGAGCCCCTGCGTGATCGCGCTGACCGGCCGGGTCCCGGAGCGGTACGTCCCCGAGCTGACCGCCCGCATCCGAGACGCGCACGACGCGGCCGAGGTGCGCCGGGACCTCCTCGACCTGCTCGCGGACCGGGAGGAGCTGCTGCCCTGGCTGCGCCACGACGACCGCGGGAGCGACACCTCGTACGGCATGCCCGAGGCGTTCCTCAAGGCGCGGGGCCTGCTCGGCGACCGCACGGCCGCGCACGACCTGGTGACCCTCGCCGCGTCGCCGTGGCAGTGCGACCGTGCCGTCGGCGAGGCCGGTCTGGATGGTCTGGTCGACCGGCACGGCGTGGACACGATCCTCGCCGCCGTGGGCACGGACCGACCCGAGGACCGCCTCTTCCGCCTCCGGATGCGCTACCGCGCCGACGAGGACGTGACCGACGCCCTCGCGGACCCGGACCGGCGGGTCGCACACCGCGCCCAGTGGTTCGCGGACGACGCGGACCGCCTGCGCGCCTACATCGGCGAGGCGCCGACGACCGAGGCGAAGCTGTGGGCGGCGTACGCACTCCACGGCGTCACCGAGGACGCGGCGGAGACCCGATCTCTGTACGACCGCCTGGGCCGCCCCCGCGTCGAGGTCGAGGGCCTGGACGAGGAACTCCGCGCCGCGATCGTCCACGAGTACGCCCCCGGCTGCGAGCCCACGAGCGACCCGCGGTGGCGGATCGAGGCCCTGTGCACCGACCCGCCCGCCCGCCCCGACGTCGACGACCAGCTCCGCCGCGCGACGGCCGCCCTCACGGAGGCGGGCCTCGCGCCGAAGCCCCCGGTCTCCTGCGGCGAGGACAACCAGCAGGGGGACGGGACGTACCACGTCATCGAGGCCGCCGGGCGCCGCGTCCTGATCAGCACCTTGGGCCCCTTCGCCACGGACGAGGAGGAGGGCTACGAGGAGGACTCCGACGACTACGCCGCCGCCCGCCAGGCACTCGAACGGGCGGGCTTCCGCTGGATCGACGTGGAGACCGGCACGATCCGCGTCACGGGCCTCTGCGTCTACTACTTCGGCGGCCGCGGGCCCCTCACGGTCGGGGCGCTGCTGTTCTACTGGCAGGACTAGGCTGTGTGTCGAAAGTGGATCTTGTGCTGTGGATGATCACGGTTCATGGGTCGGGGAGATCTCACGGACGAGCAGTGGGCGGTGCTGGAGCCGTTGTTGCCGAAGGGCACGAAGGCGGGTCGGCCACCTGTCTGGCCTCGGCGGCGGTTGATCGATGGCATACGGTTTCGGGTCCGTACAGGGGTTCCGTGGCGGGACATGCCCGTCGAGTACGGGCCTTGGGGCCGGGTCTACGACTTGTTCCGCCGGTGGCAGCGGAACGGCACCTGGCATCAGGTCTTCACCCGGCTGCAGTCCTTGGCCGACGCGAAGGGGAGGATCACGTGGGACCTGAGCCTCGATTCCACGGTCTGTCGTGCTCATCGGCATGCGGCTGGGGCCCGCAGGCAGGGTGACCTGCAGAGGGAACCGCCAGGCGGTGTGTTCACCGAACCCGAGGATCACGGACTGGGTCGCTCACGCGGCGGGTTCACCACCAAGTTGCACCTGGCCGTCGAGCAGGGTCAGAAACCCATGTCGATCGTGATCACGGCCGGGCAGCGCGGCGACTCGCCGCAGTTCGAACCCGTGTTGGACAAGATCCGCGTGCCCCGCATCGGTCCGGGACGGCCACGCGTCCGCCCCGACCGCGTGCGGGCCGACAAGGCGTACGCCTCCCGCAGGAACCGCGGCTACCTGCGCCGCCGCGGGATTCGCTGCACCATCCCGGACAAGGCCGACCAGGCCCGCAACCGCCGAAGGCTCGGTTCCCGCGGCGGCCGGCCGCCGCGCTTCGACCCGGCCGACTACCGTGAGCGCCACGCGGTCGAGTGTGGGATCAACCGCCTCAAGAGGTGTCGCCACGCGGTACGACAAGCTCGCTGTCCGCTACGAGGCGACAGTCCTGGTCGCGGCGATCAACGAGTGGCTGTAATCCTCCACTGAAAAGGCATCGGGGTCCACGGCAACGCCTCCCGCCATCTCAGACAGCAGGTCGTGCAGAACCTCCTCGGTCGGATCGTCCACGGTACGACCGCCCGCTTCAACTACACGCAGCAGTGGCTTCAGCATGCACGCGACTGCACCGACCGGTAGGACTCAACTGCCCAGCCGTCCACAACCTCCCGAGGCAGAACACCTAGGGCTCGGCGAGGCCCTGCGCCTCGCCCACCGGACGTTGGATGCCGCAGCGCTGCGGAAGCTCTCGCACGACCAGCATGTGGTGATCGGCCGCCTCGCCCGCACGGCCCGCGCCCTGGCCGCCGACCCCGGGCTTACCCAGCGCCAGGAGTCCGCGATCGGGCGCTGGGCTGCCAGCGTGGAGAACTCAACAGCCGTAGTCACCGCCACGAGTGAACGGACCCTAGCCCGATGACGAGGCCGACCGCGCCGCCCATCCTCCCAGGAGAGGAAGCTGCGATCTTTGCCCAGGCGGACGAGCTCAACGCCCACATAGCTCGGTTCCTCGAACACTACGGGTAGGCTCGTATGTATGGGAATTGACTGGGAGAACATACTCGGCGCAAGCGGTAACGGTCTCGACGATGCCTACGACAGCGCGGTCTCCGCGGCCATCTACAGCGATGACCCGGGGGAGGACCGTCGGCCACTCCCAATCGGCGAAGAGTACGACGACACAGACGGCTTGCGCTGAACTGAGCGCACGCACGAAACGCCCCGGCATGCCACGGCGTTTCGCCGTCTCAGAGGTCGTGTCAGGTCAGGGGTCAGCCAAGAGGCGGCCGAGCTCAACTCTGCGGCTCGTCGCCGCCTTCACCGAACTCGTCATCCCCGGCAACGGCACAGGTGAGGGCCAGCACTACGGCACGGGGGTGCTGCCCGAGCACCGAGGTCACGGCCTCGGCCGATGGATGAAGGCCGAGTCGATCCGACAGGCCCACAGGGACTATCCGGACCTCGGTGGCCTCCTGACCGACACCGCCGACAGCAACGCGCACATGCGACGGGTCAACGACGGTCTCGGCTACACGCCCACGCACACGACACACCAGTATCAGCTCGACCTTTAGCAGAGAGCGGACGGGCCGGACCGGGACATCACCCCGCCCGGCCTGTCCGTGCTTTCGATACACGCCCTAGGGCCTGGCCGGTGGATCTTGGCGGATCGACCGCCGGCGGGGCGCGTGCGGGCGGAGGCCGGCGGCGGGCCCGCACGCCCGGCCCGTCCCCGCTGTAGGCCGCCCGGCGGAACGCCGCCTGGTTCGGAATCGAACCACCGCTCGCGTGCCGCGATTTCGGCCGATTCCGGTGCGAGCTTCCAGCTGCCGCCGGTCGGGGCGGCGCTCTCGGCCACCACGCGGAGGAGCAGGCCATGACCCAGATCAGCGCGGCTGACGCGGAGCTCAAGAAGTCGTTGGCGAAGGAGGGCGACGCTGGGACGAGGATCTGGCGCGTCAGCGTCCAGCCGAACGCGGAGCTCGCAGCGCACTTCCTCAACATCAACCCGCCCCAGGGCCCGGGCGAGGCGAGCATCGCCCCCCGGCCCGAAGGAAGTTCGACGTCTTCTACCTGAGCTAGGCCCGAGCTCCCATCGTCGACCGGTGCCGCGGCGTGCCTTCGCGGCCGCCGCGGCACCGGCGTGCGAGACAGCCCGCTAGGCCTGCTGGCAGTACCAGGCGCCCGCGCCGTCCCACACCCAGTCGCAGCTGATGTCCGCGTGGCTGGTTCCGGCGAAGCCCAACGAGATCACCGCGGTCATGGCCAGAACGGCGAGCGACTTGCGGAATGCGGTCATGGTGCCCCCTCCTCGAATCGAAGTGTCGGCCCAAGATAGGTCCCAACTCACGTCGAGGGCAGACGAGTTACAGCCAGGCGCTGCCCGAAACGAAGCGGGTCCAGGCGGCGGGGGAGACGGTGAGGGAGGGGATGGCGGTGTCCTTGGAGTCCCGGACGTGGACGGTGTGGGGGCAGGTTGCGACCTCGACGCAGTCGCCGCCCTCGGGAAGGCTGTAGGAGGACTTCGCCCAGGCGACGGCAACCTCGACGCAGTCGCCGCCCTGGGGGCTGCTGTAGCTGCTCTTGAACCAGTTGAGTTCGTTGCTCATAGCTTCCGTGCCACCTGTTCGATGAAGTCTGCCGACTCTTCCGGGGTGAGTGCCTGGGCCCGCAAGGTGCCGAACCGAGCGAAGGCGTCACCCAACTCGGGCTGCTCAGTGAGAAAGTACCTCCCGCTCTGGCCCTCGACATAGACGAGTTGCTCCTTGCGGCCTTCCGTCTCCAGCAGCGTGAACGGGCCATCCAGCCCGGCGTGGGTTTCCCGGTCTTCCGGCATGACCTGGATCTCCACGTTGCGAAGACGGGCCATGTCGAGGATGTGGATTAGGTTGTCCTTGAGGATCTGCGGTCCGCCGATGGGGCGCGTGAGCGCGATCTTCTCCAGGACGAACCTGATCAGGGTGAACGGCCTGCGGCGGAAGACGGCGTGTCTCGCCATGCGCGTCTCGATCATGGTCTCTCGCTCGTCGTCCTCCCAGGGCGGGTTGGCGCAGTTGAAGACCGCTCGCGCGTAGTCCGGGGTCTGGAGCAGCCCGGGGATCAGCTGGTTCATATAAACGTGGATCCCGGCGGCCTTCGCCTCCTTCTCCAGGTAGTCCTCGAACCAGGCGGCCACCGCGCTGAGCGGAACCTCCTCGGCCAACTCCAGCAGTGCACCTTGTGCACCGAGCATCTCGTCGGCGATGGCGACGAAGTTCCCCTTCGCCCTGCGCTCGCCACGCTCGATCATGGCCACCTGGGACTTGGAATATCCGGTCGCCTTGCCCAGCGCCTCCTGCGAGACCTTCGCTCGCTCCCGGTAGAAGCGCAGCAGCCTTCCGAAGGCCTTCGCGGCCCCAGGGCTCCCCTTGTTTCCTTTGTTCACGTACGACCTCCCCGAACGCACAGCCCGGCACAAAGCGCCTGTGGCCCTGGTCACAGTAGAGCGACGCCGGAAAGCTGGTGTCATGAATTCGCGCAAGTCACTTGACAGGGTGCCCCCTTGGGTCCCCCCAACCGGTCACGCCCTCCGTCACGCGGGCGTGCACTTCGACGCCGTCCGTATCGGCGGGTTCCTCGGGGAGGACGTCGCGTACCGGCTCATGGAGTTCACCGATTTCCGTGCCGGGCCGATCGTGCGGGAGGCCACCGGTGAGCGGAACCTGTACTTTCTGCTGCCCCCGCAGACCGTCGCGGCCCACGCCTGGCCGGCACCGGCGCGGGCGCTGAGTCGGAGTGGGCGGAGTGAGGCGTTCGTCGGGGTTCCGGCGCTCGACGGGGTGACCTGGCCGCTGGACTGGCGGTCCCGGCCCACCGAGGAGGACCCGTTCGTGGAGCCGGGGCTTCTGCACCTCATGGTCACGCGGGCGGTGAAGTGACCGGGCGGGTCAATCGGCGGAAGCGCATGCCGTGGGCCGCGCAGCCGCCACAGCTCGACGCCCGCGACGGCGACCGCGATGCCGCCCCAGAACCTGACCTGCTGGAGGACCGCGATCGGGGTGTCCCGCAGGACGGCCTCCTCGTGCGGCTCCGTCCACTTCCGGACCAGGACCCGGTCCCTGTGCTCGGTCGCCTCGCGCACGTCCCCCGACATGCGGGGGATCGTGTCCGAGCGGGGCCGTGAACGACGCGGTTTCGGTCCACGGACGAGGACCGGTTCGTGAGGGTCACCCGCGCGGTGGAGTGACGGTGGTGCCCTGTACGGTCCCTGCCACGGCGTTCGAGTTGGGGGAGTCCTGAGGGCTCGGCTCCACGCCGTACTTCGGAGGGGTACTCGTACATGTTCTCGCTGTCCCGGCTGTCGGGGCTGTCCCGGCGGCGGCGCCCAGCCGCCAAGGTCACCCGACCCGCCGCGCTCGGCCTCGCCGCGCTCGCCGTTTTCACGACCCTCGGCCCAGCGGCCACGCCCGCCCAGGCCAAGCCCGAGGACTGCCCGAAGGGCTACCTCTGCGTCTGGAAGACCGATCACGCCACCGGCGAGATGCTCAAGCTGACGAAGAGCATGCCGACACTCGGGGCCTGGGACAACAAGGTCAGGGCGCAGTCCAACCGCACCAATCAGTACGTGTGCGAATACGACGAGGCCCACTACGGGACCTCGTACTGGAGCGTCGGTGTCACGGAGCCGGACCCGGGCGGCACCGAATGGGGCTACTCGGTGCCTTCGATGAGTTCGCTGAAGTTCGTTCCCACTTACCGGGAGTGCTCGGGACCCGCCTACCCCTCGTGGTCCACCTCCTTCGAGTCCCCGTCCCGCTCCTCCTTCGCCAACCTGGACGCCGATTACCGGGCCGACCTCCTGGTCCGTGACAAGGTCGGCCGCCTCTGGTTCCTCCCGGGTGACGGGACGGGGAAGCTGGTCGGTTCCGGCGGCTGGAACGCGATGAACGCGCTGAGCCGGCACGGCGACTTCTCGGGCGACGGCAAGGAGGACGTGATCGCCCGCGAGGCGGCGACGGGGAAGCTGTGGCTGTACCCCGGCACCGGCAAGGGCGCCCTCGGGAGCCGCAAGCTGATCGGCTCCGGTGGCTGGAACTCCATGTCCCAGATCACCGCCTTCGGGGACCTGTCCGGCGACGGCCGGTCGGACCTGCTCGCCGTCGAGAAGTCCACGGGGAAGCTGTGGCTCTACCCGGGCACCGCGTCCGGTGCCCTCGGCGCCCGCAAGCTCGTCGGTTCCGGCGGCTGGAACGGCATGAGCGCCCTCGTCGGCCCCGGTGACCTGGACGGCGACGGCAGGCCCGACCTGCTCGCCCGCGAGGCGTCCACCGGCAAGCTGTGGCGCTACCCGGGCAAGACCGGCGCCGTGGGCTCGCGCGTGCTCATCGGGGGCGGCTGGAACACCATGGCCACGCTCGTCGGCGTCGGGGACACCGCCCAGGGGGACGGTCGCAACGACCTGATCACCATCACCAACGGCACGGCCTCCACGTCCCTCACCGGCAACTCCTGCTCCGGAGCGGGCTGCATGATGGTGTACGCGGGCAAGGGCACAGGAGGCCTGGAGAAGGGCTACGGCGACGACTCCGACTACAACTGGAACGACATGAGCGCCGTCTTCTAGCCGCCGCGAAAAGCGGAGGTGCCGGTGAGGGGGCTGCCCCCTCACCGGCACCGATGACGCGCGCGTGACGCGCGCGACACGTGTGTCAGAACGCGAAGACCGAGTTCTTCCACATGCCCACGTTCATCTCGCACCGGTTGCCGTACGTCGCCGACCACGTCACGCGCTTGCCCTTCCAGATGCCCTCGCCGGTGACGGTGACCGGGTCCCAGATGCGGGTACAGGGGGCGGCGGCGTTCGCCCTGGTCAGCTGGCCGAAGTCCCCGTCCACGGCGTCCAGCTCCTCGCAGGCCTCCTTCGGCGCCGGGTGCGTGCCCGTGGCCGTGGGGGCGCAGCTCAGGGTCACCGCGCGCTCGACCGTCGCCGTCGTCATGTCCTCGCCCTTCGCCACGGAGAGCACGAGCGCCGACGGCGGGTACAGCCGCGTCGGCTCGGCCTGCGCGACGACCGGCGTCGCGGCGACGCCGATCAGCGCGAGGCCGGTGGCGAACGCGGTGGTGAGGGCGGTGTCACGGAGCAGGGGACGCATTGGGGTGTCCTTTCGGGGCGGGTGCTGCTTGATTGCGCCCCGGAGTCTTGCCGATGCGGAGGGTGATCGCACATCCTCCGCCGCTTTCCGGTCACGACCGAACGTTCGGCCTGTTGGGAAGGGGTGCGACCCTCGCTGAGAGCGCTCCGATCGCAGCTGGTCCAAGGTCGAACGACCAACTGGCCTGCGAAGATAAAGAATTGGTTCGAATCTGCACGGCATCCGGAGGCGGCGGTTCGTCCGGAAGCCCGTGCCCGTGCACCTGCACGGGCACCGGCACGGGCTTCCGGCACGAGCCAAGCGACTACCCTTTGCCGACCTACCCCTTACCGACCTAGCCCTTACTGACCGCCGCCAGAATCTCCGGCAGCCGTCGCGCCGCCCGCGGCGCCGCCAGCTTCAGGCCGCCCCACAGGAGCAGCGCGCCGTACAGCGTGCCGAGCGGCAGCAGGGTCCACAGCAGGGACGTCTCGTCCTCGACGTTGAGGTAGATCGCCGCCCCGATCACCGGCGCGCACAGCACCCCCGCCCCGAGCATGCCGCCGAAGATCGAGATCCACGCCAGGCCGCCCTGTCCCGGCGCCACGTTCTTGTACGGGCTGTCCTGTGGGATCGAGTACGGGAAGAGCGCCGAGGACACCGCCCCGACCCCCAGCATCGCGCCGAGCAGCGCGAACGCCACGCCCAGCGCGGGCGGCAGCGCCGACCAGGCGCCGGACACCATCGCCGTGCCCGCCGTCACCAGGACCGTGAACGGAAGGGTGATCACCAGCAGCGTCAGGGCACGCGCGCGTAGTTCGGCGTACGCGTCCGCCGGGGTGGAGATCGTCTGCGCGACCATCCAGAACGCCGAGGTGTCCTGCCCGAACTGGTTGTACATCAGCATGCCGAGCATCCCCGAGGCGAAGCAGGCCCAGTAGACCGAGCCCGCGCCCTGGAGGGCGTTGAACATCGGGACGATCGCGCCGAGCACGAGCGAGGTGGTCCACGCGGCCTTCGTCTTCGGGTCGCGCCAGATGTAGCGCAGGCTGCGCTCCATCACCGTTCCCGTACGCCCGCCCGGCAGCAGCCGCCCCAGCCGTCCCGTGGTCTCCCAGCCGCTGTCGGCCGAGTCCGGGGCCGCGCCGATCGTCGAGCCGTCCGGCTCCGTCATCAGCCGCACCAGGCTCCGCTGCCACCAGTACAGCAGCGCCCCCAGGGCGGCGACCGTCAGCAGCAACTGGGCGGCCGCGAGCGCGTAGTCGCCCTCGCTCGCCGAGTCGATCGCCGCGACCGCCGAGGCCGGCGGCAGCCAGCCCACGATGTTCCCCGCCGGTTCGAGCGCCTCCAGGCTCCCGGCGCGGCTCAGCCGCTGCGCGCCGAAGTTGACCACCTGGATCCCGACGGCGATCACCAGACCGCTCAGGACCGCCAGGTCACGCCCCTTGCGCGAGGACAGCAGCCGTACGTTGGCGGCGGCGACGGCCCGCGACAGCGCCACGCACACCAGGATCACCAGCGGCACGGCGAGGACCGACACCACGACACCCGCGGCGCCCCGCGCGACCGCGATGGCCGTGCCCACGGCGACGATCAGGGTGAACGTCGGGCCGCTGCCCACCAGCGAGGCCACGAGCAGCGCCCGCACCAGCGGACGGGGGCGCAGCGGCAGCATCACGAGCCGCGACGGGTCGAGCGTCTCGTCGCCGCCGGGTACGAACAGCGGCATGACGGCCCACGACAGGGCGAGGAACCCGGTCAGCAGGATGGCGACCGAGCCGGCGTCCGCGTTGCCCCGCAGCGTGACGAACCCGAGCATCATCAGCCCGCCGAAGAGCACGGAGATGACGATCGACGTCACGTAGACGGCGGTCCGAGTGCCCGACTGCCGCAGCCCGTTGCGCAGCAGCGACAGCTTGAGCCGTACGAAGACCGAGGTCAGCGACTCCGGCGTCGAGACAGGAGTGGTGGCCGTGGTCATCGGGCCGTACCCCCGCCGAGCCAGTCCAGGGAGTCCCCGGCCGCGTCCCGGCCGTTCGCGCCCACCAGCTCGAGGAACGCGGCCTGCAGCGACGGCGCGTCGCCCCGTACGTCCGCGAGCGGGCCCTGCGCGCGGATCTGGCCCGCGGCCATCACCGCGACCCAGTCGCACAGCGACTCCACCAGCTCCATGACGTGGCTGGAGAAGACGACCGTCGCGCCCGAGCCGGTGTACCGCTCGAGGACGCCCCGGATCGTCTGCGCGGACACCGGGTCGACGCCCTCGAACGGCTCGTCCAGGAAGAGGACTTCCGGGTTGTGCAGCAGCGCGGCGGCCAGGCCGATCTTCTTGCGCATACCGGTCGAGTAGTCCACGACCAGCTTGTTCTGCGAGCCCGCCAGGTCCAGTACGTCGAGCAGCTGCGCGGCCCGCTTGTCGACCTCGGCACCGGGCAGCCCCCGCAGCCGCCCGGTGTACGCGAGGAGTTCACGGCCCGAGAGCCGCTCGAAGAGCCGCAGCCCCTCGGGCAGGACCCCGATCCGGGCCTTGACCTCGGCGACCGAATCCGGGTCGCGCCACACGTCGTGCCCGGCGACGAGGACGCGCCCCGCGTCCGGCCGGAGCAGCCCGGTGATCATGGAGAGGGTGGTGGTCTTGCCGGCGCCGTTGGGCCCGACGAGCCCGATGAACCGGCCCGCGGGCAGCACGAGATCGATGCCGTTCACGGCGATCTGCTGCCCGAAGCGCTTCCACAGCCCCTCGACGCGAACGGCGGGCACCGCTCCCGGTCCCCCGGGGGCGGTGCCCCCCGCTTTTGAAAATACGGGAGATTCCAGGTGAGGGCGTGTCCATCAACCCATAGGGTGTACCCCAAAAAACCTAAAGGCACACCCTAAGGGCCGTATGTCAGGCGTGTCGGGCCCGTGCCGCCGCGGCTTCCCGTCCGCAGGCGTACGCGAGGGCGCTGATGAGCTCCTCGGCGTCCGGCAGCCAGCGGTTCGCCGCGGTGGGCCGCCGCGCCCACTGCACCGCGCCGTGCCCGCCGACCCGGGTGGGCGGCGCCGCCACGTAGAAGCCCTCGCCGCGCGTGGTCAGGTCGATCGAGGCCGGGGCCCAGCCCAGCTTCCGTACGAGATCGGGGACCTTGGTCGCGGCTCCCGGCAGGACGAAGAAGAACATCCGGCGGTCCGGCGTACAGGTCACCGGGCCGAGCGTGAGCTCCATGCGCTCCATCCGCGCGAGCGCCAGGAAGCCCGCCGACTCCGGCACCTCGATCGCGTCGAAGGTACGGCCGGTCGGCAGCAGGATCGACGACTTGGGCTGCTTCGACCACATGCGCCGCGCCCCGACCGCGCTGCCGGTCGCCTGGGTCGACCAGTCGGGCCTGGCCGCGTGCGCGCCGGGCGTGACGCACTCCTCCGCGCCGCAGGAGCACCGCTCCCGGCCCTCGACCGCCTCCAGCCAGGTCCCCGGGAACACGTCCCAGTGCCGCTCTTCCGCATACCGCACGGCGCTGTCCAGCAGCTGCTCGCCTCGCTGCTTGGGGATCTGTGCGGCTTCCGTGACTCCGATGGTCTCTTCCACGGTGAACTCAACTCCCGCCGTCACCTGGGGTTACGGGCGGTGTGCCGCGCGGTGTGGAGCATCGATCCTGCACGACGGGGCGCATAGGTGCACGGACGGGGGCGCGCGTGGGGCCGGGGAGCGGTGGTGGGGTAGCCAGAGGTGGGGGGTGTCGGCCGTGCCCCGTGCCCGGGTCCGTGGCCGATGCGTCCGGTTTCGCGTGTTCACATCGGCATTGACCGGATATCCGCCGGGCAGTGATCAGTTCTCTTCGATCACTCACGGCCTCAGGGGGTAGTCATGTCAGCCAGGCCACTTGTCGCCCGTCAGCCGAACGAACGGCTGCAGGCGCTCATTCAGGAGGCCGCGTGTTCCAACGCGGGCCTCGCCCGCAGGGTGAACATGGTCGGGTCCGAGCGCGGTCTCGATCTGCGGTACGACAAGACGTCGGTGGCGCGCTGGCTGCGCGGGCAGCAGCCGCGCGGGCGGGCACCGGGGATCATCGCGGAGGCGCTGGGCCGCAAGCTCGGCCGGACGGTCACGATCGACGAGATCGGGATGGCGAACGGCAAGAACCTGGCGGCCGGTGTGGGGCTGCAGTTCGCGCCGACGGTGCTCGGCGCGATCGAGCAGGTCTGCGAGTTGTGGCGGAGCGACGTGGGCCGCCGGGACTTCCTCTCCGGGTCCACGGTCGCGGCCTCCGCGCTCGTGGAGCCGAGCCGGGACTGGCTGATCACGGGCGCGGACGCGAACGTGGCGCGGTCGGCCGGGGCGCGGGTCGGGGTCTCGGACGTGGAGGCGGTCCGGGCGATGACGGCGGCCCTGGTCGACCTGGACCGGCGGTTCGGCAGCGGGCACGTGCGGCCGGTGGTCGTGCACTACCTGAACAGCGTGGTGGCGGGGCTGCTTTCGGGTTCGTACCGTGAGGTGGTCGGCCGGCAGCTGTTCGCGGCGGTCGCGCGGCTCACGGAGCTGGCCGGGTACATGGCGGTGGACACCGGGCAGCCGGGGCTCGCCCAGCGGTACTACATCCAGGCGCTGCGGCTCGCGCAGGCCGCGGGCGACCGGGCGTACGGCGGCTATGTGCTGGCCGCGTCGATGAGTCACCTGGCCGCCGAGCTCGGCAACCCGCGGGAGATCGCGCAGTTGGCGCGGGCGGCGCAGGAGGGCGCGCGGGGGCGGGTGACGCCGAGGGCGGAGGCGATGTTCTTCGCGGCGGAGGCCCGGGGGCACGCGCTCCTCGGGGACGCCCACTCCTTCGAGGTGGTCGCGGGCCGTGCCGTAGCGGCACTTGAGCGGGCGGATCCGGAGTCGGGCGACGACCCGTCGTGGATCGCGCACTTCGACCACGCGTACCTCGCCGACGAACTGGCCCACTGCCACCGGGACCTGGGGCAGGCGGAGGCGGCGGCGCGGGCGGCCGAGGAGTCCCTGGACGGCCACCCGAAGACGCGGGCCAGGCGGCGGGCGATCGGCCTGGTGCTGCTGGCCTCGGCGCAGGTGCAGCGGCGCGAGGTGGAGCAGGCCTGCCACACGGGCACGCGCGCCCTCGAACTCCTCGCGACGCTGCGGTCCTCGCGGGGGGCGGAGTATCTGGACGACCTGAAGGACCGTCTGGACCCGTTCGCGGGGGAGCCGGTGGTACGGGAGTTCGGGGCGCGGCTCGCGTTGCACGCGGCGTGACGGCAGGCGTGACGGCTCCCGCGACAGCCGCAGCGGGAGCCGGGCCGGTTACGGCGTCGGGTCGGCTGGGGGATCGGTCTTCGTGTGGAGGACGTCGCGGGCCTGTTCGGCGGCGCGGGTGATGCTCTCGGCGACGAAGTCGACGAAGCGGGCGATGTTCTCCAGGCGGGCGGCGGCCGGGGTGTCGGCGCCGAGGACGCGGACGCCCTCCCGCGCGGTCGCGGCGAACTCGATGTTGGCCCGGGCGGAGGCGACCATCGACTGGTACCAGACGTCGGAGTCGGCGATGTAGCGCTCGCGGCGGCGTTCGTCGCGCTCCCGGCGGACGAGGCCCTGGCCCTCCAGGAAGGTGACGGCCTTGGAGATGGACGCCGGGCTGACCTGGAGGCGCTGGACGAGTTCGGCCGCCGTGAGGCTGCCCGAGTCGGTGGTGAAGAGACAGGTCAGCACCGCGGACGTCATCTTGGGCAGGCCCTGCCGCATGAGGAGGGTGGTGAACTGCTCCTCGTACGCGCGCACCGCCTCGGCGTCGCGGCCGTAGGGCTGCGGGGGCGCCTCCGCGCCCTTGGGCGTGGCCGGCCTGCGCCGGTGGGCGCGGTGCTCGGTGGCGCGGTGGGCCAGGTCGGCGCGGTAGGCGGTGGGGCCGCCGTTGCGCATCACCTCGCGGGTGACCGTGGAGGTCGGACGGTCCAGGCGCCTGGCGATCTCCGCGTAGGCGAGGCCGTCGGCCAGGCCGAGCGCGATCTGCTGGCGTTCCTGCTGGGTGAGTCTGCCTCCCGGCACCGCGATCTCCCTTCGCTGCTTCCACTGCTGGCGTCAGCATAGCGTTCACCCCTCGCCCAATGCAACGCACAGTGGGGTGCGCGTTGCATTATTGCCTAGGTCGTTGCAATGAAATATAGGGCTCTACCTGCAATGATGCCCATTGGGTGCAACGAGCTTGTTGCGTGATCAGTGAACACAACGTAGCGTTTCTCTTGTCAGAAACACGGAGCGCAGAACGCAGGACCTAGGAGAGAACCATGCAGAAGTTCGCCACCACCGCCCCGATCGCCGCCGTTCTCGACATCGCCGCCGGTCGCGTCCAGGTCATCGCCGCCGACCGGGCCGACGCCACCGTCGAGGTCCGGCCCGCGAACGCCTCGAAGAGCCGCGACGTGAAGACGGCCGAGCAGACCACCGTCAGCTACGACGACGGCGTCCTGCGGATCACGACCCCGCCCGCGAAGAACGGGCTCCTCGGCAACGTCGGCTCCGTCGAGGTCACCCTCCAGGTGCCCGCCGGCTCCCACGTCGAGGGCAAGGCGGCCGCCGCCGAGCTCCGGGGCGTCGGGCGGCTCGGGGACGTCGCCTTCGACGGCGCGCACGGCGCGGTCAAGATCGACGAGGCCGCGAGCGTCCGCCTCACCGCGCTCGGCGGTGACGTCACCGTCGGCCGCCTGGGCGGCCCGGCCGACATCAGCACCCTGCAGGGTGACATCCGGATCGCCGAGGCCACGCGGGGCGCGGTCGTCCTGTCCACCCAGTCCGGCGACCTGTCGGTCGACGCGGCGCGCGGGGTCTCCGCGACCCTCGACGCCGGCACCACTCTGGGCCGCGTTCACAACTCCCTCACGAACTCCGCCGGTGCCGCCGCCGAGCTGAACATCAAGGCGACCACCATCCAGGGCGACATCACCGCCCGCAGCCTCTGAGCGCTACGAACGGGGGCGATCAGGGGCCTGAGGTACGGGAGTTGACGGTGAGACCGGTACGGGTCCGTTGTGGGTCTGTTACCGGTCTCACACGTGTGTGCGCCGCCCTGGACGCACCCGGTAGCGTGAGCCGACGATTCCGTAGGTCCATCAGTAGGAGTCCCGGTGACGCAGAGCGGACAGGGGCCGGAGCCGCAGTATCCGGCGGTACGGCCCACGCACGAAGGTGTCGTGCTGCCCGCGGAGGGCGGCGTGGAGACCGGCCAGGGCGTAGGCCCGGCCGGTGGCACGCCGTGGGGCGGCGCCTGGGGCCCCGGTGGGGCACCGCAGGGGCAGCAGCCCCCGCACCACCAGCAGTCCGCGCAGCCGCTGCCCCCGGCCATGCCGCTCCCGCCGGAGGCCGTGCCGGGCGGTGCCTCGGACATGCAGGCGACGCAGTACATCGCGCCGATCCCGCCGCAGGGCGCGGGCCCCGGCCAGATGCCCGGCGCGATGCCTGGTGCGACGGGTTCGATGCCGGGTGCGATGCCCGGGGCGCACGGGCGGATACCCGCCGACACCCCGTCGCCCGCCGGCTACGGCTACCCCGCTCCCACCGACACCCCGCCGCCCGGCGGCTACGGCTACGGCTACCCCGCGCCCGCCCAGCCGCCGGTCCAGCCCGGCTACGGCTACCCGCCGGCCGCCCCCGCGCCCTCCCTCGCCGACATGCAGGCGACCCAGCACATCCCGCCCGTCGCCGCGCAGGGCCCCGCCCAGGGCGCCGGCCAGGACACGCAGTTCCTCGGCACCGGCCCCCTCGGCCGGCCGCAGCAGCCCGCCGGGGCCTCGGACGCGACCCAGTACATCGCTCCCGTACCGGCGCAGGCGCCCGGCGAGCGGCAGCCGCCCGCCGAGTTCGACAACCTCTTCCGCAGCGACGCCACGCAGCACATGCCGCAGCCGCAGCAGCACCAGCCGCAGCATCAGGCGCCGCAGCGGCAGTTCCAGCAGGCGCCGTACAGCCCGCCCGCCCCGCAGCCCCCGCAGCAGCAGTTCCAGCAGCAGCCGCCCGTGCCGCCCGCCTTCCAGGGCGCGTACCAGGACGACTACGACGACGAGCCCGAGCCGCGCCGCAGGTCGCCCCTCGCGCTGATCGCCGCCGTCGTCGTCGGCTGCGCGGTCGTCGGCCTCGGCGCCGGCGCGCTGCTCAGCGGCGGGGACGAGGAGAAGGACAAGGGCCCCGGCCAGAACGTGGCCGCGAGCTCCGGCGCCCCGTCGACCGCGCCGAGCGGGCAGCCGGCCGACCCCGCCGAGCCGCAGGCGCAGGCCCTCGACAAGCTGCTCGCGGACAGCAACAACAGCCGTGACGCGGTGATCCGCTCGGTCGAGGCCATCAAGCAGTGCAAGAACCTCGACCAGGCCGCCATCGACCTGCGCGGCGCCGCCGGACAGCGGCGCGCCCTGGTGACCCGGCTGCAGGGCCTGACCGTCGACAAGCTCCCCAGCAACGCCGCCCTGAACAGCGCCCTCACCGACGCGTGGCAGGCGTCGGCGTCCGCCGACGACCACTACGCGGCCTGGGCGGACCAGGTCAAGGGCAACAAGAAGCTCTGCAAGGGCGGCAAGGCCAGGGGCACCTCGCACACCGTCGAGGCCGGCAAGAAGAGCTCCGACGCCACGATCGCCAAGCGCAAGGCGGCGTCGCTGTGGAACCCGACCGCCGAGAAGTACGGCCTGTCCAAGCGGACCCCCACCCAGCTGTAGGGCGGGGGCCGGGCTCGGCGCTCCGAACGGCTACGGAGCGCCGAGGACGGTGTCGCCGACGTCGACGAAGCCCGGCTTCTGCGCCACGAGCTGCCCCTTGCGGACCACCTGGAACGTCACCTCGTGGTTGACGATCCGGGGGAAGCGGGGGGCGCCGAGCATGTCCTCGTAGCGCCAGCGCAGCGTCGGGGTGAGGCCGCCGGTGTCGATCCGCACCCCGCGGTCAAGGGCGTGCGCGACGGCGCCCGCCGAGATCGAGTCGGTGTCGAGCGACTCGATCACCTTCTTCAGGACGGTGTACGCGATCCAGGTCGTCTGGACGCCCGCGTCGGTCGGGTCGACGCGGTTGTCGACGAACGCGTGCTCCTTGATGACCTTGCGCATCGGCGCCCAGCGCTCGTCGTTCGCCTCCGGGTACCAGCCGGTGACGTACGCGCCCTCGAAGGGGCTGTGCGCGCCGCCCGTGCGGTCGACGACGGGCTGGCTGACGCTGCCGAGCACGGAGGAGATCCGTACGCTTTCCGCGCCGTTGCCGTCCTCGCCGTCCTGACCGTCCTGGCCGTTCCGGCTGTCGTCCTCCTCCTGCGCGGGGAGGCGGCGGAAGGAGTCGAAGAAGGTCTGGGTGCGCTCGCCGAGGACGGCGGCGACGCAGCCGTCCTCGCTGCCGGCCTTCGAGCGGGCCCGCTTGGCCTGCGCGGTGTACTCGGCGGCGTCCTCGACGGCCGGGATGTCGGTGGCGCCGTCGTGGCTGCTCTTGCGCAGCCCGGAGTTGAGCAGATCGGGCAGCTTGTCGCCGGCGAGGGTGTCGGGCCTGACGAGGGAGACCTTGCGGCAGTCCTCGGCGAGCTGCATGCCGTGACCGGCCATGAGCGAGGCGAGGCCGCCGTTCACCGGGTAGGAGAGCGGGCTGGTGAACTCGTCCTCGGAGACGCCGTATCCGCCGATGTACGGGATCTCGGCCGCCTCCAGGGGCGCCATGAAGGCGCGGCCGTTCTGGCTGTACGAGCCGACGACGGCGACGACCTTCTCGCTGACGGCCCGACGGGCGCAGGCGGCGGCGCCGGCCGAGGTGTTCTGCTCGTTGCAGGTGAGGATCTTGAGCTCGTGGCCGTCGATCCCGCCGGAGGCGTTCACCCAGCGCGCGAAGGCCTGGGCCATCGCGGGCATGCCCGGCTGGTTGGTGGCGCGCGTGCCGTCCGGGGCCCACGTCATGACGGTGACGGGCTCCCTGGATCCCCCCGTGGTTCCAGGGATCACGCCACAGCCGGTGAGCAATGACGCACCGGCCGCTGTCGCCGTGACGTATGCGAGGAGTGAGGTCATTCGCCTACCGGTCATGGGCGCTCACAATTCCGCCTCACGGGTAACGCAGAAGTGTGCGTGGTTCAACGAGGGGTGACGTGAGGGTGAATTACCGGGGTTGACGCCCTGGTGGGGAGAGTGCGGGGAGGGGGCCGGAAGCGTCGCGGAAGGGTGCTGGTCGGGCGATCTTGATGGGGAACGTACGATCGAAAGGTGTCCAGTCCAGTCTCAGGTTCGGTGAACTCTTCCCGTCGCGGCCGTCGCTCCTCCACCATGGGCGGCATGCCGCTCAACGACTTGCCGTGGTGGCGCTGGCGCAGCAACGTGCGCTCCGCGCTGCACATGCTCTCCGACCCCACGTTCCACGAGACCACCTGGCTGACCGGCCAGGAGGGGTACGGCGACGTCACCGACGCCGTCTACCGCCTGGTCGAGGACACGTGGCTGGACAACTGGTCCGCCGAGAAGTACGTCGGAACGATCTTCCGCGACTCCGGCGAGGCAGCCCTGGTGGACGTGGCCGTGCTGCGGGTGCTGCGCATCATGCACCAGGTGGGCCCGGACGCGCCGTTCTCCGCGTACATGGAGCACCACGGCTGGCCGGAGGCCGTACGGGCCGCCCGCGAGGCACACATACGGATGGCGCAGGCGGACGAGGAGGACCCGGACACACCCCCGCGCTCCCTGGACGTGCTCCGCATCATGACCGGCTCCGTCGGGGCGTGACCGGGTCCGTCCCCGGGTCCGTTTGACGGACGTGGGCCGTGCCCGTCGCGCGCGGTGTGGCACCCTACGGGGATGACCGACCAGTACGTCCTCACGCTCTCCTGCCCCGACAAACAGGGCATCGTGCACGCCGTGTCGAGCTACCTGTTCATCACCGGCTGCAACATCGAGGACAGTCAGCAGTTCAAGGACCGGGACACCGGCCTCTTCTTCATGCGCGTCCACTTCTCGGCGGAGGAGCCGGTGACCGTGGAGAAGCTCCGGGCGAGCTTCACGGCGGTGGGCGACTCGTTCACGATGGACTGGCACATCAACCGGGCCGACGAGCGGATGCGCGTCGTGCTGATGGTGTCGAAGTTCGGCCACTGCCTGAACGACCTCCTCTTCCGCTCGCGGATCGGGGCGCTGCCGGTCGAGATCGTCGCGGTCGTCTCCAACCACACGGACTTCTCCGAGCTGGTCGGCTCGTACGGCATTCCGTTCCGGCATATTCCGGTCACGAAGGACAACAAGTCTGAGGCCGAGGCCGAACTGCTCGCGCTCGTCCGCGAGGAGAACGTCGAGCTGGTCGTGCTCGCCCGCTACATGCAGGTGCTCTCCGACGACCTGTGCAAGCAGCTGTCGGGCCGGATCATCAACATCCACCACTCCTTCCTGCCGAGCTTCAAGGGCGCCAAGCCCTACCACCAGGCGCACGCGCGCGGCGTGAAGCTGATCGGCGCGACGGCCCACTACGTGACGGCCGACCTCGACGAGGGCCCGATCATCGAGCAGGAGGTCGAGCGTGTCGGCCACGAGGTCACCCCGGACCAGCTGGTCGCCGTCGGCCGTGACGTCGAGTGCCAGGCGCTGGCCCGCGCGGTGAAGTGGCACGCGGAGCGCCGCATCCTGCTCAACGGCCGCCGCACGGTGGTCTTCGCGTAAGGCCCTTCGGAGCCAAGGCTCTTCAGAGCCAAGGCACTCCGGAGCCTTACAGCCGGCTCAGGCTCGCCGCCGCGAAGAGGACGTCGCGGATGGCCTCGCGGTCGCCGTCCTGTCCCGCTGCCGCCTCTTCCGGCGGGATGTGGCCCGCCACGAGCTGGCAGAACTCGACGCCGTCCATCGCCACCTGGGCCACCGCGTGGTCCGGGGAGCCGACGGCCGCCGGGGAGTCCAGGGCGATGTACCAGTGGCCGCCGCCCGAGCCCTCGACCTCCAGGTGGAGCGAGCGGCCGGGGGCGCCCGCCGCGACCAGGTGACGCGACGGGGACGCCAGGCCCGCGCGGCGCCGGTCGGCCAGGGCCGCCGGAAGCAGCCGGGCCGCCAGGTCGATCATGCCGTGCAGGTGCGTGCCGCTCGGCGGCTCGTACGGGTACGCCACCGCGTTCGCGATGTCGTCCGCGTGCACCCAGCACTCGAAGGCGCGCTCCAGGAGCGAGTCCCGCATGGGCAGCGCGAAGTCCCCGTACGTCACCGTCAGGTCGGCGACACCCCGCCCCGCGAACGAGACCGTGCGGATCAGGGTGTGGCTCTGCTCCCGCCACGGCTCGCGCACGTCGCGCGTCGGCGGGTGGTACGAGCCCCGCCAGTACTCGTCCGTACGTTCCGCAGGCGTGGCCGCCGTGGACTTCGGGCCCAGCGGGTCGTCCAGGCCGAGCGCCGTGGACACCAGCCCGTCCACCGTCAGCAGATGACCGATGACCCCGGCCACCGTCGTCTTGCGGGTGACCGGCCGCTCGCCCTCGAACCACTTCAGCCGGACCGGCGCGTGCCACTCCGACTCGCCGATGTCCCGCAGCAGCGCGTCGAGCCGGGCCGTCTCCGCGTCGTACGGGGTCGCCCAGGCCGGCACCGGGATACGGGCCGGGCGGCGGCCCAGGCAGTTCTCCAGGACCCGGGACCGCAGCAGCGGGTCGAGGTCCAGGTCGCGCTCGGAGTGCAGCAGCCCGACCGCGTCCCGCAGCCGCAGCGCCTCGTCCGCGCAGGGGGCGCACTCGGTCAGGTGGTCCTCGACGGCCTGGGTCTCCTCGGGCGAACAGGCCGAGAGCGCCCAGGCTCCGAGGAGCGATTTCAGGACACTGTGCGGAGGAGGCGGTGGCGGCGGGGGAGGGGCAGCGGCGAGGGCGGGCTCCGCCGGGCCGGCAGTCGGGCCGGCGGTCCGGCCGGCGGTCGGGTCGACGGTCCGGCCCACGGTCGGGTCGGTCGTCAGGTCGGCGTGGTCGTCCGCGGCCGCGCGCGGTCCCGGTATCCGGGGAGCGCGCGCCACCTCGTCGGGCGTGTCGTCGGGGCCGTTCACAGCGAGCGTCCGTACCCGGGAGGTGAGGAGCCTTCCAGCGGGCGGGTGTTCGCCGTCGAGAGCAGCTGCAGTCCGAGCCGCAGCCGGCGCCGCGCCTCGTCCTCCGTGACGCCGAGGTCGGCGGCGGTCTGGCGGTAGTCGCGGCGCTGGAAGTACGCCAGTTCGAGCGCGGCCCGCAGCGGCGCCGGCATCGAGGTCACGATGTAGTCGGCGCGGGCCGCGACCGAGGCCTGGCGCACCTTCTGCTCCAGCTCCTCCGCCGAACCCTCGCCGGTCTCCGCGTACGCCGTCGCCTCCGTCTGCCGCAGCCGGTACACGGCCTGACGCTGGGTCAGCTTGGCGACCCAGGAGCGCATGTTGCCCTGCTTGGGGTCGTAGGCGTCGGGGTTCTCCCAGATGTAGCCGAAGACCTCGCGGGTGACCTGGTCGGCCGCGCCGTCGTCGTCGAGGACCCGGTGGGCGAGGCTGTGCACCAGGGAGGCGAACCGGTCGTAGAGCTCGCCGAGCGCGGCGGCCTCACCGCGCGCCAGCCGCTGCTGCATCCTGCGGTCCCAGCGCGGTGGTGTGTCCTTCGCCATGCGTCGACCTCCCGACCGAGTTCACCCTCCAAAGTAATGGGCCGTCCGGCGGTGCACGCCCCTTTGTGACAAGTACGCCCCCAGGGTCGTACCGGATGGTAAGGAACGCGTCGTTCACGAGACGAGGGGTTTCGGGCCGCGATCCCGGGGCAGCGGGAGGGGACGGGAACGACCGACTCCGCTTGAATCCACCGCTTCCTCCCGAAGGGCGCGACGCGTGAACCTCCACGTCGACGTTGAAGAGCTGGGCCCCTGGACCGTGCTGCGGATCCACGGGGAGATGGATCTGCTGAGCTCGCCCCTGGTCAGGAGACGGGTCCACGACGCCGTCGCCGGCGGCCGGCACGATGTCGTGCTCGACCTCTCCGGGGTGCTGTTCTGCGACTCCAGCGGGGTCGGCGTGCTGATCGCCTCGCGCCGCCTGATGCGCTCCTGCCGCGGCCGCCTCCGGGTCGTCCTGCCCGCCCGTGGCTCGGAGGACGCCTCGCACGTCAACCGCGTCCTCGCCGCCCTCGGGGTCCGCCGACTCTTCGACGTCTACGGCGACGCGACGGCGGCCGTAGACGACGAGGCCCAACCGCTCTCGGCGTGACGCGGGGACCTGCGGCTCTCGGCACGGCGGCCCGGATCGTCGTACCCTCCCTTGGATGGAGCCCATGGAACCCGAGCAGGACCCCGGACAGCTCTTCGAGCACCGGATCGCCCGCCGATTCGCCGCCTTCGACCAGGACGGCGACGGGACGATCTCGCGCGAGGACTTCAGCACGGCGGCGAAGCGCCTCCTCACGGAGTTCGACGTCTCCTTCCGCTCCGACCGGGGCCAGGCGCTGTGCGACGGCGCCGAGGCGTTCTGGCAGGGCATGGCGGGTATCGCCGATGTCGACGGAGACCAGAAGGTCAGCCGCGAGGAGTTCCTCGGCGGCGCGGTGAAGCGGCTGCACGACCACCCCGAGCGGTTCGCCGAGATCGCCCGGCCGTTCCTGCACGCCGTCCTCGCCATCGCCACGACCCCCGCCGACGTGGAGCGGGCGCTGCTCGCGCTCGGCATCCCGCCGGTCCCGGCCGCGCTGAGCGCCCGTACGCTCCCGACCGTCGCCTCCGGGTCGGTCGACGAGCAGGCGGCGGTGGGCGCGTTCGCGCACTACTTCATGACGGAGTAGTCGTCCCGGAGCCGTACCGCTCGCGCAGTTTGTACTTCAGGACCTTCCGCAGTGTCTCGTTGCGGGGCAGGGCCTCCACGACCTCCAGCTGTTCCGGCAGCTTGTGGACCGAGAGGCCCTGCGCGCGCAGGAACTCCGTGACGGCCGCGAGGGTCAGCGGGGCCGCGGCCCCGCCCGGCGGCTGCTCGATCACCGCGCAGACGCGTTCGCCGCGGTCGGGGTCGGGGAGGCCGATGACGGCCGCGTCGCCGACGCCCGGGTACGTGTGCAGGAGGTCCTCGATCTCCTTGGCCGAGATGTTCTCGCCCTTGCGGATGATGATGTCCTTGATCCGCCCAGTCAGGACCAGGTGCCCGCTCGCGGTGACGTGGCCGACGTCGCCGGTGATGAGGAAGCCGTCCTCGTCGAAGGCGGCGGCGGTCTGCGCCGGGTCCAGATAGCCCTGGCATACGGCCTCGCCGCGCAGCCGGACCTCCCCGGAACCGATCCCGGAACCGTTCCCCGAGCCGTCGTCCGCGATCCGGATCTCCATCCCCTCCGGCGGCCGCCCCTCCGTGGTCGCCAGGTTCTCCACCGTGTCGTCCGGCGACCCCATCGTGATCATCGGGACCTCGGTCATGCCGTACCCGTGGGTGAGCTGGCAGCCCATCTCGCGGACGACCGCGTGGTAGACCTCCGGCGGCTTGGGCGCCCCGCCGCCCGCGAGCAGCCGCAGGCTCGGTATCAGCTTCTCGCCGGGCTGTTTGCGCTGCTCGGCGAGGAACATCGAGTAGAAGGCCGTCGACCCGCCGGCCACCGTCACCCCGTGCCTGCGGTACTCGGCGAGCGCGTCGGGCAGCGCGAACTGTTCGAACATCACGGCGGGGAATCCGTACAGCAGGAGCATCACCGTGTAGTCGGGCCCGGCGATGTGGGCGTACGGGAAGGCCATCGAGCCGATGTCGTCCTCGGTCAGGCGCAGCGCGTGCGCGAGGCACGAGCCGCCCGCGATGAGGGAACGGTCGGTGTGCAGGACGCCCTTGGGGTCGGAGGTCGTGCCGGAGGTCCAGTAGATCCACCGGACGTCCGTGCCGTTCGAGGGGGGTGGGGGAAGGACGGCGGGGTCGCCGTCGGGCAGTGACTCCGGGCCGTACGCCTCGAAGACCCCGCGCGCGCCCAGCCGGTGCGCCATCTCCGTGTGGTCGAAGCCGCGCCACACGCCCGGTACGGCGAAGAACTCGGCCTTCGACTCGCGCAGCGCGAAGCCCACCTCGCGGTCCCGGTAGAACGGGATGACCGGGGACTGCACCGCGCCCAGGCGGGCGAGCGCGAAGGAGAGGACGGCGGTCTCGATCCGGGTCGGCAGCTGCCAGGCCACGACGGTGCCGGCCCGCACCCCCATCCCGTACAGCCCGGCGGCGCACCGCTCGGCGCGCTCGCGGAGTTCGCCGAAGGTGAGGGTCCTGTCCCCCTGGAGCAGGACGGGCCGGCCGGGGGTGAGGGCGGCGCGGCGCTCGACCAGCTCCCAGAGGGTGCGGGAGGTGCCCAGGGTGTGTGCGGTGTCGGTCATGACGGTCCCCTCCGCGTCCATAGCTGACGACCAGTCAGATTGGTTGGAGAGCGTAGAGGTCCGCTCCTTGTCGGTCCAGGGGTGCGGGGCTAGCCTGAGACCGATCGGTATCTGACGGGTCATCAGAAATGGGAGAGGGTCTCATGGCGGAACTTCCACGGATCATCAGCGTCGACGACCACGTGATCGAACCGGCCCACCTCTTCAAGACCTGGCTGCCGGCCAAGTACCGCGACCGGGGACCCCAGCCGCTGACCGCCGGGATCGGCGAGCTGGCGTACGTCGGCGGGAAGTACCAGATCACGATGGACCCGGACGGCCCGCCGACCGACTGGTGGATCTACGAGGACCTCAAGTTCCCGTACAAGCGCAACATCGCCGCCGTCGGCTTCGACCGGGACGACATGACCCTGGAGGGCATCACCCGCGAGGAGATGCGGCGCGGCTGCTGGGACCCGGTCGCGCGGCTCAAGGACATGGACCTCAACCACGTCGAGGCCTCGCTCTGCTTCCCCACCTTCCCCCGCTTCTGCGGCCAGACCTTCGCCGAGGCCAAGGACAAGGAGGTCGCCCTCGCCTGCGTCCGCGCCTACAACGACTGGATGGTCGAGGAGTGGTGCGGCGACAGCGGCGGCCGGCTCATCCCGCTCTGCATCATCCCGCTCTGGGACATCGACCTGGCCGTCGACGAGATCCGGCGGAACGCGGCGCGGGGCGTCAAGGCCGTCACCTTCTCGGAGATCCCGACGTACCTCGGCCTCCCCTCCATCCACTCCGGCTACTGGGACCCCTTCTTCGCGGTCTGCCAGGAGACCGGCACGGTCGTCAACATGCACATCGGCTCCAGCAGCCAGATGCCCGCCGCGTCCCCCGACGCCCCGCCCGCCGTCCAGGCCTCGCTCAGCTTCAACAACGCGATGGCCTCGATGATGGACTTCCTGTTCAGCGGGGTGCTGGTGAAGTTCCCGAGGCTCAAGCTGGCTTACAGCGAGGGCCAGATGGGCTGGATCCCGTACGCCCTGGAGCGCGCCGACGACGTGTGGGAGGAGCACCGGGCCTGGGGCGGGGTGCGGGACCTGATCCCCGAGCCGCCGTCGACGTACTACTACCGGCAGATGTTCTGCTGCTTCTTCCGCGACAAGCACGGCATCGCCTCGCTGGACGTGGTGGGCAGGGACAACGCCACCTTCGAGACCGACTACCCGCACGTCGACTCCACCTTCCCGCACACCAAGGAGGTCGCCCTCGACCACGTCCAGGGCCTCGACGACGAGACGATCTACAAGCTGATGCGCGGCAACGCCATCCGCATGCTCGACCTCGACTTCGACCGGGGCCTCGTCTGATGGACCTCACGGACGGTCCGGGCGAGGAGGAGTTCCGGGCGCGGCTGCGGGAGTGGCTCGGAGGAGTCCTGCCGACGCTGCCGCCCAAGCCCGACCCGCTGGACTGGCCGGGCCGGCGGGCGTACGACTGCGGCTGGCAGCGCCGGCTGTACGACGCGGGGTACGCGGACGTGCACTGGGACGCCTCGCCGACCCAGCGGCTGATCTTCCTGGAGGAGACCGAGCGCGCGGGCGCCCCGTACGTGGGCGCGAACTTCGTCGGGCTGCTGCACGCCGGGCCGACGATCGCCGCCGAGGGGACGGCCGGGCAGCGGGAGCGCTGGCTGCCGCCGGTGCTGCGCGGCGACGAGGTGTGGTGCCAGGGCTTCAGCGAGCCGGACGCCGGTTCGGACCTGGCGGGGCTGCGGACGCGGGCGGTACGGGACGGGGACGCGTACGTCGTCTCCGGCTCGAAGATCTGGACCTCGCACGCGGAGGTCGCCGACTGGTGCGAGCTGCTCGTCCGCACGGACGCGTCGGGTCCGAAGCACCGGGGCATCACCTGGCTCGCGATGCCGATGGACGCGCCCGGGATCACGGTCCGTCCGCTGCGGACGCTCGCCGGTTCGACGGAGTTCGCGGAGATGTTCCTCGACGAGGTCCGGGTGCCGGTCGCCAACCGGGTCGGTGACGAGAACGACGGCTGGCGCGTCACGATGGTGACCCTGTCGTTCGAGCGCGGTACGGCGTTCGTCGGCGAGGTCGTCGCCTGCCGGCGCGTCCTGGCCGAACTCGCGGGCGCGGCGCGGAAGAACGGCACCTGGGACGACCCGGTGGTGCGGCGCCGCCTCGGGCGGCTGAGCGCCGAGTTCCGGGCGCTGTGGCGGCTGACCCAGTGGAACGTCAGCGAGGCGCAGGCGGTCGGGGGAGTGCCCGGCATCGGGGGCTCGGTCTTCAAGCTGCGGTACTCGCACGCCCGGCAGGAGCTGTACGACGCGGCGGCGGAGGTCCTTGGCCCGGACGCCCTTGACCTGGGGCGGGAGTGGAACCTCGACCGGCTGTCCTCGCTCTCGTACACGATCGCGGCCGGGACCAGTCAGATCCAGCGGAACATCGTCGCCGAGCGGATACTCGGCCTGCCGAAGGGGCGGTGAGTGCGGCCGTGGACTTTCGGCTGACGGACGACCAGCGGGCGCTGAGGGCGGGGGTACGGGAGCTGCTGGAGGGGCGCTTCGGGCGGGAGGCCTTGCGGGCCGCCGTCGATTCCCAGGCCCTTGACCGGGGGCTGTGGCGGGAGCTGGGCGCGGCCGGGTTCTTCGCGCTGAGGCTGCCGGAGGAGGAGGGCGGGGTGGGGCTCGGCCTTCCGGAAGCGGTGCTCGTCTTCGAGACGGCGGGGCGGGTTTTGCTGCCGGGGCCGTTGGTGGCGACGCACTTGGCTGCCGGGAGCGTGCCGGGGGCGGCGGACGGGGAGGTGGTGGTCGCCGCGGTCGACGGGGGGTTGGTGGAGTGGCTGGACGAGGCGGACGTGGTTG
This sequence comes from Streptomyces sp. NPDC058579, assembly GCF_042718575.1. Classification (NCBI taxonomy): domain Bacteria; kingdom Bacillati; phylum Actinomycetota; class Actinomycetes; order Kitasatosporales; family Streptomycetaceae; genus Streptomyces; species Streptomyces sp. NPDC058579. The sequence continues at coordinate 270,468 of NZ_JBHXPI010000005.1, forward strand.
TGGGGGATGTCGAGGGCGCCGTGCCTGTGCGGTCGGTGGATCCGCTGACGCCGTTGCATCGGTTGCCTGGGGGCGGGGCGGCGGGACGGCTGTCCGCGACCGGAGTGCTGCTCACCGCCGCCGAGCAGCTCGGTAGTGCCGGGCGTACCACCGAGATGGCGGTCTCGTACGCCCGTACGCGGGAGCAGTTCGGGCGGGCCATCGGGTCGTTCCAGGCCGTGAAGCACCTCTGTGCGGAGATGCTCGTACGGACGGAGGTGGCCAGGGCGGCCGTGTACGGGGCCGCTGTGACGGGCGACCCCGTCGAGATCGCCGGGGCGAAGCTGCTCGCCGACGAGGCGGCGGTGGCGTGTGCGCGGGACTGCCTCCAGGTGCACGGCGGCATGGGGTTCACGTGGGAGGCGGACGTGCATCTGCACCTCAAGCGGGCCTGGGTGCGGGCCGAGCGGGGCCTTTCGAAGGCGGCGGCCGAGGAGGCGGAGGCGGCCGCGCTGTAGCCGCCCGGTGCGCGAGCGCTCACGCAGCGTCGATATCGGGTTGTGTCCTTCGGGCGGGCCGTCACGGCCCGGAGTCGGGGTCCCGCTCCGGTACCCTCCGTGGGATGCGAGTGGTTGTGAGCCCGGATCGTCCCGGTGTCGCCGAAGAGGTGACCCCGGATCGGGCGATGCCCACCGCTCGTACCCCGTGGAGGCGCTGGACGACCTCCTGTTCGACTCCCCGCAGCGTGCGTCGCACAGTATGGACCACGCGTACTCCTTCGCGCTGGAATATGCCCGAAGCGCTTGTTGCGGTGACTGTACGTCAACCATGCTGTCTCACAAGGGAATCACGTTCCGTGAGTACGTCACGGAGGCTGATGGCTGTGAGGCGCGAGGCGATGTGTCCGCCGGTTCGGATGGTGTGAGCGGTGCAGGTGCTTCAGGTTCAGTTGGAGGTCGGGCCGGACCCGGCGGAGGTGGGACGAGCCCGGCGATGGGCGCGTTCGAGGCTCGCCGGGTCGGGCATAGGGGATGACGAGCCGCTGGCCGAGACGCTGGTGCTGCTCATCTCCGAACTCGTGACCAACGCCGTGGTGCACACCGGCTGTCCGGCCGTGCTGCGGATGCTGTTCGGCGCGGGCTGCCCGGAGGCCGGTACGGTCCGGGTGGAGGTCGCCGACTCGAGCGACCGGCCGCCGCAGCCCCGGCACGCGCACGGCGAGGACACCAACGGGCGCGGCCTGGAGCTGGTGGACGGCCTGGCCGACCGGTGGGGATGGCAGCGCGAGGGCGCCGGCAAGAGCATCTGGTGCGAGGTGGACCGGGCGGCGCCGATGAAGCCTGCGGTGTCGGCAGTCGGCTCGGCGGCGGGGTCGGCGGTCGGCTCGGTGTCGGGTTCGGCATCCGCCTCGGTGCGCTGTTGACGGTTCGTGGCGGTTTGTTCACTCTGGGGTGAGCGATTCGTTGCGAGGGGACGACGAGGGCGGGCCGATGCGGCCCTCGGCGAGTGCGGGTCGTGTCCGGGTGGCGGCGGGTCGTGCCGTGCTCGGGGCGCGCGCGAGTGCGCCGCCACCCGTACGTAGGTAGTAGCCGGCCCGCGGCTCAGAGGATGGCGACCGGTGCGACCGGTGTGCCCGTACCGCCCACGAAGGGCTCGGGCATCGCGGACAGCAGGAACGCGTACTGCTCGCGCTGTGCACAGGCTGTGGACAGACTTTCCAGATTCCAGTTCTGCCCCTGGAGCATCCCCATCTCGACCAGGTCGAGGGCGTGCACGGGCAGCCACAGGTTCTCGATCTCGGGCGGGAAGATCTCGAAGGTCAGCGTGTCATTGGCGACGGCGGCGACGTCGCGGGCGTGGAACCACTCGGGCGTACGGACGGATAGCCCGGGGGACGGGAACGCGTAACCGTGCCTGTCCCCGGCGAGGTACTGCTGGATCTGCCCGGTCCGTACGAGGACGATGTCGCCGGCCCGGACGGTGACCCGGCCGAATTCGGCGGCCTCGTCGAGGTCTTCGGGGGTGACGGCGTGGTCGCCGGGCAGCCGGTCGAGGCCCTTGGCGGCGGCGACGTCGAGAAGGACGCCGCGGCTGACGATGTGGCGGGCGGTGTGGATGCCGCTGAACTCGGAGCGGCCGTGCGGGGTGATGGTGGCGGCGGGGCGGCCGTTGTAGATCTTGCCGGAGTGCGAGACGTGGGTGAGAGCGTCCCAGTGGGTGCCGGCCTGAAGGCCGAAGGTCACGGCGTCGTCGCTGGTGGCGACGGTGCCGGGGCCGAAGAGCTCCTGGTTGATCTGGACCATGACGTGGAGCGGGTTGACCCGGCCGGGGATCATGCCGGTCTGCACGCCGTCCTGCTTCAGGTCGAGGGCGAGGGGGACGCGGTGGCCGGAGCGGACGGTCGCGACGGCGTCCCGTACGACGTCGTCGGTGATGAGGTTGAGCGTCCCGATCTCGTCGTCCTGGCCCCAACGGCCCCAGTTGTTGACGCGCTTGGCGATGTCATGGAATTCCGGGGCGAGTTGGGAGGGGTGGGAGGGGTGATGGGGCGCGGGATCTGACATCGGGGCCTCCGCGGGTCTTGTTCTCCGGTATCTGACGGGTCGTAGAATCCAGCTGACGAACGAATCTAACGGACCGTCAGAAAGTGCGGGAAGGGGCCGGGCGTGGGGAACTTCTTGGCAGGCAAGGTCGTGGCGGTGACGGGCGCGGGGCGCGGGATCGGCCGCGCGGTGGCCCTGGCGTGCGCGGCGGAGGGGGCGAAGGTCGTCGTCAACGACTACGGGGTCTCCATCGAGGGCGGAGAGCCCACGTCGGAGGTCGCGCTGGGGGTGGTGAAGGAGATCGAGGCGGCGGGAGGTTCGGCGGTCGCGGTCGCCGACGACATCTCGACGATGGCGGGCGGACAGCGGATCGTGGACGTCGCGCTCGCGGAGTACGGGCGGATCGACGGGGTCGTGTGCGTAGCGGGGATCCTGCGCGAGCGGATGCTCTTCAACATGTCCGAGGAGGAGTGGGACCCGGTCGTCGCGACGCACCTGAAGGGGACGTTCACGGTCTTCCGGGCGGCGTCGGCGGTGATGCGCAAGCAGGGCGGCGGAACGCTGATCGGCTTCACGAGCGGCAACCACCAGGGGTCCGTGGCGCAGGCGAACTACTCGGCGGCGAAGGGCGGGATCATCTCGCTCGTGCGCTCGGCCGCGCTGGGCCTGCACAAGTACGGGGTCACGGCGAACGCGGTGGCGCCGGTGGCGCGGACGCGGATGTCGGCGAACGTCCCGATGGAGCTGAAGGAGATCGGCGAGCCGGAGGACGTGGCGGCGCTGGTCGTCTACCTGCTCTCGGAGCGGGCCCGCGAGGAACGGATCACGGGCCAGGTCTACACGATCGCGGGCCCGAAGATCGCGGTCTGGGCCCAGCCGAGGGAACTGCGCGCCGGCTACGCGGAGTCCGGCGCCTGGACCCCGGAACGCATCGCGGACTTCCTGCCGGGGACGGTGGGGGTGGACCCGATGCCGATGCTGGCGCGACTGGAGGAGATGGCGAGGGCGGCGGCGGAGGGCGCCAGGCCGAACGGGTAGCGGTCACCCCGCCCCCCGTTCCGCCCCGGCGGAACGACTGCCCACAACTCGCGCGACACATAAGGAGCACGGACATGAGAGGTGTCGTCTACGACGGCAAGCAGGTTCAGGTCGTGCACGATCTGGAGGTTCGGGAGCCCGGTCCGGGCGAGGTGCTCGTGCGGGTCGTCGCCGCCGGCCTCTGCCACAGCGATCTCGCCGTCATCGACGGCACGATCCCCTTCCCCGCCCCCGTCGTCCTCGGACACGAAGGCGCCGGAGTCGTCGAGGCCGTCGGCCCCGGCGTCACCCATGTCGCCGAAGGCGACCACGTCGCGCTCTCCACGCTCGCCAACTGCGGCGCCTGCGCCGACTGCGACCGCGGCCGGCCCACCATGTGCCGCAAGGCCATCGGGATGCCCAAGCAGCCCTTCTCCCGCAGCGGCACCGGCCAGCCGCTCTACCAGTTCGCCTCCAACTCCTCCTTCGCCGAACGGACCGTCGTCAAGGCCGTCCAGGCCGTGAAGATCCCCTCGGACATCCCCCTCACCTCCGCCGCCCTCATGGGCTGCGGCGTCCTCACCGGCGTCGGCGCCGTCCTCAACCGCGCCAAGGTCGACCGCGGCGAGACCGTCGTCGTCATCGGCACCGGCGGCATCGGGCTCAACGTCCTCCAGGGCGCCCGGATAGCCGGCGCGCTCACGATCGTGGCCGTCGACACCAACCCCGCCAAGGAGGAGGTCGCCCGCCGGTTCGGCGCCACGCACTTCCTGAACTCGGCCGAGTCCGTCCGGGACATCCTCCCCACCGGCGCCGACCACGTCTTCGAGTGCGTCGGCCACGTCGGCCTGGTCCGCCAGGCCATCGACCTCCTCGACCGGCACGGCCAGGCGATCCTCCTCGGCATGACCGCGCCCACCGCCGAGGCCAGTTTCCCGCCCGCCGCGATGTTCCTGGACAAGTCCATCCTCGGCTGCCGCTACGGCTCCTCCCGCCCGCAGAAGGACATCGCGCTCTACGCCGACCTCTACCGCGAGGGCCGCCTCCTCCTCGACGAACTCGTCACCGCCACGTACCCGGTGGAGGAGTTCGCCAAGGCGGCGGAGGACGCGGAACAGGGCAAGGTCGCGCGGGGAGTGCTCACCTTCTGACCCTCTGGGTGAACGTCCGCCGGTACGTCGTCGGTGTGACGCCGATCGCCGACTGGAGGTGGGACCGCAGGGACTGGGGCGTGCCGAAGCCGGCGTCGCGGGCGACCTGGTCGACCGGGAGGTCGGTGGACTCCAGGAGGTGGCGGGCCCGTTCGACGCGCTGCTGGGTCAGCCACTGGCCGGGGCTGATGCCGACCTCCTCGCGGAAGCGGCGCGTGAACGTCCGTACGCTCATCGCCTCCCGCACCGCCAGGTCCCGCAGCTGGATCGGCTCGTGCAGATGCGCGAGCGCCCAGGCCCGCGCCGAGGTCGTCGTCGACGCCCCGGCCTCCGGGAGCGGCCGCTCGATGTACTGGGCCTGCCCGCCGTCCCGGTGCGGCGGTACGACGGTCCTGCGGGCCACCTCGTTGGCGACGGCGCTCCCGTGGTCCCGGCGCACGATGTGCAGGCACAGGTCGATCCCGGCGGCGACGCCCGCCGAGGTCAGCACGTCCCCGTCGTCGACGAAGAGGACGTCCGCGTCGACCCGCACCTTCGGGAAGAGCCGCTGGAAGTGCGCGGCCGAGGCCCAGTGCGTGGTGGCGGGCCGCCCGTCGAGGTACCCGGCGGCGGCGAGGACGTACCCGCCCGTGCAGATGGAGACGAGCCGGGTCCCGGGCCGGATGTGCGCGAGCGCGGCCGCCAGCTCGTCGGTCAGCCGGCCCTCGTCGTACACCGGGCCCAGTTCGTACGAGGCGGGCACGACGACCGTGTCCGCGCCGGCGAGCGCCTCCGGGCCGTGCTCCACCTGGATCGCGAAGTCCGCGTCCGTCGGGACCGGGCCCGCGACCGGCGCGCAGGTGACGATCTCGTACAGCGGCCGGCCTGCGGCGTCCTTGGCGCGGCCGAAGATCCGGTGGGGAATGCCCAGCTCGAAGGGGAGGAGGCCGGGCAGGGCCAGGACGGCGATACGGTGCGGCACGGAAAATCCCTTGGTGGTCCAGACCATTTGCTGCTAGAAGTCGGAGCCGTGACGACGGACAAGACGACCGACAGCCGCGACCACTCCTACGAGTCCTACAAGTCTGAGGGCCGGGGTGCCATTCCCGGAACCGTTCCGGTCGAGGCTCCTGCGCTCTGGAACCGCGACTTCCGGCTCTTCTTCGTGGCCCGCGCCGCCGCCGTCTTCGGCGAGGGCATGGTGCCCGTCGCCCTCGCCGCCGGTCTGCTCGGCGCCGGGTACCCCGGCTCGTCCGTCGGCTACGCTCTCGGCGCCTGGATCGGGCCCTTCGCGCTGTTCGTCATCGTCGGCGGGGTCCTCGCGGACCGGTTCACCGCCCGCCGGATGATGGTTCTCGCCGACCTGATGCGGCTGCCGGGCGCGGCCGTCCTCGCCGTCGCCTTCGCCCTCGGCAGCCCGCCCCTCTGGGCGGTGTACGCGCTCAGCGCCCTCAGCGGCATCGGCGCCGCGCTCTTCCAGCCCGGAGTCGCGTCCACGATCCCGCGCATCGCCCCCGACGTGCAGCGCGCCAACGCCGTGCTGCGGGTCGTCGAGTCGCTGATGACCATGGCGGGCCCGGCCGTCGCGGGCGTCCTCGTCGCGCTCACCGGCGGCGCGGGCGCCGCCTTCGGCCTCAACGGCGCGACCTTCGCCGTCAGCGCGGTCTGCCTCACCCTCATGCGGCTTCCCGCCAGGCCCGCCGACTCGGTCCGGCGCGGCTCGCTGCGGGCCGAGATGGCCGTCGGCTGGCGGGAGTTCACGGCCCGGAGGTGGCTGTGGGGAGTGATCGCGATCTGGACGGTGTACGGGTTCACGGTCGCCGGGCCGATGGTGCCGCTCACCGCGACCCTGGTGACCGGCGACCACGGCTCGGCCACGTACGGCTGGCTGATGGCCGTCGCGGGCGCGGGCAACGCGGCCGGTGGGCTGCTCGCCCTGCGGCTGCGGCCCCGCCGCCCGCTCGCGGCGGGCGCGGTCGCCCTGCTCGGCCTGCCGGTCAACCTCGCCCTGCTCGGCTTCGGCGCGCCCGTCGCCGTGCTCGCCCTCGGGCAGTTCCTGGGCGGCGCGGCCTTCGCGTTCTGGCTGGTGATGTGGTCGACGTCGGTCCAGACGCACGTCCCGCAGGAGGCGCTGAACCGGATGCACGCGTACGAAGTGGCGGGCTCGCTCCTGATGATGGCGGCGGGCCGGGCGCTCGCGGGCCCGGTCGCGGAGGCGGTCGGCACGGAGGAGGTCCTGCTGGCGGGGGCGGTGATCGCGGTCCTGGTGGTCGTGGCGCTGCTGGTGGTCCGGCCGATCAGGACGCTGCCCCGGGCGTAGGCGGTACGGGTACGACTGCCGGTACGGTCCCGGCATGTCTGAAGTCCGGTTGACCACGCCCTCGTACCTCGTGCTCGGCATCATCGACAAGCTCGGCGAGGCCAGTCCGTACGACGTGAAGGTGGAGGCGGCGCGCACGGTGGCGCCCTTCTGGTCGATGCCGCACGCGCAGGTCTACGCCCAGTGCGACCGCCTCGTGGAGGCCGGTCTGCTCTCCGAGGCGCGGCAGCCTGGCGGGCGGAACCGGCGCCTGATGCGGCTCACGGAGGCGGGCGCGGAGGCCCTGGCAGGCTGGCTCGACGACCCCGCCTTCGTACCGGTCGAGGCGCGCGAACGGGGCATCCTCAAGCTCTGGTTCGGGGCGAGTCCGCGCGTGCACGCCCCGGTGCAGGTCGAGGAGCACCGGCGGACCCTGGACGAGTACGAGGGGCTCGCGGAGAGCGTGGGGGAGCTGCTGCCGCGGGGGCAGCGGGAGGCGCTGGAGTTCGGCATCCGGTACGAGCGGATGATGGTCGATTTCTGGCAGTGGGTCGAAGAGCGCGAGTCCTCCTGACCTTCGCGCCGTGACCTTTCGCGTCCTGACCTTCGCGCAGACCGTTGACCGCCGGTAACACTCGCCTCTACCTTCCTCCATAGTCCAGAAAGGACTATGGAGCCACGGCAGGGGAGCGGCTGATGGACGTCCGGTGGGGGAGGGTCGCCGCCGTCGCGGTGATCGTGAGCTGCGTGGCGTACGCGCCGGTCGCCATGACCCAGTTGTGGCCGTACGCCTCGCCCGGGGCGCCCGCCTTCGGCGAGTGGATCATGGGCCGGATGGTGTCGCCGGAGTACGTCGCCGAGGTCGTACGGGACCGGATCGGACCGTACGGCCGCAGCCTCGTCCCGCTGATCGTCCACTCGGTCCTGGGCGGGCTGCTCATGCTGCTCGGCCCGCTCCAGTACCTGTCGGCGGTCCGCCGCAGGCGCCGGCTGCACCGGGTCGCCGGGGTCGTGTTCGCGGTCACCGTGTACGCCTCGATGGCGGGCGCCGCGCTCTATCTGGCCCGTACGGCGCCCGAGGACGCGTTCAGCGGCGCGGCGTTCTGGGTCGTCCTCGCCACGATCCTCGTCGGCACCGTGGGCAGCGTGACCCTCGGCGTCCTCGCCGCCCTGGCCCGCTTCCCGGACCTGCACCAGCGGTGGATGCTGCTCTGCTACGGCTACCTGATGACCGCGCCGCTGCTCAGGCTCGAATGGGGCGGCCTGCCCTGGCTGTTCCCCGGTCTCTCCATGGCCGAGATCAACCGGATCGCGGTCATGCACCTCGGTTCCGTGGTCGTGTTCGGGGCGCTGCTCGCCTCGCGCGCCCTCGACCGGCGGACCCCGGTCCCCGGCGTCGAGGGCACCTGGTGCCCGACGCCCGTCCTCGTCGCCGTGCACGTGGCGGGCGCGGCGGGCCTCGCCTGGATCACCGTGGCCCTCCTGGACGGCCCCGGGCCTGAGGGGCCGAGGCTGCTCCTCGGGTACCTGGTCCCGTACGCGGTGACGTACGCGGTCATGGCCGCCCGGCACGCGCGCGCGGGGCGGCGGGGCGCCGCGTGGGCGCGCGAGGAGTGGCGGCTGCACCTCGCCGCGCTCTGCCTGGCCCCGGTGTTCTCGGCGGGCGCGACGCTCGTACTGGAACGACTCGTCCACCTCGACGCCTGGACGTCCCTCGTCGCGGGCGTGGCCATCGGCTGCGGGGTCATGGCGTTCGCGGCGACCTGGGTGGTGAGCCTGCGGGTGATGCGCGGCCGCGAGGTGCCGGCGCGGCGGCGGGAGCGGTCACCGCTGGGTGAGCCGGCCGAACTGGGGATCTGATGTCCCGATCCTTGCGAAAGCTGTCATTCGGGCCAATGGTGGGGAGGGGTACGGCCCAGGAAGCTGTGTGACGTGCCCCAGACAACCAACACCTCCGCGCCGCTCACCCCCACCCCCAAGTCCTCCCGCACACACCGAGTCCACCGCGCGTGGTTCGTGGCGGTCGTCACCTTCGTGACGATCATCGGGGCGGCGGCCTTCGCCTCGTTGCCGGGGCTGCTGATCGAGCCGCTGCACGGCGAGTTCGACTGGTCGCGCGGCACGATCGGCTTCGCGGTGTCGGTGAACCTCGCGCTCTACGGCCTGACGGCGCCGTTCGCCGCCGCGCTGATGGACCGGTTCGGCATCCGCAAGGTCGTCGCGGTCGCGCTGAGCGTGATCGCGCTCGGCTCGGTGCTCACGGTGTCGATGACGGAGCCGTGGCAACTCGTCCTGTACTGGGGCATCCTGGTCGGTCTCGGCAGCGGCTCCATGGCGCTCGCGTTCGCGGCGACGGTGACGAACCGGTGGTTCGTGGCCCGGCGCGGTCTGGTGACCGGCATCCTGACGGCGGCCGGAGCGTCGGGCCAGCTGGTGTTCCTGCCGCTGCTCTCCTGGCTGGTCGAGAACGAGGGCTGGCGCCCGGCGGCCGTGACCGTCGCGCTCTCCGCGCTCGCGGTCGTCCCCTTCGTGTGGCTGCTGCTCCGTGACCACCCGGCGGACGTGGGCCTCGCCCCCTACGGCGGGGAGTACGTTCCGAAGCCCGCCCCGGTCACGGGCGCGGCGCGGCGGGCCGTGACCGTCCTCCTCAAGGCGGCCCGCACCGGCCCCTTCTGGCTCCTGGCAGGCACGTTCGCGATCTGCGGGGCCTCGACGAACGGCCTGGTGAAGACCCACTTCGTACCGGCAGCCCACGACCACGGCATGCCGATCACCGCGGCGGCCGGGCTGCTCGCCGTGATCGGTGTCTTCGACGTCGTCGGCACGATCGCCTCCGGCTGGTTCACGGACCGCTTCGACGCACGCCGCCTGCTGGCGGTGTACTACGCGCTGCGGGGCGTGTCCCTCCTGTTCCTGCCGATGCTGCTCGCCCCCACGGTCCACCCGCCGATGCTCTTCTTCATCGTCTTCTACGGCCTGGACTGGGTGGCCACCGTCCCGCCGACGATCGCCCTGTGCCGCGAGCACTACGGCGAGGACAGCGCGATCGTCTTCGGCTGGGTCCTCGCCTCCCACCAGGTCGGCGCCGCGGTCATCGCCTTCGCGGGCGGCGTGGCCCGCGACGTCTTCGGCTCCTACGACGTCGTCTGGTACGCCTCGGGCGCCCTCTGCGCGGCAGCGGCCCTGATGGCCCTGGTCATCCGCCACCGCCCCACTCCGGTCGCCTAGGAGACTCCCGCTACAGTGCGCGCCGTGGACATACCCGACTGGCTCGTCTGGATCGCCCTGGGCCTGGCCGCCCTGCAGGCCCTCGCTCTCGTCCCCCACGTCCGCCGACTGCGCGGACCCGACCCCGCGGTGCGCTCCAAGGCGCGGCTCGACCTGGTGGAGTCCGTCGGCAATCTGCTGCTCTTCGGCGGCATGATGCTGGCCCTCTTGGTGGCGGACCGCTGGTTGTGGCTCGGCCTCGCCGGCATCGTGCTCATGGGCGCCGTCTTCGCCGTGAAGGGCCTCCACCTGCTCCGCGCCCGCCGCCGCCCCACGACCTGAAGCTCCTAGCCGCTGAACCGCCCGAACCGCCCCCGGTGGAAGAGCAGTGGCTCCCCCTCCGGGGCGGCGCCCAGGGCCTCCACCCGTCCCACCACGATCAGGTGGTCGCCGCCCGTGTGGACGGTGGCGATCGTGCAGTCGATCCAGGCCGGGGCGCCGGTCAGACGGGGGGAGCCCGTCGCCGGGGCGGCGTCGTAGGGCACCCCCGCGAACTTGTCCGCGCCGCTCTTCGCGAAGCCCAGGCACAACTCCCGCTGGTCCGCGCCCAGGACGTTCACGCAGAAGACCCCGGCCCGGGCGAGCCGGGGCCAGGTCGTCGACGTACGGGCGACCATGAAGGCCACCAGGGGCGGGTCCAGGGAGAGCGACGCGAACGACTGGCAGGCGAAGCCGGTCGGCCCGTCGGGATCGAGGGCCGTCACGACGGTGACCCCGCTCGCGAAGTGCCCGAGCACGCGCCGGAACTCGGCGGGATCCACGAGCAGCCGCTCGTCCTCCCCGACCGCCCGCAGCCGGGGCCGCGGCAGCGCATCGACGGCCGTCGGCGACCCGGCCGACCTGAGGTATCGGACGGCGGTGGCCGCCATCCCAGCGTGTCCCATCACATCTCCCATTGAAGCTGACGGATCGTCAGATGGGAACCCGTGTACCGAGGGCGTCCCGTCCGCCGCATGGCGGGTACCGGGCCGTGGTGATCGAGTGAAGCGGCCGAGGCGCCCGTAATCGGACCGTCACCCGGTGCGTTGCCGACGTGCAGGAATCCGTGGACCGCGCCGCTGCCCAGCAGTCCGAGCCGGTCGTGACGGACCCCCCACACGACAGGAGACGTACATGGCCACGCACACGTTCAGCCGCCGGATGTCGGCCGTCGGCACCGTCCTGGGGCTCGGCCTCGGGCTGCCGTTCGCCTTCGGGGTCACCCCCGCCTACGCGGCGGCCCAGCTGGAGATCACGAAGACCCACACCGGCGACTTCGCCCGGGGTGGGGAGGGCGTCTACCGGATCACGGTCACCAACACGGGCGACGAGGCGAGCAGCTCGACGGAGATGTCGGAGACGCCTCCGACAGGGCTCCAGATCACCGACTCGAGCGTCACCGACAACAGCGTCGGGGTCAGCTGCTCCTTGGACCAGACGCTCACGTGCAGCACCGACGCGATCCCCGCCAGTGGGGGCTACACCGTCGTCGTGACGGTCTCGGTCGCCGCCGACGCTCCCTGCAGCGTGACCAACACCGCGACCGTGCGGGACGAAACGAGCGGCGCCTCGGACAGCGCGAGCGACCCCACGACCGTCACCGGTGGGGACTGTGACGACGACGGAGGGAACGGAAGCCTCCTGTCGATCCTCCCCGTCAACCTCAACGGCGTCCTGCCGATGTTCAACAACATCAGCACCAACAACAACATCAACAGCCCTGGCGCCAGCAACACCACCGGGCAGAAGTTCTCGCTGACCGCGCCCTGACACCTCGCGGGCCCCGGCCGCGGTCCGGCCCGGGGGCGTCTCAGCGTCCCTCGTACCGAGCCGTCCGCCGTTCCACGAAGCTCGCGACGCCCTCGTTCGCGTCCCTGGTCGTCATGTTGATCTCCTGCGCCGCCGCCTCCGCCGCGAAGGCGGCGGCGCGGTCGGCGTCCAGGGAGGCGTTCACCAGCTGCTTGGTGAGCGCGAGCGCGCGCGTCGGGCCCTGGGCAAGCCGCTCGGCCCATTCCCGCGCGGTCTTCTCCAGCTCCTCCGCCGGCACCACCCGGTTCACCAGGCCCAGTTCCCTTGCCTCGGGGGCCGTCACCGCGTCGCCGAAGAACATCAGCTCCTTCGTCCGCTGCGGCCCGATCAGCCGGGGGAGCAGGTACGCCCCGCCGCCGTCCGGTACGAGGCCGCGGCGTACGAAGACCTCGATGAACTTCGCCGACTCGGCCGCCAGCACCAGGTCGCACGCGAACGCCAGGTGCGCCCCGATCCCGGCCGCCGTCCCGTTGACCGCCGCGATCACCGGCTTCTCGCAGTCCATGACCGCCGCGATGAACCGTTGCGCCCCCAGCCGGATCGTCCGCGCCACGTCCCCGGGGACACGGTCCCCGGACGCCGGTGCGCCCCGCAGGTCCGCGCCCGCGCAGAAGCCCCGGCCCGTGGCCGTCACGACCACCGCCCGTACGTCAGGGTCGGCCGAGGCCTCCCCGAGGAGCGCGATGATCCGCTCCCGCTGGTCCCAGGTGACCGCGTTCATCGCCTCGGGCCGGTTGAGCGTGATCCACGAGACGCCGTTCTCGACGGCGTGCAGGACGTCGGTCATGAAGGTCTCCTCAGCGGCACACCGCGAGCGCGTCGAGCGCCACCGCGCCCTGGCCCCGGGGCAGCACCATCAGCGGGTTGATGTCCAGTTCGGATAGGTCGCCGTCCAGCTCAAGGGCCATCCGCTGCACCCGCAGCACGACCTCGACCAGCGCGTCCACGTCGGCCGGCGGAGCTCCCCGTACGCCCTTCAGCAGAGCCTGCCCGCGCAGTTCCCCGAGCATGTCCCTGGCCTGGTCCTCGCCGAACGGCGGCACGCGCACGGCCGCGTCGTTCAGGACCTCCACCAGGACGCCCCCGAGCCCCACCGTGACCGTCGGGCCGAAGAGCGGGTCGCGGGTCACGCCCACCACCATCTCGACCCCGCGCCCCACCATCTGGCAGACCAGGATCCCGTCGAGGTCCACCCCCTCGTAGCGCGCGATGTCGGTGAGCTCCCGGTACGTGTCCCGGACCTGGCTCGCCGAGGTCAACCCGACCTTCACCAGGCCAAGTTCGGTCTTGTGGGCGAGCTGCGCGCCCGAGGCCTTCATCACCACCGGGTAACCGACGAGCCCGGCCGCCCGGACCGCCGCCGCCGCGCTCGTCACCAGCTGCTCGCGCGGCACCCGGATCCCGTACGCCCGCAGCAGCTGCTTCGCCGCGTGCTCGCTGAGCTGCCGGCCCGGCCGCATCAGGGCCTGCGCCTTGCGGAAGGAGGGCGACGGGGTGCGCGGGGCCTCGTCGAAGGGGGAGCGGTAGGCGGTGGTGAAGCGATGGTGGTCGAGGTAGGCCTTGACGGCCCCGATGCAGTTGGCGAACGTACGGAAGGTGGCGACGCGCGAGGAGCCGAGCAGGGTCTCCCGGTAGGCCGCCTCCGTCCCGACCGGCGAACCCCACACCACGCACACCAGCTTGTCCGTGGCCTCCGCCGCGTCCACCAGGTCCTGCGCGAGCTTGTCGCTCATGGGCGGGAAGGGGCCGGTGATCGGACAGATGAGGACGCCGACGGACGGGTCGGCGAGGATCGCGTCGATGATCTTCCGGCCGCGCCAGTCGCCGACCGGGTGGCCGCCGTTGTCGACGGGGTTCGCGACGTTCAGGTACTCCGGTATCCACTGGTGCAGCTCGTCCTGCTTGGCCTCGGGGAGGGTGGGTAGGTGGAGCCCGGCGGCCGTGGCCAGGTCGGAGAAGTGCGCGCCGGTCCCGCCGGAGATCGAGTACACGACGACGCCGTCCGCGACGGGCTTGCGGGCCCGGGCCAACAGGGCTGAGGTGTCCTGGAGTTGGTCGAGACCGTCGACCCGGATCACCCCGTACTGGCGCATCGCCGCGTCCACGACCTGGTCCGCGCCGGTGAGCTTGCCGGTGTGCGAGGCGGCCATCCGCGCGCCGGTCTCGGTCCGCCCGACCTTCACGGCGACCACGGGCACGCCCTCGCGGGCGGCGCGGTCGGCGGCGAGGAGGAAGGAGCGGCCGTCCTTGAGGCCCTCGACGTAACAGGCGATGGCCCCCACCTCGGGCCGGGTCGCGAAGTACGAGATGAAGTCGGCGGTCTCCAGGTCGGCCTCGTTGCCGGTCGGCGCCCAGTGGGAGAGCCGTACCCCCAGCTCCTGGAGGGTGTGGACGGGGCGGCCCTGGTGCCCGGACTGGGTGATGAGCGCGATCGCGGGCCCGTCCAGGTCGTCCCGGAACCGCTCGAAGGCGTTGAGGTTGGTGTTCGGGCCGAGGAGGCGGATGCCGGAGCGCCGTACGGCGTCGGCGAGGCGTTCCTGCGCGGCGGCCCCCTCGTCGCCGGTCTCGGCGAACCCGGAGGCGAAGGCGACGGCGAACTTCACCTTGGCCTCGGCGAGTTCCTCGATCACGGGCAGCGGGTCGGCGACCAGCAGGACGGCGAGGTCGACGGGTTCGGGGAGCGCGCCGACGGACGGCACGCAGTCGATCCCGAACACGGTCGTACGGGTCGGGTGCACGGGCACGAGCCGGGCGCCGACCCGCTCGGCCCAGGCGATCAGCTGCCGCGTGATCCCGGTGTTGGGGCGCCCCTCGGCGTCGGAGGCCCCGACGACGGCGACGGACCCGGGCCGGAAGAACCGGTCGAGGTCCGGCACGGGCGCGTGCAACGCCCGCCCGCTGACGTCCACATCGCCTTCGACGGCGGTCACGCCGTGCACGACGTGACCGCTCGGCCCGGGGTGTTCGCCGCAGGCGACCACGCGGGCGCGGAGATCGGTGGTGAAGGTGCCGTGAGTCGATCCGAGCATCGTTCCGCTCCACCCTTCCGCCCATGACGATTAACTGACGCCCTGTCAGATTACAGAACTGACGGCAAGTCAGGAATGGTCGAGACGTGAGGATCTCGGGAGGGGAAGCGCTTGTCGGCTTGCGCGCCTTCCGGATCGCCCGCGCCGTCTACCCGGCGGACGGCTTCCGGATCGCCGCGCGCCGCCTACCCGGCGGACGCCTTCCCGATCGCCCGCGCGATCCGCTCCGCGTCCCGTGCCATCTCCCGGAACATCCCGCTGATCGGGTTCGTGAACCCGGTGAAGTACAGCCCCGGCGCCTCGCGCGGCGTCCGCGCCCCGTGGGCCACCGGCCGCCCCCGCTCGTCCAGGACGCCGAGGTGGCCGAGGAGCGGCTCCAGGCCCCGGCGGTACCCCGTCGCCGCGATCACCGCGTCCGGGGTGATCGCCGAGCCGTCCGCGAGGACGACCTTGTCGCCGTCGAAGGAGGCGACCGCGCCCACGATCTCCACCTTGCCCTGCCGCACGGCGTCGATCAGGCCCACGTCCTGCACCGGGATCGCCCCCTCGCGCACCCGCGAGTACAGCCCCGTGTCCGGCCGGGGGAGCCCGTGCTCGGAGAGGTCCGGTACGGCGACGCGCGCCACCAGCTCGCCCACCTTGTCCACCAGGCGTACCGGCAGGCGCCGCACCAGGATGCCGGTGCGCTGGGCGGGCCACCCGGCCGTCGAGCGGCGCACGATGTGCGGGACCGTGCGCACCGCGAGCCGTACCCGCGCCGCCCCGCCCTCGACGAGGTCGGCCGCGATCTCGGCGCCCGTGTTCCCGGCGCCCACGACGAGGACGTCACGGCCGGCGTACGGGGCCGGGTTGCGGTACGCGCTCGCGTGGGCGAGGTCGCCGCCGTACGTGTCCAGGCCCGGCCACTCGGGCAGGCGCGGAGTGTGGTTGTAGCCGGTGGCGACGACCACGGCCCGGCCGGTCAGCCTGCGCCCGCCGGTCGCGTGCAGCAGCCAGTCCTCGCCGGCCCGCTCGACACGGCTGACCTCGACTCCTGTCACGATCTCCAGCTCGTGCACGTCGGCGTACTTCTCCAAGTACCGCACCACGTCCGCGCGGGCGACCCAGCGCCCGAAGGAGCGGGGCATCGGGAGGCCCGGGAGCGCGGAGAGCCGGCGGGTGGTGTGCAGCCGCAGCCGGTCGTAGTGCGAGCGCCAGGAGGCGCCGACCGCGTCGGACTTCTCCAGGACGACGGCCCGGACGCCCTTCGCGCGCAACGAGGCGGCGACGGCGAGGCCGCCGGGCCCGCCCCCGATGACGTATACGGGGTGATCGGGTCTGGATTGGGGGGTGTTGGCCATGAGTGCTCAGCGTAACGAGCTGCTCACTTGTTGGGTCTCGGTCAAGAGGGGGTTCGGTTGCGAAACGGTCACGCCTGGGTGGAATCCATGGAGGCGTGCGGGGGTCTTGCGCGGCCGGAGCTCCATCCGCTGAACTGACATCCATAACTGACGTACCGTCAGATCAGATCGATCGGATCTCTGGAGGGGCAGGTATCGCCGATGCAGACCGTCTGGCTCACCGGCGCCGAATGGCTCGCCGTCCTCCGCATCGGCCTCGGCCTGTGGTGGCTGGAGAGCTGGCGCCACAAGGACAAGAAGGGCTGGTTCGAGCGCGGCACCGGCATAGCGTGGGCGGCCGACGTCGCCGGCAAACACCGGTGGCCGTTCGTGAAGCGCGGCTTCGAGTCGGTCGTCGCCCCGCGCCCCAAGCTGATGGCGTACGTCGTCGTCTACGCCGAACTCGCCCTGGCCCTCGGCCTGATCTTCGGCTTCCTCACCCCGTTCGCCCTGGTCGGCGGCCTGCTCCTCAACCTCCTCTACCTCGTCCTGATGATCCACGACTGGGCCGAGCAGGGGCAGAACGCGATGATGGCGCTGATCTCGCTCGTCGCGCTCTTCTCCCTGTCCTGGCAGACCTGGTCCCTCGACCACGCGATCGGACTCTTCCGGTGACGGCCGCCGACCCCGACATCGACGCCTTCACCCGCCCCTACTGGGAGGCCGCGGGCGAAGGCCGCCTGCTGCTCAGGCACTGCGCCGGCTGCGCCCGGGCGCACCACTACCCGCGCGAGTTCTGCCCGCACTGCTGGAGCGAGGACGTGACCTGGGAGCCCGCGAGCGGCCGGGCCACGCTCTACACCTGGTCGGTCGTCCACCGCAACGACCTCCCGCCGTTCGGCGAACGCGTGCCGTACGTGGCAGCGGTGGTCGACCTCGCCGAGGGCCCCCGGATGATGACCGAGGTGGTGGGGGTGGCAGAGGGGGACCTCCGGATCGGGATGGACCTGGAGGTCACCTTCCGTACGGAGGGCGAGACGGCCGTCCCCGTCTTCGGCCCGGCACCGCATGGGTCACATGGGTGAGATGTTGCGCCAAAGCTGAGTGCGGCTGCTGGAGTCGCAGGCGTACGTGTCCAGGAACGGCGTTCCGACGTTCAGGCACTGCCCGTTGCTCAGGTTCTTGATCGTCCGGCCGGAGGGCGTGGTGGCGTGGATCTTCCACGTCTGCGTACTGGAGCCGTTGCAGCCGGCCACGCCGACGGGGCCGGGATTGCCGCCGCCTACCTGGAGGCAGCGGCCGGTGTGCTTGTTGACCAGCCGGAAGGTGCCGTTCGAGCCCGCCGAGTAGGTCCAGGCGTACGAGGCGCTGCCGCTGTTGTTGGGCAGGACGCCGCAGTCGTGGGTGTTGGCGTAGATGCCGTACCCCGGGTTGTACTCGACCAGGCACTTGCCGTTGGAGGCGTTTTCCAGGGAGTACGTCCCCGAGGGCCCCGAGCCGCCGCCACCGGCGGGCGGGGGCGCCGGCTTCGTGGTCTTCGGGGTGGACGGCTTGGAGCCACCCCCGGAAGCGGCGCCTCCACCACCGTTGCCGCCGCCGTTGCCGGGTGTGGTGCCGGTGCCACCGGCCGCGGCGCCACCACCCGCGCCACCGCCGGCAGCCGCACCGCCCGCCGCCGCACCGGACCCGTCCGTTCCGGGCCCGGAGGGCGAAGGCGCCCCGGACGAGGACGAGGACGAGGGAGAGGCGGAGGAGGACGGGGTTCCGGTCGTCGTGCTGGGCGGCGGCGCGGAGGTACCGGGCGAGGCCGACTGCGAGGCGGAGGCGGACGGCGGCCCCGCGGCCGAGGCGTCGGGACCGCCCTGCCGGCCGATCTGGTACGGGCCGAGGGCGACGGTCAGGGTGGTACCGGTGGCCACGACGACGGGCACGGCGAGCATGGCGAACCGCTTGCGCCGGGTCTGCTGCCTGCCGGTGGGGGCGACGACCTCGCCCCCGGCGGTGACGGGCTCGCCGGCTCCCCGCTGAACGAGCGCCACGGTCCCGATGTCTTCGGTCGCACCGGCCTCCCCCTCGGCCTCGTCCCCCGCGAGCTCCTCGGCCGTGGGCGCGGTCGCGGCGAACGCGTCCCGTGCCTCGACCGGCGCCATGACGGCGGCCGGCCAGGGGGTGTCGTCGGCGTAGTCCTCCGTCAGCTCGACGACCTCGGCGGCGGTCGGCCGGGCGGCGGGGTCCTTGGCGAGGCAGGAGCGTACGAGGTGGGCCAGGGCGGGGGCGGTCTCCGCGAGCCGCCCGAAGTCGGGGTCCGCGTGGACGACGCGGTAGAGCAGGCCGGGCCCGGAGCCGTCGCCGAAGGGAGGGCGGCCGGTCGCCGCGTACAGCAGCAGGCTGCCGAGGGAGAAGACGTCCGCCCGGCCGGTCAACCGCGGGTCGGCGACGGCCTGTTCCGGGGCCATGTACGCGGGCGTTCCGATGACCATGCCGGTCCTGGTCAGCCGGCTCTGGTCGGCCGCGCGCGCGACGCCGAAGTCGATGAGCGAGAGGCCGTCGGAGGTGAGCATCACGTTGGACGGCTTGAGGTCCCGGTGCACCATGTCGGCGGCGTGCACCGCCCGCAGCCCGAGCGCCGCCTCCCGCAGCAGCCGCCACAGGGCCTCGGTGGGCAGCGGCCCGCCGTTGAGCCTGAGGGCTTCGTCGAGGGTGACGCCGGGGATGTACTCCGTCGCGAACCACGGCGGCTTCGCCGTCCGGTCGCTCGCGAGCAGCCGCACACTGGCCCCGCCGGGCAGCCGGGCCAGGTTGTCGAGCTCGTGCCCGAAGTGCCTCAGGAAGTCGGCGTCCTCGGCAAGGACGGGCAGCACCCGCTTGACCGCCGCGAACTTCCCGGGCACGGCGCCGAGATAGACCCGCCCCATGCCTCCGGAGCCGAGTACGCCGAGTAGCTTGAAGGCACCGATCTGCCGGGGGTCCCCCGGTTCGAGCGGTATGGCTCCGCTGCCGTCCAAGCGCGCGTTGATGTCCGGTTCCCCCTGCATGATCAACAGGATAGCCAAGCTATCCTGCGATCCGCATCGCTCTTCAAGTCACAGAATTGTACGGATAGTTGGTGCGAGTGAGCGCTGTGGAGTGAACTTCCCGGTCCATGCGGGTGGAGCCCGGTGACCCAGGACGGCACCCCTCGTTGCGCGGGTCATGAAAAGTACCCTCGCGTTCCCGCTGGCCACGGCCGCCCTCACCGGTCTCGCCGTCACCGGTCTCGCCCTCCCCGGGACGGCCGACGCCGACGACCCCGAGCCGGCCACCCGGATCCTCCTCACGGTCACCTCCGGGGCGACCGGCGACACCGAGAGCGCCTCGCTCGGCTGCAGCCCGGCCGGCGGCGACCACCCCGAGGCCGAGGCGGCCTGCGACGAGCTCGACACCGCCGACGGCGACTTCGACCGGCTCGAGGTCACCCCCGACGCCATCTGCCCGATGATCTACGACCCGGTCACGGCCACGGCCACGGGCACGTACGACACGGAGCCGGTCGCCTGGAAGAAGACCTTCTCCAATGCGTGCCTCCTGAACGTGGAGACGGGAAAGGTCTTCGCGTTCTGACCGCTGCGGCCGGGGGCTCGGAACGACCGATGCCCGGGCTCGCGAGGAGCGCCGGGCACCGGGCCGGGATGCATTCCGCCGTCAGAACACCGTGGGTGCCTGGGTCGTGTGCAGATAGCCGTTGGCCGCCGGCTTGAACGGGGCCGCCGTGTTGCCGGTGCCCGCGTAGAACCTGGGGCCCGACGCGCCGACCGCGTAGAGGTCGGCCCGCCCATCCCGGTCCGCGTCGCCGACACCGACGAGGTGGGTGAAGGCGCCCCAGCCCGCGCCGATCTTCGTACGGGCGGCGAAGGTGCCGTCGCCCTTGCCCTCGTACAGCCACAGGACGCCGCTCTTGTCGCGGGCGACGAGGTCTCCGGCGGCGGTACCGGCGATGTCGCCGGTGGCGGTGAGCTGGTTGTAGATGTCCCAGCCCCAGCCGATCTTCGTGCGGGGCGCGAAGGGCGCGGCGGCGTCGCCCGTGCCCTTGTACAGGTACAGGTCACCGGCCGTGTCGGTGGCGACGAGATCGGCGCGACCGTCGCCGTTCAGGTCGCCGCCACCGGCGAGCGACGTGTACCCGTTCCAGCCGGCGCCGATCTTCGTACGGGCGGCGAAGGTGCCGTCGCCCTTGGCGACGTACAGCCAGAGGATGCCGTCCTTGTCGCGGGCGACGAGGTCTCCGGCGGTGGAGCCGGCGACGCTGCCGACGGCCTCCAGCTGGTTGTAGATCTGCCAGCCGGGGCCGATCCGGACCTGTCCGGTCGTGACGGGCTCCCCCGAGGTCGCCGTCTTGATGGAGTCCTCGCGCCACAGCACACCCGCGGCGTCGCGGGAGAGCAGGTCCGGGCTGCCGTTGTCGGTGTAGTCGTGGGCGCCGGCGGTGCGGGTGACCTTGAAGGTGCCCGACTGCTTGAGGTCCGGGCCGATGCCGTTGAGGGGGGACGCGACGAATTCCCAGGCGTAGTCGCCGCTGGAGGCGAACTCCTTCACGCCCTCGGCGTTCGGGAGGAGACCGTCCCAGAGGAACTCGACGGACGCCTTGCCCTCGAAGGGGACCGCCTGGGAGAAGTCGTGCCGCATCGTGCGTCCGGTGGGGACGTGGCGAACCGTCACCGAGCCCTGCGCGTTGGTCCGGGAGAGCACCCAACGGAGCCGGGTCTGGCCGTTGTTCTTGTCGAGGTCGATCACCGGCGGCGTGGCCGCGGTGTACAGCGTGAGCGCGGTCGGCTCGCCCGTGCCGGCCACGAGGGTCGCGGCCGGCTTGCCGTCCGCGCCGAGCGCGACGCGGTAGATGCCCTCGCCGTGGGCGACGGAGCCGCCGCGGACCAGGAGCGCGCCGTCCGCCGCGGGGACGGAGGACGAGGCGTGGTCGAGGAGCTTGACCGTGGACTTGTCGACGACGTTGACCGCGGTGAGCGCGTGGTGCGGGGAGACGCCGGTGGCGGTGTTGCCGTCGGGCGCGGCGTAGGTCACCCAGTCGCCCAGGAGGCCGACATGGGTGCGGATGGCGTTGCCGAGGTCGACCAGCTCCGTGGCGGGCGAGGCCTCCGACCCGTCGCGCGCGGCGTACTTCAGCTTGGTGTCGGCGTTCGTCGCCGCGTCGACCCAGACCCAGCGGTCGCCGGAGAGCGTGGCGTCCTGGGCGGAGGGACCGGCGCCCACCTCGCGCTTCTCGACGACGGCGGCGGTGGCGACGTCCACGACGGCGAGGTAGTAGCGCTCCTTCGGGCCCTCGCCGGCCGTGTCGTAGCGGACGAGCAGCTTGGAGTCGGAGAGGACCTCGATGTCCATGAGGCCGAAGTCCGCCGGGAGTCCGGTGACCTGACGGTCGCTGCCCGGCTGGTTGCCCTCGCCGATGAGGCGGAGCTGACTCTTCTGGGTCGCGCCGTCGTAGTGGGAGAAGACGAGCGTCCGGCCGACGGCGCCCTGCCAGACGAGGCGGGTGTCGGGCTGCTCGATGACGGCGGGAGCGCTGCCCGGCTGCGTCATGTCCTGGAGCAGGTAGCGGGTCTTGCCGTCCTCCTTGGCCACGACGGTGTCGGACGCGCCGCCGCGCCACCCGCTGGACCACTCCGGGAGCTCGGTGGTGGTGCCGTCGACGGTGCTGGTCCAGAAGTAGTCGTTGCCCTGGGGCCAGCCGGTGCGCAGGACGGAGGTGAGGAATCCGCTGGGCCCGGCGCTGATGATCTGCGACGGGGCGGGGAAGGAGATGGTGTCGCTGACACCGGCGGGCGCGGCGCTCACGGCGCTCACGGCCGCCGCCGGCGACGCGGCGGTCGCGGGCACCATCCCGACGGCCGTTCCGGCGGTCACGGCGAGGACGGCGGTCACGGCTGCGGCGAGCCGGCGCCGCGGTATGCGGGTTCTGATCACGTTCGGTTCCTCGGAGGGGGGAGGGGAGGGGGAGAGTGTGCGGAGGTCGGTCAGGCGACAGTGGGGCTCAGCGTCAATGCGCCGTCCACGCCGGTCAGTTCCCGCCCCTTGAAGGGGGCGCGCCAACTGCCGGTGCCCTGGTAGAAGGATCCGCTGCCCATGCTGTACTCGGTGCCAGGGGTGTACGCGTACAGGTCGTTGCGGCCGTCGCGGTTCGCGTCGCCGACGCCGACGAGGTGGCTGTACGTGTTCCAGCCGCCGCCGATCCTCGTGCGGGCGGCGAAGGTGCCGTCGCCCTTGCCGAGGTAGCTCCACAGGACGCCGTTCTTGTCGCGGGCGACGAGGTCGCCGGCGGGGGCGCCGGCGATGTTGCCGACGGCGGTGATCTGGTTGTAGATGCCCCAGCCGTGGCCGATCTTCACCCGGGCGGAGAAGGGGGCCGTCGCGCTGCCGGTGCCCTTGTAGAGGTAGAGCCCGCCGGCGGCGTCGGTGGCGAGGAGGTCGGCCTTCCCGTCGTTGTTGAGGTCGCTGCCGCCGGTGATCTTGTTGTAGACGCCCCAGCCGGCGCCGACCTTCGTACGGGTGGCGAAGGTGCCGTCGCCCTTGCCGAGGTAGAGCCAGAGGATTCCGGCCCTGTCGCGGGCGACGATGTCCCCGGCGGGGGCGCCGGCGACGTTGCCCGCGGCCTCGATCTGGTCGTAGATGTTCCAGCCCGAGCCGATGACCTTCTTCTCCGCTTCCACCAGCTGGCCGGTGGTGTTGATGTACGGGGAGTAGTAGGTGTCGACGCGGATCAGCCGGCCCGACGCGTCCCGCAGGAGGACGTCCGGCGAACCGTTGTCGTCGTAGTCGTGCGGTGCGGGCTTCCGGACGATCTTGAAGCTGCCGGAGGCGGTCAGGTCCGGCCCGATGCCATTGAGCGGCTTGGCGCTGAGCTCCCAGGTGTAGGCGCCGTTGTAGGCGCTGCGGGCCCAGTCGAGATCGCCTTCCCAGTCGAACGCGTACGTCGGCGTGTCCGGCTGGTCGTAGAGGTACGCGACGGTCGCCTTCCCGGTCCGGGTGTGGCGCAGCGTGACCTTGACCTCGGCATGGCCCCGGGACAGGTTCCATACGAGCGGGACCCGGCCGCCGTTGGCGTCGAGGTCGATCGTGCTCGGGACGTTGTGGTCGACGAGCGTGAGCTTGGTCTGTTCGCCGGTGCCGGCCACGAGGGTGGCGGCCGGGACGCCGTCGGAGCCGGGCGCGATCCGGTACACGCCTTCGCCCTGGGCGATCGTTCCGCCGCGCACGGCCTGCGTGCCGTCGGGCGCGGCGGCGGCCGAAGTCAGGTGGTCGAGGAGCTTGACGGTGGTCTTCCCGTCGGTGAGGTTCCGGGCGGTCAGCGCGTTCGTGGCGCCGGGGGCGCCGTTCGCGAGCGCGCCCCGCTCTCCGTACGTCACCCAGTCGCCGACCAGGCCGACCTCGAGGTCGCTCACCCACTCGTCGGCGAGCAGGATGCGCTGGTCCCGGCCGGTGGAACGGTCGAGGACGACCACCGTCGCCCGGTTCGCGGGGGTGGTCTCGACCCAGGCCACGTGCGTCGCGGAGACGGCGATGTCCCCGTTCGCGGCGGCTGCGGGGAGAGGGTACGTCTCGGTCACCACGCCGGTGTTGACGTCGACGAGGCTCAGGAAGCGCTTGGCCTCCGTCCCCGCGCCGGTGGAGTAGGTCAGCAGGCCGTGGTCGGCCGTTCCCGCCCTGACGGCCATGTCCTCCGCCCCGGCGGGGAGACCCGTCACCAGTGTCTCTCCGACGGACCGGTGCAGGTGGAGCTCGTGGCCCCCGGTCCCGTTCTCCGAGGTGGTGAAGAGGGCTTGGCCGGCCGCACCGACGTACCGGCGGAGCGTCTCGCGCGGGCCGAGGAACGTGCGCGTGACTTCCCGGCCGGTGGAGACGTCCAGGAGGATCGCGTCGGAGCCCACCCGCGTACCCACGAGGTTCCCCGAGCCGGTGCTCTGGAGGGGGTTGCTAGACGACAGCTTCTTCGGAGTGGATCCGTCCAGCGGTACCCAGCGCCGCTCGAAGAGGGCGCCCCCACCCGGGGAGTTGGAGGTCAGGAAGCCCGAGGAGGTGGCCCCGAAGATCTTGTCGCCGCGCGGGAACGCGATGACGTCCTGTGCGGCCGTCCCGCCCGTCGTCGTGCCTTCGGCGGCGGGAGCGGCCGTCGCCGGGACCGCGAGGGCGGTCGTGCCGAGGGTCACGGCGAGAACGGCGGTGACGGCCGCGACGAGCCGGCGACGGGTGGGGCGTGCGTGCGTCAAGGTGTGCATTCTCCTCGGAGTGCGACCAGGCGTATGTATGTGCGACGGGTGGGACTGATGATCAGGCGAAATGGTTGTACTGGCGGTCGGCTGCGTCGGAGTACACGCCGACCCCCTCGCGCGGGCGGAAGGGCACGCGCCAGTCGCCGGTGCCCTTGTAGAGGTACGTCCCGTCGGCACCGTGGGCGAGGAGGTCTGGTCGTCCGTCCCTGTTCGCGTCGCCGACGCCCACGAGGTGGCCGTAACCGCCCCAGCCGCCGCCGATTCTCGTACGGGGGGTGAACGTGCCGTCGCCCCTGCCGCTGTACAGCCACAGCACCCCCGCCTTGTCGCGGGCCACGAGGTCGCCGGCGGGGGCTCCGGCGATGTTCCCGGTGGCGGTGAGGTCGTTGTAGATGCCCCAGCCGTGGCCGATCTTCTTGCGCGAGGAGAAGGGGGCCTTGACGTTCCCGGTGGCCGGGTAGAGCCAGAGGTCGCCGGCCTTGTCGGTGGCGAGGAGGTCGGGGCGGCCGTCGTCGGTGAGGTCGCTGCCGGCGGCGAGTTGGGTGTACGTGTTCCAGCCCGCGCCGATCTTCGTGCGGGCGGTGAAGGTGCCGTCGCCCTTGCCGAGGTAGAGCCAGAGGACGCCGGCCTTGTCGCGGGCGACGACGTCTCCGACGGAGAGCCCGCCGAGGTTGCCCGCCGCCTCGATCCGGTCGTAGACCTGCCAGCCGGCGCCGATGAGTTCGACGGGGTTCTGGGCGAGCTGGTTGATGCCGGGAAGGTAGAACGTGTCGGCCCACCCCAGCCGTCCTGTCGTGTCCCGGGCGAGGACGTCGGGGGAGCCGTCGTTGTCGTAGTCGTGCGGGGCTGCCGTGCGGGTGAGTTCGAAGGTGCCGGAGGCGACCAGGTTCGGACCGATGCCGTCGAGCGGCTTGGCGTCGATCTTCCAGGTGTACGTCCCGTTCGGCGCGCCGGTGGGCATGTCCGGGTAGCCATTCCAGGGGACGTCGCCCGACCAGTCGAATCGGACGGTGTGCGGATCGTCGAGGAGGTCCCCGTAGGGGCGCAGGTCCTCCGTCCTCGTCTTCCCGCTCTGGACATGGCGCAACGTCACCTTTGCGTCGAGATTGACGCGGGACAGCCGCCAGTCCAGCCGGATCCGGCCGTTGCCGGGCTCGGGGGCGACTCTCGCGGGGATGTCGTCGCCCAGCAGCGTGACCTTGGTCGACTCGCCGGTGGAGGCGACCGGTTCGGCGACCGGGGCACCGTCCGCGCCGATCGAGATCCGGTAGAGGCCCTCGCCCCGCGCCAGCGTCCCGCCCCGGACGAACTGAGCCCCGTCCGGCCCGGGCACGGCCGACTTCACGTGGTCCATCAGCGTCCGGGTCTCGCCGGTCGTCAGGTTGCGCGCCCGCAGGGCGCCCTCGGGTCGCGGGTGGTAGTCGCCCAGCGCGTCGCGGTCGGCGTAGGTCACCCAGCCGCCGACCAGGCCGACCTCGACAGTGCTTGCGCGGAGGGGCAGGCGCTGCGTCTTCCCCGTGGCCCGCTCCCGGACGACGACCGATCCCAGCAGGGAGGCGTCGTACTCCACCCAGGCGACGTGCGTCGCCGACAGCGCGACCCTGCCGGTCCACTGGCCCGGGCTGACGATCTCGTGCGTCTCGGAGATCGTGGCGGTGGCCCGGTCCATCAGAGCCCAGAACCGCTTCGCCGCTGCTCCGGTCCCGATCTTGTACGTCAGCAGGACGTGCTCGGACGTCGGCGCCATGGCGAACACCTCGATGGCGCCGGCGGGCAGCCCGCTCACAGGCCGTTCGGACAGCTTCCCGCCGTCTTTGCTCACGAGGTGGACGATCTCGCCGCCCGTCGTGTCGTGGATCCGGACGAGGAGCGACGACCCGACGGCTCCGCCGAACTGGGCGCCCACGGGTCCCATATTCCGCAGATCGACGCTCAAGATGTCCGTCCCGGCGGCCATGTTCCGCAGGGTGACGTTCGAGCCCTCGTTCACGACGACGACGTCGGAGGCGGCGGACCCCGTTGTCCAGGTGACGCCACCCGACAGCACCGTCGACGACCCGTCCGAGAAGCGCGTCCACCGCTCCTCCATGCCGCCGCCCGAGACTCCCCAGGTCAGGAAGCCGGTGCTACCCACGCTGACAACCCGGGCATCGCCGGGGTAGGGGACGACCGCGTTCTCGTTCCGCTCCGCCGCGTCGGCGGTGGTGAGCGCGAGCGCCGGGGCGGGCACGGCGAGGGTGCCGCCGCCCAGGGTCACGGCGAGGGCGACGCCCACCGACAGTGCGAGTTTGCGGTGTCGCGGGACATGGGCGTGCTGCACGGCGGGCCTCCCCTGGGGCGACCGCGCACGCGCCGGGGCGGGCTCGTGGACGGTCGGAGTCACACGGAGGCGGCCGGAGGTTTCCCCCCATCCGGATCATCGCCCCGTGTTGAGTGATCGCCGGAGAATAACAAGCGGTTCAGCCGCCCGTCACAGGGGATTCCCCGACCGACCCCGCTCCCGTGAAGCCCGCCGTACGCCGCCTGGCCGCCCCCACCGTCACGCCCCCGCGCGCCGCTCCACCACACCCCGTACGTACGCCGCCTGACCCGCGTGCTGGTTGTCCTCCGCGATCACGCTCACCAGGCGGACGCCCAGCGTGACCGGGGGGTCCCAGGCCTCGTCCACGACGCGGTCGAGGTCCGTGTTGGTCAGGGTGGCGAGGTGGTCCAGGCTCCGGGTGTGCACGGCGTCGTAGTAGCCGAGCAGCAGCTCCGCCGGGGCGCGGACGGCGGCGACCTGGCTGCTGGAGTGGCCGTAACCGGTGGCGCGCGCGGAGAAGGGGAGCCCGAAGCGGGCCTTCCAGCCCCCCGCCGTCCAGACCTGCTCGGTGTCGAACACGCCCGCGATGTGGTCGTCCTGGATCCGGGTGAGGTGCCAGACCAGCCAGGCGATCGAGTTCGCGTCCGCGTCGATCCTGGCCGCCAGCTCCTCCTCCGACAGCCCCTCGACCGCCCCGTGCACGGCCTCCTGGACGCGACCCAACGCGTCCACGAGCAGGTCGGCACTCCTCATGTCACCCAACTCCTCGCTCGCCGTCCACACCTGGACGCGACTCCCGCCACTCCGCCAACACCGTCTCCACGTCGAACGGCTTCAGGTTCAGCGGCGGGCCCGGGGGCGGGCGGTGGAGGGCCTCCGCGATCCTGGTGTTGATCTCGCCGAGGATCCGCCGCACCTGCGCCTCCGAGACGGCCCCGTCGACCGCCTCCCGCGCGTCCTCGGCATCCTTGCGGAGCGCCAGCGCCGGCGGGAGGACCGACGCGCCCTCGCGGTGCATCTTCAGCTTGATCCACCACAGCTCGTCGTACGGCGCGGTGTCGTCGGCCAGCGGTCTGCCGAAGCCGGCCAGCTTCCGGAACTCGCCGCGTTCCGCGGCCTCGCGGATCTGCTTGTCCACGAACGACTCGAAGCTGACTCCGGGCGGTTTCCGTTCGGTCATACGACCAGATTAGAAGCCGTCCGGACCAAAAGGCAGGAGCCCCGCTCGTGCCCGAAGGCACGGAGCGGGGCTCCTTGGGTACTTCTCTAGCCGTGCGCGATCGCCGACCCGGGCAACTTAGGCCGGGGTGACGTTCTCCGCCTGCGGGCCCTTCGGACCCTGCGTGACGTCGAAGTTCACGAGCTGGTTCTCCTCGAGGGAGCGGAACCCAGCCGCGTTGATCGCGGAGTAGTGGACGAAGACATCCGGGCCGCCGCCGTCCTGGGCGATGAAGCCGAAGCCCTTTTCAGCGTTGAACCACTTGACGGTTCCGGTAGCCATAAGCCCTCCTTGGGCCAAAGGGTTGCCCTGCTCCAGAACCTGCAAACAAGTCTGAAAACTACAAAAGCCTGCGGGTTACATGCTCCGCAGGCTCTGTACTGCAAGGGAAACCAAACTGCAACTTGCGATGAGCGTAGCACGCAGCGTGGGAGACGCACTAGAGGGAAAGATCACGTCACCCGCACGTTTGACGACCTTCTGACGTGCTGACGTTCGGCGCCACGCGCGCCCCGGCGATGTCCACCGTCCGGGACGGGTCTAGCCTCGCGATGTGGACAATGCAACCGACGACCACCAGCGCAGCCGGCCCCGCGTCGGACACATCCAGTTCCTGAACTGTCTGCCCCTCTACTGGGGCCTGGCCCGCACGGGAACGCTCCTCGATCTGGAGCTGACCAAGGACACCCCCGAGAAGCTCAGCGAGCGGCTCGTGGGCGGCGGCCTCGACATCGGGCCCATCACCCTCGTCGAGTATCTCCGCCACGCCGACGATCTCGTCGCCCTGCCCGACATCGCCGTGGGCTGCGACGGCCCCGTGATGTCCTGCGTGATCGTCTCCCAGCGGCCGCTGGACCGGCTCGACGGGGCGCGGGTGGCCCTCGGCTCCACCTCCCGTACGTCCGTACGGCTCGCCCAGCTGCTGCTCAGCGAGCAGTACGGCGTCCGGCCCGACTACTACACGTGCCCGCCCGACCTCGGGCTGATGATGCAGGAGGCCGACGCGGCCGTGCTCATCGGCGACGCGGCCCTGCGGGCCTCGCTGCACGACGCCCCGCGCCTCGGGCTTCAGGTCCACGACCTGGGGCTCATGTGGAAGGAGTGGACGGGGCTGCCGTTCGTCTTCGCGGTGTGGGCGGCGCGCAAGGACTTCCTGGCCCGCGAGCCGGAGACCGTACGCGAGGTCCACGAGGCGTTCCTGGCCTCGCGGGACCTGTCGCTCGTCGAGGTCACCAAGGTCGCGGAGCAGGCGGCGCGCTGGGAGTCCTTCGACGCCGAGCTGCTTGAGCGGTACTTCCGGACCCTGGACTTCCGGTTCGGCCCGGAGCAGCAGGCGGGGGTACGCGAGTTCGCCCGCAGGACCGGTCCGACGACCGGCTTCCCGGCGGACGTACGGGTGGAGCTGCTCGGCGCCCACCGGCGGTGACGCGTCAGGGGGACGGGACCGGGCCCTGCATCTGCTCGCTGATCCAGGCGATCGAGCCGTCCCCCATGCCCCGGACGTACGTCTTCGCGTTGTGCGTGCCGTCCTGGATGACCTGGAGGCGGGTCTTCACCGGGCCCTTCGTGTAGTCCTTGACGAACTTCTTCAGGCTGCCCAGGCCGGACTCCTCGGTCCCTATCTGGAAGGCCAGGTAGACCCGGTTCTTCTCGGTGTCCGGCTTCGTGCCGAGCGCCTTGGCCAGCTTCTCCGGGTTGTTCGCCTGTCGCGCCGCCTCGTGTCCCGCCCACAGCGGCGAGTCGGGCACGGTGTCGGGACCCGAGGCGATCACGGCCTTGAACTTGTCCGGGCGCTGGAGCACCGCCTTGAGTCCGGCGAAGCCGCCCGAGGACGAGCCCATGAATGCCCAGCCGTCACGGGACGCGAAGGTACGGAAATTCGCCCGGACAAAATCGGGGACGTCCTCGGTGAGCCAGGTGCCCATTTTCGGCTGCCCCGGAATATCGCTTCCGTCGTAGTAGTACTTGTCATCCGGGTTGAGCACAGGCATCACCACAATGAACGGAAGGCTCTTTCCCTCCTGCGACCACGAGCTGATGCTCGACTGGAGTTTGAGGTCCGTGCCCATCCAGTAATTCATCGGGTACCCGTTTCCGCCCGGAAGAGCCACGAGGACCGGGAAGCCGCTCTTCGCGTACTTCGGGTCGAAATACTGCTTCGGCGCCCACACCCACACCTTGCCCGTGAAACCGGACTTCGCGCCGGCGAGCGTGGTGACGCCGATCTTGGTGCCGTCGTCGAGGGTGTTGGCCGTCGTGAAACTCGCCTTGGGGCCGGTGGGGAGAATCGTTTCGGGACCGCCGCCGGTGCTCTTGCCCGCGCCGTCCTTGCCCGTGCCCCCGCCGGGATCCTTCGCCTGCCGGCTCGTGCTCGTGTCACCCGTGGGGGTGTCGAACGTGAGCGGCGCGCCCTCGTCCGAGCAGCCGGTCACCAGTGCGGCCGCGGTGCCGAGTGCGAGGGCGGTGGCGAGGAACCTGGGGAGGCGGTTCATGGGGCGACTCCGGATGTTTCGGACACGACGGTCGATTACGGCAGGGGCTACGGAAGGGAGGAGGGACGTGGTGGGCGATCGGTTGGCTGGGTACCGTTCCGAATCGTGGTGATCCGGCCCACGGGTCGGCCCATGGTTCGGGGTACGGGTCGGGGCGCGGCCACCAGGGGTACGGCCATCTAGGGGGAGACATGCAGCCGCTCGACGCGGGGGAGCCCAGGACCATCGGCGCGTACCGGATCCTCGGCCGGCTCGGTTCCGGCGGGATGGGGCGCGTCTATCTGGCCCGTACGGAGGGCGGCAGGACCGTCGCCGTCAAGATCGTGCACCCGCACTTCGCCCTGGACGAGCAGTTCCGGGAGCGGTTCCGGCGCGAGGTGGCGGCCGCGCGCCGGGTCGGCGGCCGGTGGACGGCGCCCGTCCTGGACGCGGACCCCGACGCGCCCGTCCCGTGGGTCGCGACCGGGTACGTCGCCGGGCCGACGCTCACCCACGCCGTGGCGGCGACCGGGCCGCTGCCCGAGCACGCGGTACGGGCCCTGGGCGCCGGTCTCGCCGAGGCGCTCGCGGGCGTGCACGGGCTCGGGCTCGTCCACCGCGACGTGAAGCCGTCCAACGTGCTTGCCACCCTGGAGGGCCCCCGCCTCATCGACTTCGGCATCGCGCGGGCCACCGACGGCACGGCCTCGCTCACCGCGAGCGGGGTCTCCATCGGCTCGCCCGGCTACATGGCGCCCGAGCAGATCCTCGGGCACGGCGCGACGGGCGCGTCCGACGTCTTCTCGCTCGGCGCGGTCCTCGCGTTCGCGGCGACCGGGGCCCCGCCCTTCCCCGGCGACACCTCGGCGTCCCTGCTCTACAAGGTGGTCCACGAGGAGCCCGAACTGGGCGCCCTCTCGGGGGAGCTGCGCGACCTTGTGACGGCGTGTCTCGCGAAGTCCCCGACGGACCGCCCGACTCCGACCGCCCTCGCCGCCGCGCTCGCCCCGGCCGGGGCGGCGGCCCTGGTGGCGTCCGGCTGGCTGCCGCCCCGCCTCGTGGAGGAGATCAGCCGAACCGCCGTACGCCTCCTGGACATCGACGCGGCCCTCGACGAAGCGCCCGGTCCCGCCCCCGACCGCCCTTCGGGCCCCGTGCCGTTCACCGCCCCCTCCGTGGACGGGGGCCTGACCGGCCCGCCGTCGGGCGTCTTCGGCCCTCCGACGACCCTGCCGCCGCACCACGGTGTCTACGGCCCCCCGCCGGCCACACCCCCCACGCCCGCCACACCCCACCCGGCCGACGCCGTACCCACCGCCTCCGGCGAGCGGCGGGCGACCTTCGCCGTGGCGGGGCGGCGGGTGAGCTGCACGCTCGCGCTCGCCGTCGCGGGAGCCCTCGCCGCAGTGACGCTCGGGGCCGGGTTCCTGTACGACCTGCTGCCCGGCGGCACCAGGGGCGACGACGCGGGCAGGACCGGCGGGACCGGCACCTCGTCGAAGCCACCGGCGGCCAACGAACCGACCACAAAAGCCCCCACGACCCCGACGAGCCCCACGGAGAGCCGCACCCCCAACCCCACGAGCACCACCCCCAACCCCACGAACACGGCCCCCCTCGCCTCCGTCCCCGCCGCCTTCCTCGGCACCTGGACCGGGCCCACCACGGAGGCCAACGGCTCCCCGCACGGCGACTTCACCGTCGTCGTGGCCAAGGGGCGTACCGGCGAGGACATCGTCCGTACCACCCACACCATCAGCCTCCTGGGCACCACCGTCAGCTGCCACGGCATCGGCCGGCTCAGCTCCGCCACCGCCGCCGAACTCGAGATCGCCGACCGCACCGACCCCGACCGCCCCGGCACCGCGGGCCTCTGCACCACCGGCGCCTCCTCCTTCACGCTCACCCTCGGCGCCGACGGGACCCTGGCCTACCGCTCCGACGAGGAGGCCGCGGGCCGACCTACCGGCACCCTGCGGAAGTCCTGAGAAGTGCTGGCGTAGGCTGGTTCGGCCCGCCAAGAAGCCCCAAGAACCCCTCCGAAAGGGACGCACCCGGTGACCGAGAAGGCCGACCTCCAGTCCGTGCTCGACCGCGCCGCCGAGGGCGGCCGGATCGCCCCCGAGGAGGCGCTCGACCTCTACCGCTCCGCGCCGCTCCACGCGCTCGGCGCGGCGGCCGACGCGGTGCGCCGCCGCCGGTACGCGGGGACCGAGCACATCGCGACGTACATCATCGAGCGGAACATCAACTACACGAACGTCTGCGTGACGGCGTGCAAGTTCTGCGCCTTCTACGCGCCGCCCAAGGACACCGCCAAGGGCTGGACCCGCGACCTCGACGACATCCTGCGCCGCTGCGCGGAGACCGTGGAGCTCGGCGGCACGCAGATCATGTTCCAGGGCGGGCACCACCCCGACTTCGGCGTCGAGTACTACGAGAAGCACTTCGCGGCCATCAAGAAGGACTTCCCGCAGCTGGTCATCCACTCCCTCGGCGCCTCCGAGGTCGAGCACATGGCCCGGATCTCCGGCGTCTCCGTCGAGGAGGCGATCACCCGCATCCACGCGGCCGGTCTCGACTCCTTCGCGGGCGCCGGCGCCGAACTGCTCCCGGAGCGGCCGCGCAAGGCGATCGCCCCGCTCAAGGAGAGCGGCGAGCGGTGGCTGGAGATCATGGAGATCGCGCACAAGCTCGGTGTCGAGTCGACGTCCACGATGCTGATGGGCACGGGCGAGACGAACGCCGAGCGGATCGAGCACCTCCGGATGATCCGTGACGTGCAGGACCGGACGGGCGGCTTCCGGGCCTTCATCCCGTACACGTACCAGCCCGAGAACAACCACCTCAAGGGCCGCACGCAGGCCACGCTCTTCGAGTACCTGCGGATGATCGCCATCGCCCGGCTCTTCATGGACAACATCGCCCACATCCAGGGCTCGTGGCTGACCACGGGCAAGGAGATCGGCCAGCTGACGCTGCACTACGGCGCGGACGACCTCGGCTCGATCATGCTGGAGGAGAACGTCGTCTCCTCGGCGGGCGCCAAGCACCGCTCCAACCTGGGCGAGATGATCGACATGATCCGTACGGCGGACCGCGTGCCGGCGCAGCGCTCCACGACGTACGAGCACCTCGTCGTCCACACCGACCCGGCGAACGACCCGGTCGACGAGCGGGTCGCCTCGCACATCTCCTCCACCGCGATCGCGGGCGGTACGGCCCACCCGGAGCTGAAGCTCCTGGACGCCAACTGATGTCCGCGTGCTGACGATCCACGTCGCCGAGGCGTCGCCCGAGATCGCCGTCCTGGTCGACGGCGCGCGCCTCGCCGCCGTCGGCCCGTACGAGGACCTCGTCGCCGTACGGCCGGAAGCACGGGTACGGCGCTGGCCGGGCATCCTCACGCCCGGGCTGCTCAACCCGTACGCGCCCGAGCTGCTCGAAGGCATGTACCACCCGGATCCGCGGGAGGCCGAAGGGTTCGGCACCGAGCCGATCACGGGGGAGCGGGCGCAGCGGATCTTCCGCGCCGACCCCGCGCGCCGGGGCGCTTCGGCGCGGCGCGGCGTGCAGCGGATGCTGGCGCACGGCACGGTCGCCGTCGCCGGTGAACTGCGCGGCCGGGCCGCCGTGGACGCGGTGCGCCGAGCCGGCCTCGCGGTCGGCCGGCGCCCTGAGGTCCTCCCGGGCCCGCCGTCCTTCTCCCCGGTCCCGCTCGTCCTCCTCCCGCGTCTGGCTCCGGGCGCCCCCGCCCGCTTCGCGGTCTTCGACGTCCCCGACCCGGCCACCCTCGTCCGCCTGGGCGCCTCGACGTGCGTGGCCACGGTCGTCGAAGGCCGCCTGGTCCACCGCCGCCGGTAACTCCCGTCGGGGGCGGTCGTTCCGCAGGGCCGTGGCCCGTACGCGCGGAGCACCCCCTTCCACACGGCCGGGCCCGCCCGTGGATCGGGCGGGGCGCCTGCGAGAATGGGCAGGTCCGTCCGTACTCCATCCGTACCCGAGCCGTACCCGAGTCTGCGAGGCCGAACGCCAGTGACCCGCGCATCCCTGGACAAGCAGCCGCACGAAGTCGCCTCGATGTTCGACGACGTCGCGGCCAACTACGACCTCACCAACGACGTGCTCTCGCTCGGCCAGGACCGGCGCTGGCGCAAGGAGGTCGCCAAGGCGGTCGACGCCCGCCCCGCGCAGCGCGTCCTGGACCTGGCGGCCGGCACCGCGACCTCCTCGCAGCCCTTCGCCCGCGCGGGCGCGTACGTCGTGCCCTGCGACTTCTCGCTCGGCATGCTCCAGGTCGGCAAGAAGCGGCACCCGTGGATGCCGTTCACCGCCGGCGACGGCATGAACCTCCCGTTCCGCGACGACGTGTTCGACGCCGTCACCATCTCCTTCGGGCTGCGCAACATCCAGGACACCGAGGCCGCGCTGCGCGAGCTGTACCGCGTGACGAAGCCCGGCGGCCGGGTCGTGATCTGCGAGTTCTCGCACGCCACCTGGGCGCCGTTCCGCACGGTGTACGAGGAGTACCTGATGCGCGCCCTCCCGCCGGTGGCCCGCGCGGTCTCGTCCAACCCGGACGCGTACGTCTACCTCGCCGAGTCCATCCGGTCCTGGCCCGACCAGCCGACCCTCGCCGGCCTGCTCCAGAAGGCGGGCTGGTCGAAGGTCGCCTGGCGGAACCTCTCGGGCGGCATCGTCGCCCTGCACCGAGGCTTCAAGCCGTAAGGGCCCGGGCGTCCCCCGGATGCCCGAAACCGCCCGCCATAGACTGCAACCGCAACCGACTGCCCTCGCCCTCAGACCTTCGGGAGACCCCGCCGTGACCGAGCAGCCCCTCTCCGAGCACAGCGCTGATGTGATCGTCGTCGGGGCGGGCCCGGCCGGTTCGACGACCGCGTACTACCTCGCCAAGGCCGGACTCGACGTCCTGCTCCTGGAGAAGACCGCGTTCCCCCGCGAGAAGGTCTGCGGCGACGGGCTCACGCCCCGCGCCACCAAGCAGCTCGTCTCCATGGGGATCGACATCTCCGAGGAGGCCGGCTGGCTGCGGAACAAGGGCCTGCGCATCATCGGCGGCGGCGTCCGGCTCCAGCTCGACTGGCCCGACCTCGCCTCGTACCCGGACTACGGACTCGTCCGCAAGCGCGACGACTTCGACGAGCAGCTCGCGCGCCAGGCGCAGAAGGCCGGCGCGCGGCTGTACGAGCGCTGCAACGTCGGAGCGCCGGTCATCGACGACCGCACCGGCCGCATCACCGGCGTCACCGCCAAGCTCGGCGAGGAGAAGCGCGAGGTCACCTTCCACGCGCCGCTCGTCGTCGCCGCCGACGGCAACTCGACCCGGCTCTCGCTCGCGATGGGCCTGCACCGGCGCGAGGACCGGCCGATGGGCGTGGCGGTACGGACGTACTTCACCAGCCCCCGCCACGACGACGACTACCTGGAGTCCTGGCTGGAGCTGTGGGACCGGCGCGGCCCGCAGGACCGGCTCCTTCCCGGCTACGGCTGGATCTTCGGCATGGGCGACGGCACGTCCAACGTCGGCCTGGGCATCCTCAACTCGTCCGCCGCCTTCCGGGAGCTGGACTGGCGCGAGGTCCTCAAGGCCTGGTGCGCCTCGATGCCGGAGGACTGGGGCTTCACCCCGGAGAACATGACGATCCCGATCCGGGGCGCCGCGCTGCCGATGGCCTTCAACCGCCAGCCGCACTACACCAAGGGCCTGCTGCTCGTCGGTGACGCGGGCGGCCTGGTCAACCCGTTCAACGGCGAGGGCATCGCGTACGCCATGGAGTCCGGCCAGATCGCGGCCGACGTCATCGTCCAGGCACACGCCCGCGCGACCCCGGCCCAGCGCGAACTGGCCCTGCACAACTACCCGAAGATCCTGAAGGACACCTACGGCGGGTACTACACGCTCGGCCGCGCCTTCGTGAAGGTCATCGGCAACCCGAGGGTCATGAAGATCGCGACCCAGCGCGGCCTGACCCACCCGGTCCTGATGAAGTTCACGCTGAAGATGCTCGCGAACCTGACCGACCCGACGGGCGGCGACGCGATGGACCGCATCATCAACGGCCTCTCGAAGGTGGCCCCGAAGGCCTGAGGAGACCGTCCGCGACCCGGCGGCGGCGCGCAGCGCCTCGCCGGGCTGCTCGGGCTGCCGGGGCAAGTAGGGCGAAACATCACGCATACGGGAAAAGCCGTCACTCCCCCGAGGAGTGACGGCTTTTCGAGGTGTGGGTGATCAGAGGATGCGGACCGCGCCCGACGGGGTGTCCCAGTCCAGGGAGCGCTCGACGACGCCGGTCGACGGGTTCTGCGCGCCGACGTACTTGCCGCCGCCCACGTAGATGGCCACGTGGTACGAGCCGCTGCGGCTGCCCCAGTACAGGATGTCGCCCGGCTGGAGGTTGCTCAGGGAGACGGACGTGCCCCTGGACGACTGGTCGCCGGAGATCCGGGGCAGGTCGATGCCGGCCTGGCTGTACGCGGCCTGGACGAGGCCGGAGCAGTCCCAGGAGTTGGGGCCCGTGCCGCCACGGATGTAGGCGTCGCCGACCTGGGCGCGGGCGAAGGCCACGATCGCGGCGGCGGAGCCGGTGGGGGCCTGGGTCTCGCTGCTGGACGAGGAGCCGCCGTCCGAGGAGGACGAGGAGCCGGAGGACGACGAGAGCTGGGTGCGCGTCTGCGTGCGGGAGGCGCGCTCGCGCTCCGCCTCGCGGGCCTTCTCGGCCTTCTCCGCCTTCTCGGCGGCGGCCTTGCGGTCGGCGTCGGCCTTGGCCTTCTTGGCGTCCTTGGCGGCCTTCTCCAGGGCGGCCTTCTCCTGCGTCTGCAGGCTGAGGTCCAGGGCCTCCTGCTGGGACGCCTCGGCCGAGGCGGAGACGGCGCTCGCCAGGTCGGTGTCGAGCGAGCCCAGCGTCGGCATCTCGATGGTCTCGGTCACCGGCTCGGCATTCGCCGGCCCGGCAGCACCGGCCACCGCGATGGTGCTGAGGACGCCACCGGCAACTCCGGCACGGAGCGCGAGCTTCGAGGCGCTGCGGCGGGGCTTCCGGTGGCTGGGTATGTGAGCGGTGTGGGACATGAGTACAACCGCTATCAGGGCTTCACGGTTCCCTTCAAGAAACGTGGGGTGCGCCACAGTTTGGCTCAGAACCACCTAATCCGCTTATCTGGCGGCCTTATTGACGCCGTAACGGACAATCCGGGCAGACGCCATCCGGCCCTTGATCACGGGTTTTCCGTGAAACGTCCGAATTGACCGCCGCTTACCACCTCTTCACACCGTTGGCCAAGCCCCGATTTCTCCGGCCCTTTCCGGTGTGGTGCAGGTCACATTCTGAGTCCACGAGGCGGGCGGTCGGCTCGTGAATCGGCGCACACGTCCACTTCGCTCCCGCCGACCCCTCGACCGGGCGACGGCCCGCTCCTTTATCACCCGGCCGGAGTCCATCGCCAATTTGCCTGTAGATGCCACCGCTTGATAGTGCGCCACCTCTCCGACCAGGGGTTTCCGGTCCGGATGTCACATCTGGTGATCACCTGGGCGCTTCGCGTGCCAAGATCACCGCTCATCCGACTTCATGATCCTTCGTCAGGTGGTGGAGATCACAAAGTCCTTGCTGTACCCCGTGTCGCAGATCACAGAGGGGCGGGCATAAGATGCGGGGCAGCCGGGCTTGTGAACTGCCTCACATGGGGGCGATCTTCGCGGTCCGGCCGTGCGGTCCAACGGTCAAGGACGACTGGAAGGAGCGAGGAGCGTGAATGCGTACGCGCCCATCCTCGTGCTCGGTGCCCTGGGTGCGGGGTTTGCGATCTTCTCCGTGGTCATGGCCACGCTAATCGGCCCAAAGCGGTACAACAGGGCAAAACTTGAGGCGTACGAGTGCGGTATCGAACCGACGCCCACTCCGGCCGGAGGCGGCCGTTTCCCCATCAAGTACTACCTGACGGCGATGCTCTTCATCGTCTTCGACATCGAGATCGTCTTCCTCTACCCCTGGGCCGTCACCTTCGACGCCCTGGGGCTTTTCGGGCTCGTGGAGATGCTGCTCTTCGTGCTCACCGTCTTCGTCGCCTACGCCTACGTGTGGCGGCGCGGCGGCCTGGAATGGGACTGAGGGGCTGAGGGGCACCTATGGGACTCGAAGAGAAGCTGCCTAGCGGCTTTCTGCTGACGACGGTCGAACAGGCCGCGGGCTGGGTGCGCAAGTCATCCGTCTTCCCCGCCACCTTCGGCCTCGCGTGCTGCGCCATCGAGATGATGACGACCGGCGCCGGCCGCTACGACCTGGCGCGCTTCGGCATGGAGGTCTTCCGCGGCTCGCCGCGCCAGGCCGACCTGATGATCGTGGCGGGCCGGGTCAGCCAGAAGATGGCGCCGGTCCTGCGGCAGGTCTACGACCAGATGCCCAACCCCAAGTGGGTCATCTCCATGGGGGTTTGCGCGTCCTCGGGCGGAATGTTCAACAATTACGCGATTGTGCAGGGCGTTGACCACATTGTGCCGGTTGACATCTATTTGCCGGGTTGCCCGCCGCGCCCGGAGATGCTGATGGACGCGATTCTCAAGCTCCACCAGAAGATCCAGACCTCCAAGCTCGGCGTGAACGCCGAGGAGGCGGCCCGCGAGGCGGAGGAAGCGGCGCTCAAGGCGCTGCCGACCATCGAGATGAAGGGGCTCCTCCGTTGAGTGACGAGACTCCCAACCCCGAGAAGGAGCTCTCCGGGCAGAACCTTCCGGGCCAGCGCGGGGAGCACGGTGAGGAGGTCCGCGTCCAGCGCGGGATGTTCGGCGCCAACAACGGCGGCGACACCTCCGGCTACGGCGGCCTCGTCCGCTCCGTACGGCTGCCCGGCGCGGCCACCCGCCCCTACGGCGGCTGGTTCGACGAGGTAGCCGACGAACTGGAGGGCGCGCTCGACGAGCAGGGGCTCCTGCCGGAGAACGCGATCGAGAAGACGGTCGTCGACCGCGACGAGCTGACCTTCCACATCGCCCGCGAGCACCTCGTCCGCGTCGCCCGCACCCTGCGCGACGACCCGGCCCTGCGCTTCGAGCTCTGTACGGGCGTGTCCGGCGTCCACTACCTCGGTGACAAGGGCCGCGAGCTGCACGCCGTCTACCACCTGCGCTCGCTCACCCACGGCCGGCTGATCCGCCTTGAGGTGTCCGCCCCGGACGCCGACCCGCACATCCCGTCGCTCGTCGCGGTCTACCCGACCAACGACTGGCACGAGCGCGAGACGTACGACTTCTTCGGCATCGTCTTCGACGGCCACCCCGCCCTCACCCGGATCATGATGCCGGACGACTGGCAGGGCTTCCCGCAGCGCAAGGACTACCCCCTCGGCGGCATCGCCGTCGAGTACAAGGGCGCCCAGATCCCGGCTCCTGACCAGCGGAGGTCGTACAGCTGATGAGTACTGAACATGCCTCCGCCCGCGAGACGACCGAAGGCACCGTCTACACCGTCACCGGTGGCGACTGGGAAGAGGTCGTCGAGTCCGCCGCCAAGGCCGACGACGAGCGCATCATCGTCAACATGGGCCCCCAGCACCCGTCCACGCACGGTGTGCTCCGGCTGATCCTGGAGATCGACGGCGAGACCGTCACCGAGGCCCGCTGCGGCATCGGCTACCTCCACACCGGCATCGAGAAGAACCTCGAGTTCCGGAACTGGACGCAGGGCACCACCTTCGTCACGCGCATGGACTACCTCACCTCGTTCTACAACGAGACGGCGTACTGCCTGGGCGTCGAGAAGCTGCTCGGCATCACCGACCAGATCCCGGACCGCGCCAGCGTCATCCGCGTGCTCCTCATGGAGCTCAACCGGCTCTCCTCGCACCTGGTGTGCATCGCCACCGGCGGCATGGAGCTGGGCGCCACCACGATCATGATCTACGGCTTCCGGGACCGCGAGCTGATCCTGGACCTGTACGAGCTGATCACCGGACTGCGCATGAACCACGCGTTCATCCGCCCCGGCGGCCTCGCCCAGGACCTCCCGCCCGGCGCCGTCGACGCCGTCCGCGAGTTCGTGAAGACCATGAAGAAGAACCTGCCGGAGTACGACAAGCTCGCCACCGGCAACCCCATCTTCAAGGCCCGCATGCAGGACGTCGGCTACCTCGACCTCACCGGCTGCATGGCGCTCGGCGCCACCGGACCGATCCTGCGCGCCGCGGGCCTCCCGCACGACCTGCGCAAGACCGACCCGTACTGCGGCTACGAGGACTACGAGTTCGACATCCCGACCGCCGACACCTGCGACTCCTACGGACGCTTCCTCGTCCGCCTGGAGGAGATGCGGCAGTCGCTGCGGATCGTCGAGCAGTGCCTGGACCGTCTCCGGCCCGGTGGCCAGGACCCGATCATGGTCGGCGACAAGAAGATCGCCTGGCCCGCGCAGCTCGCGGTCGGTCCGGACGGGCTCGGCAACTCCCTCGACCACATCAAGAAGATCATGGGCACCTCCATGGAGGCCCTGATCCACCACTTCAAGCTGGTCACCGAGGGCTTCCGGGTGCCGGCCGGACAGGCCTACGCGGCCGTCGAGTCGCCCAAGGGCGAACTGGGCGTGCACGTCGTCTCCGACGGCGGCACCCGCCCCTACCGGGTCCACTTCCGCGACCCGTCCTTCACCAACCTGCAGGCCATGGCGGCCATGTGCGAAGGCGGCCAGATCGCCGACGTCATCGTCGCCGTCGCGTCCATCGACCCCGTGATGGGAGGCGTCGACCGATGACGGACGGACAGACCAGTCTCGGGATGCCCCAGCTCCCCGCCCCCGACTACCCGGCCGAGGTACGCGCCCGGCTGGAGGCGGACGCCAAGGAGATCATCGCCCGCTACCCGGGGTCCCGCTCCGCGCTCCTGCCGCTGCTGCACCTCGTGCAGTCGGAGGAGGGCCATGTGACGCGCACCGGCATGAAGTTCTGCGCCGAGATCCTCGGCCTGACCACCGCCGAGGTCACCGCGGTCGCCACCTTCTACACGATGTACCGGCGCAAGCCCTCCGGCGACTACCAGGTCGGGGTCTGCACCAACACGCTCTGCGCGGTCATGGGCGGCGACGCCATCTTCGAGGAGCTCAAGGAGCACCTGGGCGTCGGCAACAACGAGACGACCGAGGACGGCAAGGTCACGCTGGAGCACATCGAGTGCAACGCGGCCTGCGACTTCGCGCCCGTGATGATGGTCAACTGGGAGTTCTTCGACAACCAGACGCCCGGCTCCGCGAAGAGGATCGTCGACGACCTGCGGGCCGGCCGGCCCGTCGAACCGACGCGCGGCGCGCCCCTGTGCACGTACAAGGAGACCGCCCGCATCCTGGCCGGCTTCCCCGACGAGCGCGAGGGGGCCGTCGAGGCCACCGGTGGGGCCGGCCCGGCCTCGCTCGTCGGGCTGCGGCTTGCCAAGGGCGAAGCCCCGCACCACAAGATCGTCCACCCGCGCGGCGAATCGGCCAGTGGGGAGGGGGAGTGATGACCTTGGCAGCCGAGATCAACAACAGCAGCCCCGAGAAGCTTCTCGCGCCGGTCCTTTCGGCGTTCTGGGACCAGCCCGACTCCTGGACTCTGGAGACGTACAGGAGGCACGAGGGGTACGAGGGTCTGCGGAAGGCCCTCGCGATGTCCCCCGACGAGGTCATCGCCTACGTCAAGGACTCCGGTCTGCGCGGCCGCGGCGGCGCCGGCTTCCCCACCGGGATGAAGTGGCAGTTCATCCCGCAGGGCGACGGCAAGCCGCACTACCTCGTCGTCAACGCCGACGAGTCCGAGCCGGGCACCTGCAAGGACATCCCGCTCCTCTTCGCCAACCCGCACTCCCTCATCGAGGGAATGATCATCGCCTGCTACGCGATCCGCTCCGAGCACGCGTTCATCTATCTGCGCGGCGAGGTCGTGCCCGTCCTGCGCCGCCTGCACGAGGCGGTGCGCGAGGCGTACGAGGCCGGCTTCCTCGGCCAGGACATCCTCGGCAGCGGCCTGAACCTCGAACTCACCGTGCACGCGGGCGCCGGCGCGTACATCTGCGGCGAGGAGACCGCCCTGCTCGACTCGCTCGAAGGACGGCGCGGCCAGCCCCGGCTGCGTCCCCCCTTCCCCGCGGTCGCCGGTCTGTACGCGTGCCCCACTGTGGTGAACAACGTCGAGTCCATCGCGTCCGTTCCCGCGATCATGAACCGGGGCAAGGACTGGTTCAAGTCGATGGGCAGCGAGAAGTCCCCCGGCTTCACGCTCTACTCGCTCAGCGGGCACGTCACCACGCCGGGCCAGTACGAGGCCCCGCTCGGGATCACGCTGCGCCAGCTCCTCGACATGAGCGGCGGGATGCGGGCGGGCCACCGGCTCAAGTTCTGGACCCCGGGCGGCTCCTCCACCCCGATGTTCACCGACGAGCACCTCGACGTCCCGCTCGACTACGAGGGCGTGGGCGCGGCCGGCTCGATGCTCGGCACGAAGGCGCTCCAGTGCTTCGACGAGACCACGTGCGTGGTCCGCGCGGTGACCCGCTGGACCGAGTTCTACGCCCACGAGTCCTGCGGCAAGTGCACGCCCTGCCGTGAAGGCACGTACTGGCTCGTGCAGTTGCTCCGCGACATCGAGGCCGGCAAGGGCGTGATGTCCGACCTCGACAAGCTGAACGACATCGCCGACAACATCAACGGCAAGTCGTTCTGCGCGCTCGGTGACGGCGCCGCCTCGCCGATCTTCTCCTCGCTGAAGTACTTCCGCGAGGAGTACGAGCAGCACATCACCGGCCGGGGCTGCCCCTTCGACCCGGCCAAGTCGACCGCCTGGGCGGACAACCACAAGGAGGTGACGGCATGACGGTCACCACGGCCGGCCCCGCCGGCGGCGGCTCCCCGGCGGTACCGCCCGAGGACCTGGTCACGCTGACCATCGACGGCGCCGAGATCTCCGTCCCCAAGGGGACCCTGGTCATCCGCGCCGCCGAGCAACTCGGCATCGAGATCCCGCGGTTCTGCGACCACCCGCTCCTCGACCCGGCCGGCGCCTGCCGGCAGTGCATCGTCGAGGTCGAGGGCCAGCGCAAGCCGATGGCCTCCTGCACCATCACCTGCACCGACGGCATGGTGGTGAAGTCCCAGCTGACCTCCCCGGTCGCCGAGAAGGCCCAGCACGGTGTGATGGAGCTGCTGCTCATCAACCACCCGCTGGACTGCCCGGTCTGCGACAAGGGCGGCGAGTGCCCGCTGCAGAACCAGGCCATGTCCCA
Organism: Streptomyces sp. NPDC058579; assembly: GCF_042718575.1. Lineage (NCBI taxonomy): Bacteria > Bacillati > Actinomycetota > Actinomycetes > Kitasatosporales > Streptomycetaceae > Streptomyces > Streptomyces sp. NPDC058579. The sequence continues at coordinate 314,347 of NZ_JBHXPI010000005.1, forward strand.
CGGGCAGGCCGAGTCCCGCTTCGAGGGCCAGAAGCGGACCTTCGAGAAGCCGGTACCGATCTCCACGCAGGTGCTGCTCGACCGCGAGCGGTGCGTGCTCTGCGCGCGCTGCACCCGGTTCTCCAACCAGGTCGCGGGCGACCCGATGATCGAACTCCTTGAGCGGGGCGCGCTCCAGCAGGTCGGCACCGGCGAGGGCGACCCGTTCGAGTCGTACTTCTCCGGGAACACCATCCAGATCTGCCCGGTCGGCGCGCTGACCTCGGCCGCGTACCGGTTCCGCTCCCGCCCCTTCGACCTGGTGTCGTCGCCTTCGGTGTGCGAGCACTGCGCGGGCGGCTGCGCCACGCGTACGGACCACCGGCGCGGCAAGGTCATGCGGCGCCTCGCGGCGGACGACCCGGAGGTCAACGAGGAGTGGGTGTGCGACAAGGGGCGCTTCGCGTTCCGGTACGCCCAGCAGCGCGACCGGCTGACGACCCCGCTCGTACGGAACGCGGAGGGCGTCCTCGAACCGGCCTCCTGGCCCGAGGCGCTTGAGGCGGCGGCCCGCGGCCTCGTCCGGGGCCGTACCGGCGTCCTGGCCGGTGGCCGGCTGACCGTCGAGGACTCCTACGCGTACGCCAAGTTCGCCCGGGTCGCCCTCGACACCAATGACGTCGACTTCCGGGCCCGGGTCCACTCCGGCGAGGAGGCCGACTTCCTGGCCTCGCAGGTCGCCGGCCGTGGCCGGGACCTGGACGGCACGGGGGTCACGTACACCTCGCTCGAAGCCGGCCCGGCGGTGCTGCTCGTCGGCTTCGAGTCCGAGGAGGAGGCCCCCGGCGTCTTCCTGCGGCTCCGCAAGGCCTGGCGCAAGCACGGCCAGAAGACGTACGCGGTGGCCGCGTTCGCGACCCGGGGCCTGGAGAAGGCGGGCGGCACACTGCTTCCCGCCGCGCCCGGCACCGAGACCGAGTGGCTGGACGCGCTCACCTCGCGTACCGGCCTCGACGAGGCCGGTACGCGCGCGGCGGAGGCGCTCCGCCAGGACGGCGCGGTCCTCGTGGTCGGCGAGCGGCTCGCCGCCGTACCGGGCGGGCTCACCGCCGCCGTACGGACGGCGACGGCGACCGGCGCGAAGCTGGTGTGGATCCCGCGCAGGGCCGGCGAGCGCGGCGCGCTCGAAGCCGGCGCGATCCCCACGCTGCTGCCAGGCGGCCGCCCCGCGACCGACCCACGCGCGCGTGAGGAGGTCGCGGCCGCCTGGGGCGTACGCGACCTGCCGCACGGCTACGGCCGCGACACCGGCCAGATCGTCGAGGCCGCGGCCACCGGCGAACTGGGCGCGCTGCTCGTCGGTGGAGTCGAGCTCCGCGACCTGCCGGACCCGGCACGCGCGCGTGAGGCGCTCGACGCGGCGTTCGTGGTCTCCCTGGAGCTGCGGCCGAGCGAGGTCACCGAGCGGGCCGACGTGGTCCTGCCGGTCGCCGCGGTCGCCGAGAAGCCCGGCACCTTCCTCAACTGGGAGGGCAGGGCACGGCTCTTCGAGGCCGCGCTCAAGCCCGAGCAGATGACCCGGGCGCTGCCCCCGGCGGACGCGCGCGTGCTCCACATGCTCGCCGACGCCCTCGACGCCCACCTGGCCCTGCCCGACCTGCGCTCGGTCCGCCGGGAGCTGGACCGGCTCGGCGGCTGGGACGGCGAGCGGGCCTCCGAGCCGACCGAGCCCGCACAGCCCGCGCCCCGCCCGGGCGAGGGCGAGGCGGTCCTCGCCGGACACCGGCTCCTGCTCGACCTCGGCCGCCTCCAGGAGGGCGACACGGCGCTCGCGGGCACCCGCCACGCGGCCGTCGCCCGGCTCTCGGCCACGACCGCCGAGGAGACGGGCGTCAAGGACGGCGACCTCCTCGCGGTCACCGGCCCGGCGGGCTCCACGCACTTCCCGCTCCAGGTGACCGAGATGCCCGACCGCGTGGTCTGGCTCCCGCTCAACTCCGCGGCGGGCGGCGTCCTCTCCGACACGGGCGCCCACCCGGGCGACCTGGTCCGCATCGGCGCAGCGACGACGGAGGTGCAGGCATGACCACGCTGCTCGCCGCGGAAGACCTCTCCATGTTCGGGACGGACCCCTGGTGGCTCGTCGCGATCAAGGCCGTCTTCTGCTTCGCCTTCCTCATGGTCACCGTGCTCTTCTCCATCGTGTGGGAGCGCAAGGTCGTCGCCTGGATGCAGCTGCGCATCGGGCCCAACCGGCACGGCCCCTGGGGTTTCCTCCAGTCCCTCGCGGACGGCATCAAGCTGATGCTGAAGGAGGACCTCGTCGTCAAGCGCGCCGACAAGGTCGTCTACATCCTCGCGCCGATCATCGCCGCCGCCCCCGCGTTCATGGCGATCGCCGTGATCCCGTTCGGCCCGGCCGGCAACGAGGTCTCGATCTTCGGCCACCGCACCACGATGCAGCTCACCGACCTGCCGATCGCGATGCTGTACGTCCTCGCGATCGCCTCCGTCGGCATCTACGGCATCGTGCTCGCCGGCTGGTCCTCCGGCTCCACGTACCCGCTCCTCGGCGGCCTGCGCTCCTGCGCCCAGATGATCTCCTACGAGATCGCCATGGGCGCCGCGTTCGCCTCCGTCTTCCTCTACTCCGGGTCGATGTCGACCTCGGCGATCGTCGAGGCGCAGGCGGACCGCTGGTTCGTGATCCTGCTACCGGTCTCGTTCATCATCTACATCATCACGATGGTCGGCGAGACCAACCGCGCCCCCTTCGACATGCCGGAGTCCGAGGGCGACCTCGTCGGCGGCTTCAACACCGAGTACTCCTCCATCAAGTTCGCGATGTTCATGCTCGCCGAGTACGTGAACATGGTGACGGTCTCCGCCGTCTCCGTGACGCTCTTCCTCGGCGGCTGGCGCGCCCCGTACCCCGTCTCCACCTTCTGGGAGGGCGCGAACCACGGCTGGTGGCCGATGCTCTGGTTCATCCTCAAGGTGCAGCTGCTGCTCTTCTTCTTCATCTGGCTGCGCGGCACGCTGCCCCGCGTCCGCTACGACCAGCTGATGAAGCTCGGCTGGAAGGTCCTCATCCCGGTCTCGGTGCTCTGGCTGATGCTGGTCGCCACCGTGCGGGCCCTGCGGAACGAGAACTTCGCGTTCCAGACGATCGTGCTCTACGTCGCCGGAGCCGTGATCGGCGTCCTGTTGATCTCCTTCGTCGCCGACATGTTCCGCGACAAGAGGTCCAGGGCCGGCGAGGAACTGCCCGCGGACGAGCTCCCGTTCGACCCGATGGCCGGCGGGTTCCCCGTACCGCCCAAGCCCGGACAGTCCCTGCCGCCCGTGCCGCGGCGCAGGCCGCGGCAGGACCGCGACCTGGTTGTCAGTGGCGCCCCCGATACTGCTACTGCGAGTGAGGGAAAGGAGACGGACGGTGTCTGATTTCCAGAATCCGGTGGCCGGCTTCGGCGTGACCTTCAAGGCCATGTTCAAGAAGCGGCTCACCGAGCAGTACCCGGAGGAGCGCAAGACGACGGCGCCGCGCTTCCACGGCCGGCACCAGCTCAACCGTCATCCGGACGGACTTGAGAAGTGCGTGGGCTGCGAGCTGTGCGCCTGGGCCTGCCCCGCCGACGCCATCTACGTGGAGGGCGCGGACAACACCGAGGAGGAGCGCTACTCCCCGGGCGAGCGTTACGGCCGCGTCTACCAGATCAACTACGCCCGCTGCATCCTGTGCGGACTGTGCATCGAGGCCTGCCCCACGCGGGCGCTGACGATGACGAACGAGTTCGAACTGGCCGACTCCTCCCGCGAGAACCTGATCTACACCAAGGAGCAGCTCCTCGCGGGCCTCGAGGAGGGCATGGTCGACTCGCCGCACTCGATCTTCCCCGGCACGGACGAGCAGGACTACTACCGGGGGCTGGTCACCGAGGCCGCCCCGGGCACGGTCCAGCAGGTCGCCACGTCCAAGGGGGAGAAGGGCGAGCCGGAAGAGGTGGACGCATGAGCGCCACACTCGCGGCGTACGAGACGTCCGGCGGCGAGGCCTTCCAGTTCTGGGTCCTCGGCACCGTCGCCGTGATCGGCGCCCTTGCCACCGTCCTGATGAAGAAGGCCATGCACAGCGCCCTGTCGCTGGCCGGCACGATGATCATCCTCGCGGTCTTCTACCTCGCCAACGGCGCGTACTTCCTCGGCATCGTCCAGATCGTCGTCTACACCGGCGCGATCATGATGCTCTTCCTCTTCATCGTCATGCTCGTCGGTGTCACGGCCGCGGACTCGCTGAAGGAGACCATCAAGGGCCAGCGCTGGTGGGCCGCCGCCTGCGGGCTCGGCTTCGGCATCCTGCTGATCGCCGGCATCGGCCAGGCCTCCCTGACGGAGTTCAACGGCCTGGGCGCGGCCAACGCCGCGTACGGCGGGAACGTGGAGGGCCTCGCGGCCCTCATCTTCACCAAGTACGTCTTCGCCTTCGAGATCACCGGCGCGCTGCTCATCACCGCGGCCGTCGGCGCGATGGTCCTCACCCACCGCGAGCGCACCGAACGGGCCCGCACCCAGCGGGAGCTGTCGGAGCAGCGCGTACGGGACGGCAAGCACCTGCCGCCGCTGCCCGCGCCGGGTGTCTACGCCCGGCACAACGCGGTGGACGTCGCCGGTCTCCTGCCCGACGGCACCCCGAGCGAGCTGACCGTGATGCAGACGCTGCGCAAGCGCGGCCAGGTCCGCGACGTGTCCGGCGAGGCGCTGGCCGACCTGAAGGCGCTGGAGCAGCGCTCGGAGGAGCGGCTCGGGCGTACGCGGGACGAGCTCGACCGGGCCGAGCGTGACCGGGCCGATGAGGAGGCCTCCCGATGAACCCCGTGAACTACCTGTACCTCGCCGCCCTGTTGTTCACCATCGGTGCGGCCGGGGTGCTGATCCGGCGAAACGCGATCGTGGTCTTCATGTGCGTCGAGCTGATGCTCAACGCCTGCAACCTCGCGTTCGTCGCCTTCTCCCGGATGCACGGCAACCTCGACGGCCAGATCATCGCCTTCTTCACGATGGTCGTCGCCGCCGCGGAGGTCGTGGTCGGGCTCGCGATCATCGTGTCGCTCTTCCGTTCCCGCCACTCGGCCTCGGTCGACGACGCCAGCCTGATGAAGCTGTAAGGGGCTGAATTGTGGACAACCTGATCGCTCTGCTCGTCGCGGCGCCCCTGCTCGGCGCGGCCGTCCTGCTGTGCGGCGGGCGCCGCCTGGACAAGGTCGGGCCGCTGCTCGGCACGGCGCTCGCGGCCACCTCCTTCGTCATCGGCGCCGTCCTCTTCGCTGACATGCTCGGCAAGAGCGCCGACGACCGGGCCCTTTACCAGAACCTGTGGACCTGGATCCCGGTCGAGGGCTTCCAGGCGGACATCGCCTTCCAGCTCGACCAGCTGTCGATGACGTTCGTGCTGCTGATCACCGGCGTCGGCTCGCTGATCCACGTGTACTCGATCGGGTACATGGAGCACGACGAGCGCAAGCGCCGCTTCTTCGGCTATCTGAACCTGTTCCTCGCGGCGATGCTCCTCCTGGTCCTCGCCGACAACTACCTGCTCCTCTACTTCGGCTGGGAGGGCGTCGGCCTCGCCTCGTACCTCCTGATCGGCTTCTGGCAGCACAAGCCCAGCGCGGCCACCGCCGCGAAGAAGGCCTTCCTGGTCAACCGGGTCGGCGACATGGGCCTTTCGATCGCCATCATGATCATGTTCACCACGTTCGGGACCTTCACCTTCGGGCCGGTCCTTGAGGCGACCGGCGAGACGAGCCAGGGCACGCTGACGGCGATCGGCCTGATGCTGCTGCTCGCCGCCTGCGGCAAGTCGGCCCAGGTGCCGCTGCAGTCCTGGCTCGGGGACGCGATGGAGGGCCCGACCCCGGTCTCGGCCCTCATCCACGCGGCCACCATGGTCACCGCCGGTGTCTATCTGATCGTCCGCTCCGCCGACATCTTCAACGCCGCCCCGGACGCCCAGCTCGTGGTCGTCGTGGTCGGCGCGGTCACGCTCCTCTTCGGTGCGATCGTCGGTTGCGCGAAGGACGACATCAAGAAGGCCCTGGCCGGCTCGACGATGTCGCAGATCGGCTACATGATCCTGGCGGCGGGCCTCGGCCCGATCGGCTACGTCTTCGCGATCATGCACCTGGTCACGCACGGCTTCTTCAAGGCCGGGCTCTTCCTCGGCGCCGGTTCGGTCATGCACGGCATGAACGACGAGGTCGACATGCGGCGTTACGGCGGCCTGCGGAAGTACATGCCGGTCACCTTCATCACCTTCGGTCTCGGCTATCTGGCGATCATCGGCTTCCCGGGGCTGTCCGGCTTCTTCTCCAAGGACAAGATCATCGAGGCCGCCTTCGCCAAGGGCGGCACCGAGGGCTGGATCCTCGGCGCGGTCACCCTGCTCGGCGCGGCCATCACCGCGTACTACATGACCCGCGTGATGCTGATGACCTTCTTCGGCGAGAAGCGCTGGCAGCCCGACGACAAGGGCGAGCTGCCGCACCCGCACGAGTCGCCGAAGTCGATGACGATCCCGATGGTCCTGCTGGCCGTCGGCTCCGTGGCCGCGGGTGGCTTCTTCTCCATCGGCGACCGGTTCATCAACTGGCTGAAGCCGGTGACCGAGTTCGAGCACGGCCACCCGCCGATCAGCGCCGGGGCCATCACCTCGGCCACGGTCGCCGTCATGGTGATCGGCGTCGGGCTCGCCTACCTCCAGTACGGACGCAGGCCCGTCCCGGTCACCGCCCCGCGCGGCTCGCTGCTCACCCGGGCCGCCCGCCGCGACCTGCTCCAGGACGACTTCAACCACGCCGTCTTCGTGACGGGCGGCACGCACCTCACCCGCTCGCTCGTCTACGTCGACCACACCCTGGTCGACGGCGTCGTCAACGGCACGGCGGCCTCGGTCGGCGGTCTGTCCGGCCGGCTGCGCAAGCTGCAGAACGGCTACGCCCGCACCTATGCGGTCTCCATGTTCGGAGGTACGGCGGTGCTGATCGCCGCGACCCTGCTGATGAGGGCGGTGTAACTGCTCATGTCTGACATCAACACAGGCTTCCCGCTCCTTACGATGACGGCAGCGGTCCCGGCGGTCGGTGCGATCCTCACCGCCGCGGTCCCCGCCGCCCGCCGTACCGCGGCCAAGTGGCTGGCCCTGCTGGTCTCCCTGGTCACGCTGGTGCTCGCGGCGGTCGTCATGATCCGCTTCGAGCCCGGCGGCGACCGGTACCAGCTCGTCGAGTCCCACTCCTGGATCAAGGACTTCGGTGTCCGCTACGAACTGGGCGTGGACGGCATCGGGGTGGCGCTGATCGCGCTCACCGCGCTGCTGATCCCCTTCGTCATCCTGGCCGGCTGGCACGACGCCGACCCCCTGGAGACGAAGTCCAGCCGGTGGCGGCCGACCCAGGGCTTCTTCGCCCTGATCCTGATGGTCGAGGCGATGGTGATCCTCTCCTTCGAGGCCACCGACGTCTTCCTCTTCTACATCCTGTTCGAAGCCATGCTCATCCCGATGTACTTCCTCATCGGCGGCTTCGGCGACCGGGCCCACGCGGGCTCCGACGAGAACGCGGCGGCCCAGCGCTCGTACGCGGCCGTGAAGTTCCTGCTGTACAACCTGGTCGGCGGGCTCATCATGCTGGCCGCCGTCATCGGTCTCTACGTGGTCGCGGGGAACTTCTCGCTCACCGAGATCGCCGAGGCGCGGGCCTCCGGGCAGCTGGAGATGGCGACCAACACCGAACGGCTGCTGTTCCTCGGCTTCTTCTTCGCCTTCGCGGTGAAGGCGCCGCTCTGGCCGCTGCACACCTGGCTGCCGAACGCGATGGGGGAGGCGACCGCGCCGGTCGCCGTGCTCATCACCGCGGTCGTCGACAAGGTCGGCACGTTCGCGATGCTCCGCTTCTGCCTCCAGCTCTTCCCGGAGGCCTCGAAGTGGGCGACCCCGGTGATCATCGCGCTCGCCCTGGTCAGCATCGTCTACGGCGCGCTGCTCGCGGTCGGCCAGCGGGACATCAAGCGCCTGGTCGCGTACGCCTCGATCTCGCACTTCGGCTTCATCATCATGGGCATCTTCGCGATGACCACCCAGGGCCAGAGCGGCGCGACGCTGTACATGGTCAACCACGGGATCTCGACGGCCGCCCTGATGCTGGTGGCCGGCTTCCTGATCAGCCGGCGCGGCTCGCGGCTCATCGCGGACTACGGCGGTGTGCAGAAGGTCGCGCCGGTACTCGCCGGCACGTTCCTGATCGGCGGTCTGGCCACGCTCTCGCTGCCGGGGCTCGCGCCCTTCGTCAGTGAATTCCTGGTCCTGGTCGGCACGTTCGCCCGCTACCCGGTGGCCGGCATCATCGCCACCACCGGCATCGTCCTCGCCGCGCTCTACACCCTCGTCCTCTACCAGCGGACGATGACAGGACCGGTGAAGACGGAGGAGATCCGGACGATGCCGGACCTGCGGGTGCGCGAACTGGTCGTGGTCGCCCCGCTGATCGCCCTGCTGATCTTCCTCGGGGTGTTCCCGAAGCCGCTGACGGACATCGTGAACCCCGCCGTCAACCACACCATGTCCGACGTCCAGCAAAAGGACCCCCAGCCCGAAGTGGAGGCGGCCAAGTGAGTGCATCCGCCGTCGCGTCCGGCGCCGCGCCCGCTGTCCACAGCCTGTGGACGACGGCCGCCGAACCGTTGACCAAGATCCCGGCACCCCACATCGAGTACGTCCAGCTCTCACCCGTACTCATCGTGGTCGGCGCCGCGGTCCTCAGCGTCCTCGCCGAGGCCTTCGTGCCCCGCAAGGGCCGCTACTACGCCCAGGTGTTCCTGACCGTGCTCGCGCTGGTCACCGCCTTCGCCGCGATCGTCGGCCTCGCCGCCGGCGGGTACGGCTCCACCAAGGCGCACATCGCGGCCATGGGCGCCATCGCCGTCGACGGCCCGGCGCTCTTCCTCCAGGGCACGATCCTGCTGGCCTCGCTCGTCGCCGTCTTCACCTTCGCCGAGCGCAGGCTCGACCCGGCCGACCACGGCCACAGGGTCGACTCCTTCGCCGCCGAGGCCGCCGCCGTACCCGGCAGCGACCAGGAGAAGGCGGCGGTCAAGGCCGGGTTCACCACCACCGAGGTGTTCCCGCTGGCGCTGTTCGCCATCGCCGGCATGCTGGTCTTCCCGGCCGCCAACGACCTCCTGACGCTCTTCATCGCGCTCGAGGTCTTCTCCCTCCCGCTGTACCTGCTCTGCGCCGTCGCCCGCCGCAAGCGGCTCATGTCGCAGGAGGCCGCGGTCAAGTACTTCCTCCTCGGCGCCTTCTCCTCGGCGTTCCTGCTCTTCGGCATCGCCCTGCTCTACGGCTACGCGGGCTCCGTCTCGTACGCCACCATCGCGAACGTGGTCGACGGCTCGGTCGCCTCGGTCGACCCGGCCCTCGCCCAGACCATGGGCAACGACGTGCTGCTGCTCATCGGCTTCGCGCTGGTCCTCATGGGCCTGCTCTTCAAGGTCGGCGCCGTGCCGTTCCACATGTGGACCCCGGACGTCTACCAGGGCGCTCCGACCCCCGTCACCGGCTTCATGGCGGCCGCGACGAAGGTCGCCGCGTTCGGCGCGCTGCTCCGCCTGCTGTACGTGGTGCTGCCGGGCCTCACCTGGGACTGGCGGCCGGTCATGTGGGGCGTCGCCATCGTCACCATGCTGGGCGGCGCGATCGTCGCGATCACCCAGACCGACATCAAGCGGCTCCTCGCGTACTCCTCGATCGCGCACGCGGGCTTCCTGCTCGCCGGTGTCATCGCGGCCACGCCCACCGGCATCTCGTCGGTGCTCTTCTACCTGGGCGCGTACTCCTTCGTGACGATCGGCGCGTTCGCGGTCGTCACGCTGGTGCGGGACGCGGGCGGCGAGGCGACGCACCTGTCCAAGTGGGCCGGTCTGGGCCGGCGTTCGCCGCTGGTCGCGGCGGTTTTCGCGGTGTTCCTGCTGGCCTTCGCCGGCATTCCGCTGACGTCGGGCTTCTCCGGCAAGTTCGCGGTCTTCAAGGCGGCGGCGGAGGGCGGCGCGGGCGCGCTGGTCGTCGTCGGTGTCATCTCGTCGGCGATCGCCGCGTTCTTCTACATCCGGGTGATCGTGCTGATGTTCTTCAGTGAGCCGAAGGCGGACGGCCCCACGGTCGCCGTGCCCTCGGTCTTCACGGCGGCCGCGATCACGGTGGGTGTCGCGGTCACGGTGGTGCTCGGCGTCGCGCCGCAGTACTTCCTGGACCTGGCGGGCCAGGCGAGCGTGTTCGTCCGGTAGTTGCCGGGTAGCCCAAGGGCCCGGTCTCCGCCAAGGCGGGGCCGGGCCCTTTCGCGTGCTTACGGGAGCGGGATCAGGACGCCGGAACGATCCGCCCGGTCACCTCGCCGAGTGCGACCTGGGTCCCGTCAGGGCCCGGGGCCCACGCGGTGAGCGTGACCTCGTCGCCGTCCTCCAGGAACGTCCGCTTGCCCGTGGGCAGTTCGAGCGCGTCGCGGCCGTTCCAGGTCAGTTCGAGGAGCGAGCCGCGCTGGTGGACCTCGGGGCCGGAGACCGTACCGGAGCCGTACAGGTCACCGGTGCGCAGCGAGGCGCCGTTGACCGTCATGTGGGCCAGCTGCTGGGCGGCGGTCCAGTACATGGTGGCGAAGGGCGGCTCGGAGACGACCTCGCCGTTGATCTCGACGGTGATCCGCAGATCGAAGCCCCCGTGCTCCTCCTCGGCGGAGTCGTCCAGGTACGGCAGCAGGTCGAAGTCCCGGGCCGGCGGGGCCGTGCGGGCCGCGTCCAGGGCCTCCAGGGGGGTCACCCAGGCGGAGACGGACGTGGTGAAGGACTTGCCGAGGAACGGGCCGAGCGGCACGTACTCCCAGGCCTGGATGTCGCGCGCCGACCAGTCGTTGAGGAGCGTCAGGCCGAAGACGTGCTCGCGGAAGTCGGCCAGCGGGACGGGGGTGCCGAGGGTGGAGGGGGTGCCGACGACGAAGCCGACCTCCGCCTCGATGTCCAGCTTCACCGAGGGCCCGAAGACCGGCGCGGGGTCGGTGGGTGCCTTGCGCTGCCCGGCGGGCCGTACGACATCGGTGCCGGAGACGACGACGGTGCCGGCGCGCCCGTGGTAACCGATGGGCAGGTGCTTCCAGTTGGGGGTGAGCGCGTCGCCGTCGGGGCGGAAGATCCGGCCCACGTTGGTGGCGTGGTGCTCGCTGGCGTAGAAGTCGACGTAGTCCGCGACCTCGAACGGCAGGTGCAGCGTGACGGCGTCGAGGGGGTGCAGCAGCGGCTCTATGACCGGCCGGTGCGCGGGTACGGTCACCCAGGCCGTCAGGGCCCTGCGGACGTCGCGCCAGGCGGTGCGGCCGGCGGCGAGCAGCGGGTTGAGGCTGGGCTGGGCGAGCAGCGCGGCGTACGGCGAACCGAGCGCGTGCGCGGCGGCTCCCGCGTCGAGCACATGACCGCCGACGCGGACGCCGACCCTCCGCCGGTCGGGCTCGTCGGCGGGGGAGAAGACGCCGTACGGAAGGTTGTGCGGACCGAAGGGATCGCCCTCGGCCAGGTCGAGCGGGGACTGCTCGGGCATCGGTGCTGCCTCGCTTTCCAGGGTGTGGGGGACACGTTAATGGGCGGGCGGCCGGGCGCGGATGATATGGATCACAGAGAAAGTGCCGCCTCCGTGCACAACTGTCCATGTATGCGCGCTTTATGCGCCCTGTGGGCGAGCTGTGCGTGAGATGCGTGACTGAGCGCGTTCAATTCCTCCTTTTCCGGGGCCTTATTCGGGTCATACGATCACGGCACTGTCGCGCCGCGTGAGGTTCCCGCAGGAGCGACTCCCACTTTGCTCTGTCTTCACCCGACCGCGCTTTGACCAAAAGGGCCCACCTTGAAGATTCGCCGCATTCTCGCGACGGCCGTGGCCGCCGCCGTGACGACCCCCGTCGTCTTCCTGTCGGCCACCCCGGCCTTCGCCGACACGAAGCCGTCCGCGCCCGCGCAGAAGCAGAACGACAAGCAGGACCAGGCGCCGGACATCGAGCAGCTGAAGAAGGACGTCGCGGCTGCGCAGAAGGTGTACGACGCGGCGGCGCTCGCGGCGGACGACGCCACCAAGGTGTTCAAGGAGTTCGACGCGTCGACGACCCACCCGCTCAAGGTCGCCAGGGACGACGCGAAGAGGGCCGCCGAGGCCGCCGCCACGGCCAAGACCGAGGCGGACGCCAAGCTCGCCACGGCGCAGGCCGAGCTGGACGCCGCCAACGCCGGCACCGACGAGGCCGCGAAGGCCGAGGCGCAGAGGAAGTTCGACGCGGCCAAGCTGGTCGCAGAGACGGCCGCCACGACGAAGACCGCGGCGGACGCCACGCTCGCGGCCGCCGTCACGGCCGTCGGCGAAAAGAGTGTCGCCCTGTCCGCCGCTGAGGAAGCCGCGAAGAACGCCGAGCAGGAGGCCCTCAAGAAGCTGGACGCCGCCAAGAAGGCGCTGAAGGCGGCCGAGGAGGAAGTGGACGAGGAGGAGCCGCCGCACGAGGACTGCTTCCCCGACGAGAAGTTCACCGCCGTTCTGGACGGTCTGCCCTCCAAGATCGTCGCGGGTACCACGGTCGACCTCAAGCTCCGGCTGAAGAACGGTACCGAGGGCACCATGGACGAGGCGTACGCCTTCGTCGTGATGCACGCCTTCGACGAGAAGGGCTTCAAGCCGCTCGACAAGTACCTCGACCTGGAGTGGTACGAGGTCGTCGAGGGCAAGGGTGCCTGGAACGACGTCCCGGTCGCCGAGGAGATCCCCGTCGGCGCCCTGAAGCCCAACGCCGCCGCCGAGGTCAAGCTCCGTCTGAAGGTGGCCGCGAACGCCCCGGCCGGCCAGGGCTTCGCCTACGCCGCGGGCGACTTCTGGAACGAGGACGGTTCCTGCGGCGGTACGCCGGACGACATGAACGAGTACGACTTCCAGCTCCTCGCCAAGGGCAGCGACGCGGGCAAGGTCGACGACTCCAAGGGCACCCCGGGCGGTAAGAACACCACCACCCAGGGCGGCACCTCCACCACCGCGGTGACCACCGGCCAGCTCGCCAAGACCGGCTCGAACGACGCCATGCCGCAGATCGCCCTCGCGGGCGCCACGGCCGTCGCCCTCGGCGCCGGCGCGATGTTCACGGTCCGCCGCCGCAAGGCCGGCGCGGACGCCTGATCCGAGCGGTAAAGGAAAGGCCCGCATTCCATGAGGAATGCGGGCCTTTTCCTGCGCCCAGCGGTCAACCCGCCGTGCGCGGGATCCTTTTCTCCCATGTGCGGTGGAAGAGGACTTCGGCGCCCTCCTTGCAGACGACCTCGTTCGACGTCAGGAAGGTGTCCGCGTCGCAGGTGATGTCCGAGTGGGAGGTGATCGTCACGTCCCAGGACAGTTCCGGGCGGTGGAGGCGGATCGTCCAGGTGGAGTGGGTGTGGGCCGAGAGGGGGTCGGTCTCGGTGATCGTGTAGGTCTCCAGGGCGTCCTCGGTGAATTCCAGGCCGTCCGGGTAGACCCGGGTGCCGCCGTAGCGGGGGTCCACCTCCAGGCGCCATTCGCCCTTGGCCACGTCGCGGACGACCAGGCGTTCCGGGCGGGGTTCCTCCAGGGTGGCCGGGGTGACCACGCCCAGGGGTTCGGACTGTTCCGGGGGTTGCCATTCGACCGCGTCCGGTGTCGTCGCGTGGCGGACCGGGAGCGTCAACGTCGACGTGGTCGGGGAGAGGGTGAAGCCTGCCGCGTCCGGTTGTGGCCAGATCCAGGGCCAGTACGCGGAGGAGACCGCGAGGCGGATCCGGTGGCCCGGCGGGAAGGTGTGGCCGATGCCGTTCAGGGCGAAGACGTAGTCCTCCGTCTCGTCTACCGGGGCCTCCACCGCTCGGTCTCGGCCGTAGCGGGACGAGAAGTTCATCGCGCCCCGGGTGACCAGCGTCGACGAGCCGTCCGGCGCCACGTCGCACAGGCGGGCGATCACCTGGCCCGTCGGTGCCGGGGTCGTCAGGGTCAGGCTCACCTTCGGGCGGCCCAGGATCTCGATCGGGTCGCCGTCCTCCGGGACCACGAAGTCGAAGCAGGCCCCGTGCGCGTCCTCCTCGCGCTGGTCGGGCGGCAGGTCCCCGTCGTTGCCGAACGGGAAGAAGCGGCCCGCGTCCAGGCCCGTGTGCTGCGGGGAGTCCACGACCACCTCGGCGCCCTGGAAGGCGTACGTGACCGGGGTGACGTTCGGGGACGGCCAGGCCGGGTCCGTGACCCAGCGGCCCGGCATCTCGTCGTAGACGGTCGCAGGCGGGTGTGAATCGCTGATCCAGGAGCGGAGGAGTGGTTCCGCCATCACGTCGTTGTCCGTGCCCTTGAGGTGGTGGTCCCACCAGCGCAGGGTCTCCTGGAGGAAGCCGATCGCCGGGCCCGGGGGCAGACCTCTGTCCGGGTACTGGTGCGACCACGGGCCGATGATCCCGCGCACCCGGTCCTGCGGCAGGTGCTCCACCAGCCGCAGCACGGTGTCCCGGTACGGGTCGTGCCAGCCGCCCACCGCCAGGACGGCCGCCCGGATCGCGCCGTAGTCCTCGCAGACGCTGCCGCGCCTCCAGTACGCGTCCCGCGTCTGGTGGGCGAGCCAGGTGTGGATGAACGGGTCCACGGCCTCCAGGCGCCGCAGCCACATCTCCCGCCACTCCTCGCCCACGTGCAGCGGGTCCGGCGGCCGGCACACGAAGGCCAGCATGGTGGCCGCCCAGGCGTGCATGTCCACGGCGAGGACGGAGCCGCCCATGTAGTGGACGTCGTTGTCGTAGCGGTCGTCGGTCGAGCAGACCGTCACGATCGCCTTCAGCGGCTCGGGGGCCAGGGCGGCGATCTGGAGCGCGTTGAAGCCGCCCCAGGAGATCCCGAACATGCCGACCTTCCCCGAGCACCAGGGCTGCTCGGCGAGCCAGTTCACCACCGCCACGCCGTCCGCCAGCTCGACCGCGTCGTACTCGTCGCCCGGCAGCCCCTCGCTGTTCCCGTGCCCGCGCACGTCGACGCGTACGGAGGCGTAGCCGTGTCCGGCGTACCAGGGGTGCCGCTGCCAGTCCCGGGGCGCCGTCCAGTCGCTCAGGCGGTACGGGAGGTACTCCAGGAGGGCAGGGACGGGCTCCTCGGTGACCGGGCGCCAGATCCGGGCGTAGAGCCGCGTGCCGTCCGGGAGCGGGATCCGGACGTCCTCGCGGGTCGTCTCGTACGGGAACTCGGTACGGATGCGCATGACGGATCTCCGCGGAGCTCGGTGGACCTCAGTGGACGGGGTGCATGGTGCGGCGCAGCCAGGGCGCCATGGCGATCACGACGAGGCCCGTGACGACCGCGATGGCTCCGTTGACGCCGAAGTAGGCGGGCTTGGAGACGTCGTCGTACAGCTTCACCGTCTGGGCCTGGATGCCGTTGGCCAGCGCGAGGGAGAGGAACCAGAGCGACATCGTCTGGCTGGAGAAGGCCTTGGGCGCGAGCTTGCTGGTCGCCGACATCCCGGAGGTCTCCAGGAGCACGTCGCCGAGGCCGAGCAGCAGGTACGAGCCGACGATCCACCAGGCCGCCATCTGGTACGTGTCGTCCGCGTGCCCGGACGTCGGCACCACCATCAGCAGGAACGACAGGCCGCCGAGGATCACGCCGAAGGCGATCTTGTTGGAGGCGTGCGGCTGCTTGTGGCCCATCCGGGCCCAGGTGCCCGCCACGACGGGCGCGAGGGCCACCTCGAAGGCGCCGAGGGCGGAGGCGTACCAGCTCGCCGGGAAGTCGAAGCCGAGGATGGTGGTGCGGGCGTTGGTGGAGGCGAGCAGGATCATCGTCGAGTACGCCTGGAAGAGGATGAAGTTGAAGACCACCGAGGCCAGGAAGAGCACGATGTACGGTTTCAGCCGCCCGCGCTCCTCCGCCGTGACCCGGGGGCTCTTGAACATCACCCAGAAGTAGACGACCGGGGCGAGCACCGAGATCAGCGTCAGCAGGTCGACGAAGCGGTCCATCGTCAGCCAGCCGATGCCGGCCAGCAGCCCGCCCAGGGCCCCTACGACCACGACTCCGAGGGCGATCGTCCGTACCGCCCGGCGCATCGCGTCGGGGGCGAGCGCGAATTCGGCCGAATGCTTGCGCCCGGCCAGGTGACGGCGGCCGAGGACGTACTGGGCCAGGCCGAAGGTCATGCCGATGGCGGCGGCCGAGAAGCCCCAGTGGTAGCCGCGGTGGTCGGCGAGCCAGCCGGTGATCAGCGGTCCGGCGAAGGCGCCGATGTTGATCGCCATGTAGTAGAGGGCGAAGCCCGCGTCGCGGCGGTCGTCGTCGGTGGCGTAGAGCTTGCCGACCATGGTGGCGACGTTCGGCTTGAGCAGGCCGGTGCCGGCGCTGATCAGGCCGAGGCCCACCCAGGTCATGCCGGCCGTCGGCACCGCCATGGAGTAGTGGCCGAGCGCGATCAGGATGCCGCCCCACAGGACGGCGCGGTACGAGCCGAGGATGCGGTCGGCGAGCCAGCCGCCGGCCACGGAGACCAGGTAGACGAGGGTGCCGTAGGCCGCCGCGACGGAGGCGGCGGTGCCGGGGGACATGCCGAGGCCCTCGTTCGCGACGGAGTCGGCGAAGTAGAGGACGAGGATCGCCTGCATGCCGAGGAAGGAGAACCGCTCCCAGACCTCCAGGCCCGAGAGGGTGAGAAGGCCCTTCGGGTGCCCGAAGAAGGCATGATCGTCTTCGGGCGGTGGCTGCTCGCCGTTCGCTTCGGTATCGATCGCCGTTCGGGACAAAAGGGCCACTCCTGGTCGTATGAGCTGATCACGAACATACCGGGGGTGGCGGGAAGGCGCCCATGGTGATCGAAAGGCGACCGGATACGCTGACTTGAGCGAATCCAGCTACACATCGACAATCCGTGTGGTCGCCGGCAGCAGAAGCAGTCGTTGGAGCAGGCGTCAGCAGACAGGAGACCCCCTCGTGACCGTCGTCGGGCCGTTCGGTCTTAGCGTGCGGGACCAGGCTCTTGAGGCCGATGTCCAGACCGGATTGGCGGCCGTGGAGGCAGGTCTCCTCGACGCCACCAAGAGCGAGATCCCGTTCATCACGGAGGCCGCGCAGCACCTGGTCCTGGCAGGTGGCAAGCGGTTCCGGCCCCTGCTCGTGATGCTCGCCGCCCAGTTCGGTGACCCGCACGCGCCGGGTGTCGTGCCCTCGGCCGTCGTCGTCGAGCTCACCCACCTGGCGACGCTCTACCACGACGACGTCATGGACGAGGCGGACGTGCGGCGCGGGGTCGACAGCGCGAACACCCGATGGGGGAACTCCATCGCCGTCCTGACGGGTGACTTCCTCTTCGCCCGCGCCTCGCACACGCTGGCGGACCTCGGCCCCGAGGCCGTACGGATCCAGTCGGAGGCGTTCGAACGCCTGGTGACCGGCCAGATCCTGGAGACGGCAGGACCGCAGGGCGACCGCGACCCGGTCGACCACTACCTCGACGTGCTCGGCGGCAAGACCGGCTCGCTCGTCGCCGTCTCCTGCCGCTTCGGCGCGATGATGTCCGGCGCGGACGAGAGCGTCGTCGACATCCTCACCCAGTACGGCGAGCGGCTCGGCGTCGCCTTCCAGCTCGCCGACGACGTCCTCGACATCGCCTCCGACTCCCACGAGTCCGGCAAGACCCCGGGCACGGACCTCCGCGAGGGCATCCCGACGCTTCCGGTCCTCCACCTGCGCACCGCCGCGGCGGCGCACGGGCGCCCCGAGGACGTCGAGCTGGTCGAGCTGATCGACGGCGACCTCAGCGACGACGCCCGGCACGCCGAGGTCCTGCGCCGGCTGCGCGTCCACCCGGCCCTGGAGCAGGCCCGCCGGGACACCGTGCGGTTCGCGGAGGAGGCGCGGGCGATGCTGGCGCCGCTGCCGGAGGGGTACGCGAAGTCGGCCCTGATGGAGCTCTGCGACGCCGTGGTCCACCGCGCGGGCTAAGAGACCCTAGGGGTGTGTCATCCCATAGCAGTACGCGAGGTTGAGTCCGGAGTCTGACGATTCCGAGCCGCCGGTTTGGTCAGATGGAGTCATCGACCACGGAGGTTAGGACAGACCATGGCAGAGACCCGTAAGGCGAGCCGCTACGTCGTCCCGTTCGCGGTGGCCGGAGTGGCCGCGGCGACGATCGGACTCGTACCGGCGCTGGCCGCGTCCGGCGACCCCGATCTGCCGGAGATCACGGCACAGCAGCTGATCGAGAAGATCGCCGCGTCGGACACGCAGACGCTGTCCGGCACGTTCAAGGTGAGCACCGACCTGGGCCTGCCGTCGGTGGCCGGCCTCGCCGACAGCTTCGCGGGCGAGGCGGCCCGCGGCGCGTCCGGCGGCGCCCCGTCCACGGACCCGACCGAGATGCTGACGAAGCTGGTCTCGGGCACGCACACGCTGCGCGTGGCCGCGGACGGCCCGGACAAGCAGAAGCTGACGATCCTGGACGGCTCGGACGAGTACAGCCTGATCCACAACGGCGACGACGTCTGGGCGTACGACAGCAAGTCGAACGAGGTGTTCCACGAGAAGGGCGACGCCTCGGACCGCCCCGCCGGGGAGAAGGGCGAGAAGGGCGAGCAGGACGGTCTCCCGGGCACGCCCAAGGAGCTCGCGGACGAGGTCCTGAAGGAGGCGGGCGACACCACGTCGATCACCGTCGGCGGGACGGCCACGGTGGCCGGCCGGGACGCCTACCAGCTGGTGATCAAGCCCAAGCAGAGCGGCTCGACGGTCGAGTCGATCAAGATCGCGGTGGACGCGAAGACCGGTACGCCGCTGAAGTTCACGCTGGCGTCGGTCGAGGGCGGCAAGCCGGTCCTCGACGCGGGCTTCACGAAGGTCGACTTCGGCAAGCCGTCGGCCTCGACGTTCGACTTCAAGGCCCCCAAGGGCGCGAAGGTGACCGAGGGCACGGGCGAGGGCGGCCCGGCGGAGCACGGGAAGTCGCCCGAGGACGTCGAGAAGGACCTGGAGAAGGAGTTCGGCGGCCCCGGCGGCCTGGGCGGTCTCTTCGGCGGCGCGGTGCCCGGTGCGGCTGCCGACGGCGAGGGCATGAACGTCATCGGCGAGGGCTGGACGGCGATCGCGACCTTCGACACCGGCGCCAAGGCCCCGAAGACCGACGAGGCCCCGAAGGAGGTCCAGGGCTTCCTGGACTCGCTCGGGGACGAGGTGAACGGGAAGTTCGGCTCCGGCACGGTCTTCAAGACGAAGATCGTCAACGCCCTGATGACGGACGACGGCAAGGTGTACGTCGGCGCGGTGACGAAGCAGGCGCTCGTGGACGCGGCGAACGCGGCGAAGTAGTACCGCGCGGGGAAGAGCACGGAATGGGACCCCGGGTGGGTCGGGGGCGATGGTCACCGACCCACCCGGGCGTTTTCGTGCGGAACGGCTACTGCCTTACGGCTACTGCCTTACGGCTACGGCCTTACGGGAACGTCAGCTTGAAGCTGTTGATGTACCCGGTGTCCTGGGCGGCCCGGTCCTGGACGCGGAGCTTCCAGGCGCCGTTGGCGACCTCCGAGGAGGCGTTCACGGTGTAGGCCTGCACGAGGTTGTCGGCGCTGCCGCCGCTCTGGTTGTGCAGGTTGTAGACGGAGCCGTCCGGGGCGACGAGGTCGACGACGAGGTCACCGCGGTAGGTGTGGACGATGTTGACGTCCACCTTGAGGGCGGCGGGCGCGTTGCCGGTGATGCCGGTCACGTTGACCGTGGAGGTCACCGCGGCGCCGTTGTCCGGGACGGACACGTCGGCGGTGTTCTCGAAGACCGTGCCGGGCGGCGTGGTCGTACCGGCCGACAGGGTCCAGATCGCGTGGGCGACGGCGTCGCTGTTGCGGTCGAGGGCCGTGTCGTTGATGTTCGAGGTCGTGTCGCAGGAGGAGTGGTAGCAGCGGTCGAAGGCCGTGGCCGTACCGCCCCACTTCTGGACCTGCGCGCTGCTCTTCACACGGCTGGCGCCGGTGAACAGACCGCCGACGGGGATGCCGACGTTCTTGAACGAGGCGTGGTCGGAGCGGCCGTCGCCCTCGGTCTCGATCTCCGTGGGGACGCCGATGCCGGCGAAGTAGCCCTTGAAGGTCTGCTCGATGGCGGGGTCGTCGTCGTAGACGAAGTAGCCCGGGTTGGGCGAGCCGATCATGTCGAAGTTCAGGTAGCCGGAGAACTTCGAACGCTCCGTGGACGGGAGCTGGTTGACGTAGTACTTCGACCCGACGAGGCCGAGCTCCTCCGCGCCCCACCAGCCGAAGCGCAGGTGCTTCGTGGGCTGGAGGTTGGCGCGGGAGACGGCGAGCGCGGTCTCCAGGACGGCGGCCGAGCCGGAGCCGTTGTCGTTGATCCCGGCGCCGGAGGAGACCGAGTCGAGGTGCGCGCCGGCCATGAGGACCTGATTGGGGTCACCGCCGGGCCAGTCGGCTATCAGGTTGTAGCCGGTGGCGCCGCTGGAGGTGAACTGCTGGAGGGTGGTGGTGAATCCGGCCGCGTCCAGCTTGGCCTTGACGAAGTCGATGGAGGCCTTGTAGCCGGTACGGCCGTGGGCGCGGTTGCCGCCGTTGGCGGTGGCTATCGCCTGGAGGTCGGTGAGGTGCTGCTTGACGTTGGCGAGCGGGATGTCGGGCGCGGCGGTCGGCGCTGCGGGCGCGGCCACGGGGGCCGCGTTCGCTGAGGCGCCGGTGAAGCCGGCGAGGGCGAGTGCTGCCACGGCGGAGAGCGCGGCGGCACGTCTGGGAACGGAGAACTTCATGTGGGGGCTCCGGATTCCGAACGGGGATGGGACGGAAACGTGCGAGACGCCCCGGGGCGTGGGTGCCACGAGGCGCTGGAGCTGTGCGGGTGGTTCGTGGGCTGAATGTTCGGGGAGAATGTGACTCTCCGTCAAGAGCGGAAACCGGTCAGGATTGTTCGCTCACCGAACGAGCCGTCTCACTGACGTCCGGGTCGTGGTCCCGCGCCAACTCCCGTAGCAGATCGGCGACTCCGGGAGTCGACCAGTACGCGACCGCCTCCGCGAGCGCGACCCGTACGGCCGGGTCGGGGTGCCGGGCCAGCCGGGCCAGGCGCTCCAGGGGGCCGCGCCGCCGGTACGCGAACCAGCGCAGCGCCTCGCCGAGGGCGACGACGTCCCCCGCGGCCTCGGCCGCCTCCACGCGCGCGAGCAGGACGCGGGGCGGCGGAGGGGGCCCGTCCAGCGGATGCGGCCGCCGCTCGCGCAGCCGCCGCGCCCCGTACTCCCCGCGCGCCAGGCACCCCTGGCAGGTGCAGGGCGTCCGGCCGTGCGCGTCGGGGAAGTACCGCCACCCGTTGACCCCGCGCACCGGCCGGACGCTCCGGACCTCGCCGCGCGCGACGGCCCGGGGCAGGAACACCTCCCACCCCCGCGGATCGTCCAGCCCGCGCACCGCGCGCACGGCCTCGGCAACCGTCACCTCGGCCGGCTCCCGCTCCCCGTACCGCCCGACGGTGACGGCCTCCCCGTCCGCGAGCCTGACGTGCACGGCGACGGCCTCGCGGGGCCCGGGGCGGCGGGCCAGCTCGCGCAGCCACTGATGGGTGAGCGTGTACGACGGCAGTACAGGAAACAGGTACACCCCGAGCCCGGCCGCGCCGAGCCCACTGCCACGACCGTGGCTGAGGGCCCGTATCCCGGCGCGGCGGATCCGCGGTGCGTTGGCCGCGGGTGTCAGGTGCACGAAGGTCGCCATGCGGGACACGGTCCAACGCGTGGGCGGGCCGCCGCAAGCGCTTTGCGCGGGTGGCTACCGGGCTACCGGGCCGGGGCCGCCGCTCGCTTCGGCCGCGCGAAAAACTCTTCCCGGTTCCGGTCACATCTCCGTGCGCCCCTCCGTCAGTGCTGTGAAGACGCCAGAACACAGACCGACGTGAAGGAGCCCCAGCCATGACGAACCCCTCCATCTCCCGGATGCCCAACCCCGGCCAGTTCGTGCCCGAGCTGGCGGACGTCAGCGCCGCCCTGTTCCGGGCCACCGGCAACCGCTCCGTGCCGCGTGCCACGATGAGCCTCGTCCACCTGCGGGCCGGGCAGATCGTGGGCAACACGTACCTGACCGTCCTCAACACCGCCTTCCTGCGGAAGGCCGGGGTGTCCGAGGAGCGCATCACCGCCGTCTCCTCCTGGCAGGACGCCCCGTACTTCACCGCCGCCGAGCGCGCTGCCCTCGCCCTGGTGGAGGCCACCCTCCAGCCCGCCCCGCACGGCAAGGAGCGCGTCTCCGACGAGCTGTACGCGGAGGTCGCCGAGCACTACGACGAGAAGGCGCTGGCCACGCTCACCATCGCCATCGGCCAGATCAACTTCTTCATCGCCCTGGCCGTCATCGGCAAGCCGCAGCCGGTCACCACCCTCGCCGACGAGCAGTGGGACTGAGGCCTAGGGCCTCTCGTTCGGATCGTGCCGGGCTCGCGGGCCCTGGTGCCGCGCCTAGCCGTCGAGCGCCGCGTCCGAATTCCGCCAGCGCGCGGGGGCGCGGGCGCGTGACGCTGGGGGCATGACGACCTACACCGCACGCCCCATCGCCCCCGCCGCCCTCGCCGAACTCCGGAGCGTCGACGACGCCGGACAGCCCTGTGTTCCGTTCACCGCCGCCGAGGGCGGCGACCCGTTGCGCTGCTGCCTCCGGCCCGTCGCGGCGGGGGAGCGGGTCGCGCTCGTCTCCTACGCGCCCCTGCGCCGCTGGGCCGCCACGACCGGGGTCCGGCCGGGCGCGTACGACGAGCAGGGCCCGGTCTTCATCCACGCCGAGGAGTGCGAAGGGCCGGTGCCGGGAGCGGAGTCGTACCCCTTCGACCGGCCCGGCGCGCTGCGGACCCTGCGGCGGTACGACGCCGAGGGTCGGATCGTCGGCGGCCGGCTCCTGGAGATCCCGGCCGAGGCGACCGAGGGCTTCGACAAGGCGTTGGGCGAGGCCTTCGACGACACCCGGGTCGCGCTCGTGCACATCAGGGCCGTGGAGTACGGCTGCTTCCAGTTCGAGGTCCGGCGCAGCTAGAACGGCGCGTGCCTGAACGTCACTCCACGCAGAACTCGTTGCCCTCCGGGTCCGCCATGACGACCCACGTCATCCCGTACTCCGACACCCGGCGCAGTACCGAGGCGCCCAGGGTCTCCAGGCGTTCGACCTCGGCGTCGCGCTTCTCCTGGCCGGGGTGGAGGTCCAGGTGGACGCGGTTCTTGACGGTCTTCTTCTCAGGGACCCGCTGGAAGAGGATCCGGCGGCCGTGTCCGGTGCCCGACTTCTCGTCGTAGGGGTCGTCCGGGTGCCGGACGGCGGCCAGATCGCGCCAGGCGCGGCGACCGTCCGCGAGCGTGACCGAGAGCTCGGGCGGGGCGGCGCCCGCGGCGAGGAGTCCGTCGATGAAGGCGCTGTGGTCCTCGTCCGTATAGCCGAGGGCCGCGGCCCAGAAGGCGGCCTGGGCGTGCGGGTCGCCGGCGTCGATCACAAGCTTCCAGTGCAGTGGAGTCATGCGTCCCAGTCTCGACGCGACAGGCAGGGGCGGCGAGCAGGCACGCGTACGGGAACGGGCCGGGTTCAGACGGCGGCCGCGACGGACTGCGCCACGGTCTCCGCTTCCGCCGTCCCTTCCGCTGTCGCCTCTGCCGTCGCATCGGCCTCCCTGGCGTCGTACGCCTCCCGGGCCGCCGCGATCTCGTTCTGGTGCCGCTCCGTCCACGTCACGAGCGAGCGGATCGTCGTGTGCAACGTCCCGCCCAGCGCGGTGAGTTCGTAGTCCACGCGCGGCGGGACCACCGGGTGGACCGTGCGCTTCACCAGGCCGTCGCGCTCCAACTGCCGCAGCGTCACGGTCAGCATGCGCTGGCTGACCCCGTCGATCTCCCGCTTCAGCTCCGAGAAGCGCAGCTTGCGGCGGTCGAGCAGGGCGATGACGAGCAGGGACCACTTGTCGGCGACCCGGTCGAGGATCTGCCGTACCTCGCAGTCCTCCCGCGTGTCCCACTGGAAGGGGTCCGTGTCCCCGGACCGGCCCTCGGTGTAGGGCACTTCGCAGTGACTCGGTGACTTCAAAGTGCCTTCTTCCATGGCACCTGATCCTGCCGCAGGATCGGGGTGGTTACAAGAGGGAACTGACCCTCTGGCCAGTAACCGCCCCTTGTCCCAACCTGCCCTGGAGACAGCTGTGTCCACCTCCACCTCCGCCCCTACCTCCCTTCCCGCCCGCGCCTGGGCCCTCCTCCTCGTCCTCTGCGGGACGATCTTCCTCGAAGGCATCGACGTCGCCATGCTCGCCGTCGCCGTGCCGAGCATCAGATCCGATCTCGACCTGTCCACCGGCACCGCGGCCTGGGTGATGTCCGCGTACGTCCTCGGCTACGCCGGTTTCACCCTCCTCGGCGGACGCGCCGCCGACCTGCTCGGCCGCCGCCGGATGTTCCTCGGCTGGCTCGTCGTCTTCCTGCTCTTCTCCGGGCTCGGCGGCTTCGCGACCGAGGGCTGGATGCTGATCACGGCCCGCTTCGTGACGGGCGTCGCCGCCGCGTTCATGACCCCCGCCGCGCTGTCGATCATCACCACCTCGTATGCGGAAGGGCCGCAGCGCAACCAGGCGCTCCTCGTCTTCGCCGGTACCGCCGCCGGGGGCTTCTCGCTCGGCCTCGTCATCGGCGGGCTGCTCACCCAGATCGGCTGGCGCTGGGTCTTCTTCGCGCCCGTCCTCCTCGCGGCCGCGATCCTGTTCGCCGCGGTGCGCCTGGTCCCGAAGGAGCCCCGCCCGGAGCGGGCGGCAGGCGGTTTCGACCTGGCGGGCGCGCTGACGGCGGCCGGGGCGATGCTGCTGCTCGCCTTCGCGATCGTCCGGCTCGAACACGGCCTGGACGGCTGGCCGCTGACCGCGCTCGTGGCCGCCGCGGGCGTGGCCCTCGCCGGGGTGTTCGTCGCCGTCGAGCGGCGGGCCGCCGCCCCGCTCGTACGCCTCGGGCTGCTGCGCAAGGCCTCGACCGTCCGGGCCGACCTCGGGGCGCTGCTCTTCGTGGGGTCCTTCTTCGGCTTCCAGTTCGTCGCCACGCTCTACCTTCAGGAGCTGCGCGGCTGGTCCTCGCTGGAGACGGCGTTCGCGCTGATGGTGATGGGCATCGACGCGATCCTCGCCCCGACGCTGACGCCGAGGCTGGTGGCGCGGTTCGGCAACGGCCGGGTGATCCTCGGCGGGTTCGTGCTCGCGGTCGTCTCGTACGCGCTGTTCCTGCCGGTCGGCCCCGACTGGTCGTACGCGGCGATGTTCCCGACCCTGCTCCTGACCGGGCTCGCCTTCTCGCTCGCGTACGGTCCGCTGACGATCGCCGCGACGGACGGCATCGCGGAGGAGGAGCAGGGGCTCGCGAGCGGTCTCCTCACGACGGCCACGCAGTTCGGCTCGGCGGTCGGCATCTCGCTGGTCACGGCTGTCTACGGCATCGTCGGCGGCGGCCTCGACGGCTTCCGCGCGGCCCTGGCCGTACCGGTGGCGATGGTGGCCCTCGGCGCCGTGATCACGGCGACGGGCGTGAGGGGACGGGCGGGGGCCGCCTCCTTGGAGGAGGCCCCGAAGGCCACCGTCTCCTAGGCGGGCTGGGCGGGCTAGGCGGGCTGCGCGGGCTGGGGTGCCGGAGTGGGCACCGCACCCGCGCCGGCCCCCGCACCCGCCACTGCCCCCGCAGCCGTCGCCGCGCGTTCCGCCGCCGCCAGTTCCGCGCGGCTGCGGCGGGCCGTGCGCAGCGCGTCCCAGGTCAGGATCGTCAGGGCGAGCCAGACCAGCGAGAAGCCCGCCCAGCGCTCCGGCGGCATGGCCTCGTGGAAGTACGCGATGCCCAGCCCGAACTGGAACATCGGCGCCAGGTACTGCAGGAGCCCCAGCGTCGACAGCGGTACGCGGATCGCCGCCGCGCCGAAGCAGACCAGCGGGACGGCGGTCACGATGCCCGTCGCCGCGAGCAGCGCCGCGTGCCCGGTGCCCTCCGCGCCGAAGGTGGCCGAGCCCTGCGAGCCGAGCCAGAGCAGGTACGCGAGGGCGGGCAGGAACTGGACCGCCGTCTCGGCCGCCAGCGACTCCAGGCCGCCGATGTTGACCTTCTTCTTCACCAGGCCGTAGACGCCGAACGAGAAGGCCAGGATCAGCGAGATCCACGGCGGCTGCCCGTAGCCGATCGAGAGGACGAGGACGGCCGTGGCGGCCACGCCGACCGCCACCCACTGCGCGGGCCGCAGCCGTTCCTTCAGGAGCAGGACGCCGAGCGCGATGGTGACGAGCGGGTTGATGAAGTAGCCGAGGGACGCCTCGACCACGTGGCCGGTGTTGACGGACCAGATGTAGACGCCCCAGTTGACGGTGATCACCGAGGCCGCGAGCGTGATCAGGCCCAGCTTGCGCGGGCTGCGCGCCAGCTCGCGTATCCAGCCCCAGCGGCGCACCGCGAGGAGCGCGACGACGACGAAGGCCAGGGACCAGACCATCCGGTGGGCGAGGATCTCGACCGCCCCGGCCGGCTTCAGGAGCGGCCAGAAGAGCGGGACCAGTCCCCACATCCCGTAGGCACCGATCCCGTAGAGGAGACCCGTTCGTCCCTCGTCGTCCGTCTTCACCGAACCTCCTGCCCCGCGCCACGCCGTCCTGATGAAGGTAGCGCCGCACAGGGCAGGCTGTCATGTCCGTACCGCGATACGGTCATGACCTCTCGCCGTCGGTCAGGCGAGGTCGGTCAGGCGAGCGCCGTCGCGACCGTCTCGGCCAGCGGGGTCGTCGGGCGGCCGATGAGCCGGGACAGGTCGCCGGTCCGGCGTGCGAGCGCGCCGCGCTCGATGGCCTTGTCGACGTCGACGAGGATCGCGGCGAAGAACGGCGGGACACCGGCGCCGGTCAGGATCTCCTCGTGCGTCTCGGCCGGGACGTTGTTGTACGCGATCTCCTTGCCGGTCTGGCGGGCGACCTCGGCCGCGTACTCGGCCAGCGACCAGGCGACGTCGCCGCTCAGCTCGTACGCCGTGTTCACGTGCTCCTCGACCGGGCCCGCCAGGACGGCGGCGGCTGCGGCGGCGTAGTCGGCGCGGGTGGCGGAGGCGACGCGGCCCTCGCCGGCGTTGGAGACGACGGCGCCGTGGGCGAGGACGGGGGCGAGGTTGGCGGTGTAGTTCTCGGTGTACCAGCCGTTGCGCAGGAACGTGTACGGCAGGCCAGAGTCGAGGATCAGCGTCTCGGTCGCCCGGTGCTCGGCGGCCAGGTCGAAGTCGGCCTCCGGGCCGCCGAGGATGCCGGTGTACGCGAGCTGCGCGACGCCCTCGGCCTTGGCGGCGTCGATGACGGCGGCGTGCTGGGCCACGCGCTGCCCGACCTCGCTGCCGGAGATCAGCAGGACCCGGTCGCCCGCCTGGAAGGCGCCCGCGAGGGTCTCGGGCTTGCTGTAGTCGGCGATCCGCAGCTCGACGCCGCGCTCGGCGAGGGCGGCGGCCTTCGCCTTGTCGCGGACGACGGCGACGACGGACTCGGCGGGGACGCGGCCGAGGAGCTCGTCGACGACGAGACGGCCGAGCTGTCCGGTGGCTCCGGTGACGACGATGCTCATGGTGGTGTTCCTTGTCTGTGAGGTGCAGATGCACTCACCGTACGTCGGACACTAACCTTCCGAAAGTACCCACTTTGAAGTAAGGTACTGGCATGGGAGTAAGTGGTACGGGTGTGAGTGAAGAGCCGCGGAGCCTGCTGGCCGATGTCGACGGCACCATGTGTCCGTCCCGGCTCGTCCTGGAGCACGTCACAAGCCGGTGGGGCGTCCTGGTCTTCATCGCGCTGAGCGAGCGTTCGTACCGCTTCAGCGAGCTGCGCCGCCGGGTCGGTGGCGTCAGCGAGAAGATGCTGACGCAGACGCTCCAGACCCTGGAGCGCGACGGCTTCGTCCACCGCGACGCCAAGCCCGTCATCCCGCCCCGCGTCGACTACAGCCTCACCCCGCTGGGCGAGGAGGCCGCCGAACGCGTCAGGGAGCTGGCCCGGTGGTCCGACGCCCGCGTCGCGGCGGTCGAGGAGGCGCGCGTGCGGTACGACGTGGCGAGGAGTGCGGCGATGGCCACGAGATCGTCTCAATGAGGCGGTAATCAGGGCCAGTTGTGCCCGTGCGTCGTACGATCTGCTCACCACTGGGGGCAAGTGTGAGCGTGTGTGGGGGATTCGTGACGTACGCGTACGGAAGAGTGCTGCGCGCCTGCGGGGGTGTACTGGCCTGCGGCCTGATCCTGACCGCCTGTTCGGGTGCGGGCGATGACGGCGGAAAGTCGGGTGCGAGTACGTCCCCGGGATCGTCCGGAACCTCGACCGCGCAGCCGACCTCGGCCGCACCCACACCCACACCGACCGGGCTCGCCTTCACGCCGGACCCCAAGCGGGCCCCGAAGAACGCGGCCGACGCCAAGAAGCTCGCCCTCGCGATCGTCGCGGGCCCCGAGTCCTGGGGCCCCGACTACGTCAAGCGCACCCCGTACCTCAGCGGCGACTCCTACTGGCCCGTCCTCGACACCGGCTGCACCTGGGAGGCCGGCACCCGGCCGGCGACCGTGCTCCACAACGTGACCGCCTACAGCGAGATCCCCGCGGCGGCGGGGAAGGGGCTCCTGCAGGTCTCCGCGACCGTGACCGTCCACCGCACGGAGACGGACGCCGACTGGGAGATGGCCCAGACGCTGGAGGAGGTCCTCCGCTGCCCCTCCCAGCAACTGCGGGACGGTGAGCGCATCACCGGACTCATGTCCCTCGGCAGCCCCTTCGGCGTCGGCGGCAACTTCACCGCCGCGGACTCGCTCCGCGAGGCCGGGACGTACGTCAACGACGCCGTGAAGGGCGAGCAGACGTACTCCTGGTACCAGTCCCGCGTCGGCCAGATCACCGTCGCCGTCGTCGTCAAGGGCGCACCCGGCCACATCGGCAAGGACCTCGACAGGGCCCAGGTCCAGGCCCTCGTCGCCATGGTCGGCCGCGCCGAGGACGCACTGGAGGTCCAGTCATGAGCAGCCCCACCCCCGAGTCCGAGAGCCCCACCCCGCAGCCGCAGCCGCAGCATCAGTCGCGGCCCGGCGCCCTCCAGCCGCTCCTCCCCTCCGACCCCTCCACCATCGCCGCCTACCGGCTCCTCGGCCGGCTCGGGGCCGGTGGCATGGGCGTCGTCTACCTCGGGCGTACCGAGCACGGTGAGCTCGCCGCCGTGAAGGTCACCCACGCCGACCAGGCCGAACAGGCGGACTTCCGGGAGCGTTTCCGGCGCGAGGTCGAGGCCGCGCGCCGGGTCGTCAGCCCCTGGGCCGTCCCCGTGACCGGCGCCGACCCGGACGCGCCCGAGCCGTGGATGGCGACCGCCTTCGTGCCCGGGCCCTCCCTCGGCGAGGCCGTCGCCGCGCACGGGCCGCTGCCCGAGCGGAGCGTACGGATCCTCGGCGGCGCCGTCGCCCGCGCGCTCGCCGCCGTCCACGCGGCCGGGCTCGTCCACCGGGACGTCAAGCCGGGCAACGTCCTCCTCGCCGTCGACGGCCCCCGCCTCATCGACTTCGGCATCGCCCGGGCGACCGGCGAGACCGCGCTGACCTCCACCGACATGGTCGTCGGCACCCCCGGCTTCCTCGCCCCCGAACAGGCCGAGGCCCGCGCCGCCGAGATCGGCCCGCCCAGCGACGTCTTCGCCCTCGGCTGCCTCCTCGCCCACGCGGCGACCGCCCGCCCGCCCTTCGGTACGGGGGCGGTCGACGCCCTCCTCTACCGCACCGTCCACGACGAGCCCGACCTCGCCGGCGTACCGGAGGGGCCGCTCCTCGACCTCGTACGGGCCTGCCTCGCCAAGGACCCCGCAGCCAGGCCCACCGCCGAGGAGATCGCCGCCCGCCTCACCGAGGACACCCCCGGCGCGGCCACCGACTGGCTGCCCGCCCCCGTCGTCCGGACCATCGCCGAACGCTCCGCCGCGATGCTCGCCCTCCCCGAGATCGACCGCACCGAGCACGGAACACCGACCGCCCCGAGCCAACCGGCGCACAGCAGGCGGAAGTTCCTGCTCCTGGCCTCCGGCGGCGCCGCCGTCCTCGCCGCCGGCGGCGGCATCGCCGCCTACGCCGGCCTGCGCGACGACGACAACGGCAAGGACGGCAAGGCCGCCCCGCCACCGAAGAAGCGCCGCTGGATCGTCGGCGTCCAGGCCGACCTGACCGGCCCCGCCAAGGACATCGGCCGCGCCCAGGAACGCGGCGCCCGCCTCGCGGTCGAGCTGTTCAACGCCCGCAAGGACAAGCCCTTCACCCTCGAACTCAAGGTCTCCGACGACGCCGGCGACAAGGACAAGGCCCTCGCCGCCGCCCGCGTCCTCACCGGCGACCCGGACGTCCTCGGCGTCCTCGGCCCGACCTCCGACTACACGGGCCTCAACGCGCTGCCCGCGTACGACGAGTCACGGCTGCCGCTCATGACGGTCTCCGCCGGGCTCAACCTGCTGACCAACATCGCGGGAGGCCAGGGCCTCTCCGTGCTGCGCGCCTGCCCCCAGCACCCCATCGCCGGCAGCTGCCTCGCCTACTACGTCCTCACCAAAACGGCGAGCGTCCGCCCGGGCATCCTCCAGGAACGCACCGACGACACCTACGCCTGGCAGTACATCGGCGGCGCCAACTTCGCCTTCCGCCAGGGCAACGTCGTGCCCGTCCCCCGCGTCGTCCCCGGGCCCACCACCGACTACAAGCGGATCCTCGGCTCGATGATGGCCGAGGGCATGGACGCGTACGTCCACTGCGGCCTCACCCCCACCGCCGTCCTCGCCGCCCGCGCCCTCGACGAACTCGGCTTCACCGGCATGAAGATCACCGGCCAGCACGTCTTCGAGTCCCGCTTCCTCACCGAGGCCGGAGCCGCCGCCGAGGGCTGGATCCTCGGCGCGCCCGTCACCGACCCGACCGCCCGTAAGGAGGCCGCCGACTTCGTCGCCGCCCACCGCACCCGGTACGGCGCGCCCCCCGGCTACTACGCCGGTGAGTCCTTCGACGTCGTCAACCTGCTGATCCAGGAGGTGGAGAAGGCCGCCAAGGGCGGGCAGCGCCCCGACCGCACCACCCTCACGCCCGCGCTGCGCAAGGCCAAGTACACGGGCGTCATGGGCGGCTACACCTTCGACACCGAGAGCGGGAACCTCTCCGGGATCGGCACCTTCATGTACGCGGTCAGGAACGGCCGCTACGCACCCCTGGAGTTCGCGCCCGCCGGCCCGCCCAAGACCAGACGGACCTGACGCGTGCGGCCCCTCCGTCCCGCCGATCCCTCGACGATCGCCGGCTACCGCCTCCTCGGCCGGCTCGGCGCCGGCGGCATGGGCGTGGTCTACCTCGCCCGCTCCGCCGGCGGCGCGCTCGCCGCGCTCAAGCTGATCCGGGCCGAGCACGCCGCCGACCCCGGCTTCCGGGAGCGGTTCCGGCGCGAGGCCCTGGTCGCCCAGCGGATCACCGGCCGCTGGGTGGTCCGGGTCCTCGGCGCCGACCCGGAGGCCAGGGAGCCCTGGCTCGCCACCGAGTTCGTCCCCGGTCCGTCGCTCGGCGAGGCCGTCGGCCTGCACGGCGCGCTGCCCGAGGCGACCGTACGGGCCCTGGGCGCCCGGCTCGCCGACGCGCTCGCGGACATGCACGAGGCCGGGCTCGTCCACCGGGACGTCAAGCCCGGCAACGTCCTCCTCGCCCTCGACGGGCCGCGCCTCATCGACTTCGGCATCGCCCGGTCGGCCGGGGCCACCGCCCTGACCGCCACCGACGCGATGATCGGCACCCCCGGCTTCCTCGCCCCCGAGCAGGCCCGCGTCAGCGGCGCGGGCGAGGTCGGCCCGGCGAGCGACGTCTTCTCGCTCGGCTGCGTGCTCGCGTACGCGACGACGGGCCGCCGCCCCTTCGGTACGGGCACGGTGGCCGCGATCGTGTACCGCACGGTCCACGAGGAGCCCGACCTCGACGGCGTACCGGAGGCGCTCCTGCCGCTGGTGACCGCCTGCCTGGCCAAGGACCCCGCCGACCGGCCGACGGCGGCGGAGACTCGGGCGCGGCTCGGCCGGGCCGAGGACCCGGCGGGGGACTGGCTGCCGCCCGGCCTTCCCGCGCTCATCGCCGAACGCTCCACCCGCGTCCTCGACCTGCCCGTCGCCGAACCGACCGTCATGGTGCCCGCCGCCGACCCGGCCCGCACCTCGCCGTCCCGGCGGCGGTTCCTCGCCCTCGGCTCCGCGGCCGCCGTCGCAGGCGCGGGCGGCCTCACGGCCTGGCTGGTGAACCGCGGCCCGGGAGCGGGCGGCGCGGGCGGCGGCACGAGCGGGGGTACGGGCGCGGGCGGGCCTTCCGGGCCCCGCCCCGCCTACACGATCGGCGTCCACACCGACCTGACCGGCCCCGGCAAGGCGTCCGGGCGCGCCCAGGAACGCGGTGTGCGGCTGGCCGCCGAGACCTTCAACGCCCGCGCCGACCGGCCCTTCGACCTCGCGGTGAAGGTACGGGACGACGGCGGCGACCCGCGCCGGGCCGCCGCCGTCGCCGAGGAGTTCGTGAAGGACGCGTCCGTCATGGCGGTGATCGGCCCCACGACCAGGGAGACCGTCATCGCCGGCTCGCAGCCGTACGACAGGAGCCAACTGGTCTACGCGACCGTCGCCGTCGGCATCGACGCGGGCGACCTCACGATCCAGACCGTCAACCCTGTCTACCGCGAGATGCGCGCCCCGCACGACATGCTGCAACTCCCCTTCACCAGCGTCGCCATCCTCTCGAAAGCCAAGCGGACGGCCGTGGTCGACGACCGCGCGGCGGGCGACTTCAGCTGGCGTATGGCGAACTCCGCGAAGAGCACCATGACTCAGGTCTCCGAGGCAGTTACGGTCCATCAGATCGCCGCCGACAGCGAGGACTTCGGGCCCGTCGTACGGGACGTCCTCGCCGCCCGCCCGCACGCGGTGCTCTACGCCGGGGTCTCCCCGCGCCGGGCCGGACTCTGCGCCAAGGCCCTGCGCGAGCAGGGGTACACCGGCCTGCGCGGCGGTGTCGAGTACGCGCTCGGCCCCGAGTTCCTGTCCGTCGCGGGCCCGGCGGCCGAGGACTGGTACTTCGGCACGACGTACGTCGATCCGGCGCTCGTACCGGCCGCGAAGGCCTTCACCGCCGCCTACCGCAAGCGCTGGGGCCTGTCGGAGCGGGCGGTGATCGAGCCGTTCGCCGTCGAGGCCTACGACGTCGTGACGGGCATCGCCGCGAGCATGAGCGACCTCGTGTCGGGCCAGAAGCTGGACATGGCGCGGATCGCCGTGCGCGGGGCGCTGCGGCTGTTCCCGTACCAGGGGATCACGAAGAAGTACGGCTTCGACGAACGGAACGTGACGGCGTTCAAGTTCATCAAGGAGATGTTCCTCTACCGCATCGAGGGCGGCACCCCGCGCTACCTCGGCCCCTTCGAGGCGGCGGCGGAAGGCGAGAAGAAGCGGCGGACGTTTGATTGAGCGGCGCGGCGGAACGGACTGAGGGGCGCGGCCGATGTTCCGGCCGCGCCCCTCGAATCTGCCTTTGTCAGCCGACGACGGTCCAGGTGTCATTCCCCGCGAGGAGTTGTCCGAGGTCGCCCTTGCCGTGTTGCTCGATGGCGGTGTCGAGTTGGTCGGCCATGAGGGTGTCGTAGACGGGGCGTTGGACGGAGCGGAAGACGCCGATGGGGGTTTGGTGGAGGGTGTCGGGGTCGGCGAGGCGGGAGAGTGCGAACGCGGTGGTGGGTGAGGTGGCGTGGGCGTCGTGGACGAGGAGTTGTGACTGGGTCTCCTCGGTGACTTCGACGACCTTGAGGTCGCCGGTGAGGGTGTCGCGGACGACTCCCTTGCGGCCCTCGGTGCCGAAGCGGATGGGCCGGCCGTGTTCGAGGCGGATGACGGCTTCTTCGGCCTGTTGTTTGTCTTTGAGGACTTCGAAGGCGCCGTCGTTGAAGATGTTGCAGTTCTGGTAGATCTCCACGAGGGCGGTGCCGGGGTGGTCGGCGGCCTGGCGCAGGACCTCGGTGAGGTGTTTGCGGTCGGAGTCGACCGTCCGTGCCACGAACGAGGCTTCGGCGCCCAGGGCGAGGGAGACCGGGTTGAACGGCGCGTCCAGCGAGCCCATGGGGGTGGATTTGGTGATCTTGCCGAGTTCGCTGGTGGGGGAGTACTGGCCCTTGGTGAGGCCGTAGATGCGGTTGTTGAAGAGGAGGATCTTGAGGTTGACGTTGCGGCGCAGAGCGTGGATGAGGTGGTTGCCGCCGATGGAGAGGGCGTCGCCGTCGCCGGTGACGACCCAGACGGACAGGTCACGGCGGGAGGTGGCGAGGCCGGTGGCGATGGCGGGGGCGCGGCCGTGGATGGAGTGCATCCCGTAGGTGTTCATGTAGTACGGGAAGCGGGAGGAGCAGCCGATGCCGGAGACGAAGACGATGTTCTCCTTCGCCAGGCCCAGTTCCGGCATGAACCCCTGCACGGCCGCGAGGACGGCGTAGTCGCCGCACCCGGGGCACCAGCGCACCTCTTGGTCGGACTTGAAGTCCTTCATCGACTGCGCGGCTTCGGCCTTGGGCACGAGGTTCAGGAGCGTCTCACTCATCGATGGCCTCCTTGAGCGCCGAAGCGAGCTGCTCGGCCTTGAACGGCATGCCGTTGACCTGGGTGTACGAGTGGGCGTCGACCAGGTACTTCGCCCGTACGAGAGTGGCGAGCTGGCCGAGGTTCATCTCGGGCACCACTACCTTGTCGTAACGCTTCAGGACCTCTCCGAGATTCCTCGGGAAGGGGTTGAGGTGGCGCAGGTGGGCCTGGGCGATGGGGTGTCCGGCCCGGCGTAGTCGGCGGACGGCGGCGGTGATGGGTCCGTAGGTGGAGCCCCAGCCGAGGACCAGGGTCTTGGCGCCGCTGGGGTCGTCGACCTCGATGTCGGGGACTTCGATGCCGTCGATCTTGGCCTGGCGGGTGCGGACCATGAGTTCGTGGTTGGCCGGGTCGTAGCTGATGTTGCCGGTGCCGTCCTGTTTCTCGATGCCGCCGATGCGGTGTTCGAGGCCGGGGGTGCCGGGGACGGCCCAGGGGCGGGCGAGGGTCTGCGGGTCGCGCTTGTAGGGCCAGAACACCTCGGTGCCGTCGGCGAGTTCGTGGTTGGGGCCGGTGGCGAACTGGACCCGCAGGTCGGGGAGTTCCTGCACGTCCGGGATCCGCCAGGGCTCCGAGCCGTTGGCGAGATAGCCGTCGGAGAGCAGGAAGACCGGGGTGCGGTAGGCGAGCGCGATCCGCGCGGCCTCGACCGCCGCGTCGAAACAGTCCGCCGGCGTCCTCGGCGCCACAACCGGCACCGGGGCTTCGCCGTTACGGCCGTACATCGCCTGCAGCAGGTCCGCCTGCTCGGTCTTCGTCGGAAGCCCGGTCGACGGGCCGCCGCGCTGGATGTCCACGATCAGCAGCGGCAGCTCGAGGGAGACCGCGAGCCCGATCGTCTCCGACTTCAACGCCACACCAGGCCCGGACGTGGTGGTGACGGCGAGCGAGCCGCCGAAGGCCGCACCGAGCGCGGCGCCGATACCGGCGATCTCGTCCTCGGCCTGGAACGTGCGCACGCCGAAGTTCTTGTGCCGGCTCAGCTCGTGCAGGATGTCGGAGGCCGGAGTGATCGGGTACGAGCCCAGGTAGAGCGGCAGGTCCGCCTGGCGGGAGGCGGCGATCAGGCCGTAGGACAGGGCCAGGTTCCCGGAGATGTTCCGGTAGGTGCCGGTCGGGAAGGCGCTGGTCGCGGGCGCGACCTCGTAGGAGACGGCGAAGTCCTCGGTCGTCTCGCCGAAGTTCCAGCCGGCGCGGAACGCGGCCACGTTCGCCTCGGCGATCTGCGGCTTCTTCGCGAACTTCTGCCGCAGGAACCTCTCCGTACCCTCCGTCGGCCGGTGGTACATCCACGACAGCAGCCCGAGCGCGAACATGTTCTTCGACCGCTCGGCCTCCTTGCGGGAGAGCCCGAAGTCCTTCAGCGCCTCGATCGTCAGCGTCGTGAGCGGCACCGGATGAACCCGGTACGCGTCGAGCGAACCGTCCTCCAGCGGGGACGTCTCGTATCCGACCTTCGCCATCGCCCGCTTGGCGAACTCGTCGGTGTTCACGATGATCTCGCTGCCACGCGGCACGTCGTCGATGTTGGCCTTCAACGCGGCCGGGTTCATCGCGACCAGCACGTTCGGGGCGTCGCCCGGGGTCAGGATGTCGTGATCGGCGAAATGCAACTGGAACGAGGAGACACCCGGCAGCGTCCCGGCAGGAGCCCTGATCTCGGCCGGGAAGTTCGGCAGCGTCGACAGGTCGTTCCCGAACGACGCCGTCTCCGAGGTGAACCTGTCACCCGTCAGCTGCATACCGTCACCGGAGTCACCGGCGAACCGAATGATCACCCGATCGAGTCGGCGGACTTCCTTGTCGTCGCCGTGGTGGGGCGCCGGGGCGCTGCGCTGCTCCCCGACCAGGGCCTCACCGGCCTCGCTACTGACCTGGCTGGTCACTGAACTGGACCTCCCTCGCGGCAAGGGTCTCTCCGCCAGAGGCGGGAGAAGGCTCGCGGGGCGGACGGAGATCCGCCCGGCCCCGTGGCCCACCCTACGACGGTGGGATGTCCCTCCCCGGGACTTCTCGCATCGTGGACCTCGTTTTGAGATGTCCTATTGCCATGAATCGTCACGTTCTGTCTCCCCCCAGAATCTTCCGGAAAGTCGCGTTCCGCTCGTTCTTTGGTCTTAGGTCCAAATCAGGCCATCTGACACAGTGTCAGGTAAGCAGGAATTCAGGAATTCAGGTAGGTCAGCACGGCGAGCACCCGGCGGTGATCCCCGTCACTCGGTGACAGGCCCAGCTTCAGGAAGATGTTGCTGACGTGCTTCTCCACCGCGCCGTCGCTCACGACCAGCTGTTTCGCGACCGCGGAATTGGTCCGGCCCTCCGCCATCAGGCCCAGGACCTCGCGCTCTCGTGGGGTCAGGTTCGCCAGGACGTCCTGCTTGCGGCTCCGGCCGAGCAGCTGCTGGACGACCTCGGGGTCGAGCGCCGTACCGCCCCTGGCCACCCGGACCACGGCGTCCACGAACTCGCGGACCTCGGCCACCCGGTCCTTCAGGAGGTAGCCCACGCCACGGCTGGATCCGGCCAGGAGCTCGGTGGCGTACTGCTCCTCCACGTACTGCGAAAGGACCAGGACCCCCACTCCCGGGAAATCCTTGCGCAACCGCACCGCCGCCCGTACGCCCTCGTCGGTGTGGGTCGGGGGCATCCGTACGTCCGCCACCACCACGTCCGGCAGCGCGTTCTCGCCCGCCAGCTCGGCCACGGTCTTGACCAGGGCCTCCCCGTCACCGACACCGGCGACGACGTCGTGCCCCCGGTCGGTCAGCAGCCGGGTCAGGCCCTCGCGGAGCAGCACTGAATCCTCGGCGATGACCACACGCACCCTGTCCGCCACGTCTTCCACGACCCTGAAGCCCCCATGTTCCGCTGATCGATGCGGCTTCCAGCATCGCATTCCACCGCCCACTTGTGGGCAATGACGAAGATCGGGCGACACCTCGCCACGCCCCGCCACCCGCCACACCCCGCCACCCGCCGCCACGCCACGCGCGCGTGGGCGGTCGTCACACCGGGCGGATGACCCGCCCGCTGTGACGACCGCCCCGTACCGCCCCGACCGAAGGGCTCACGCCCTCCAGGGCAGCTCCGCCGTGATCGTCGTCGGACCGCCCGCCGGTGAGTCCACGGCCAGGATCCCGTCGACCGCGTCGAGCCGCTCCGTGAGCCCGGCGAGCCCCCGGCCGGCTGCCGTGTCCGCGCCGCCCCGGCCGTCGTCCCGCACCTGGAGCAGCAGCCGGTCGCCGACCCGCCACACGTCCACCCAGGCGCGCCGCGCCTCCGCGTGCTTGGACACGTTCTGCAGCAGCTCGGACACGGTGAAGTACGCGATGCCCTCGATCGCCGGAACCGGCCGCGACGGCAGGTCCACGTCGACCGAGACGGGGACCGCGCAGCGCGAGGCGACCGCTGAGAGCGCCGCGTCCAGGCCCCGGTCGGTCAGGACCGCCGGGTGGATGCCCCGGGCCAGGTCGCGCAGCTCCTGAAGCGCCGTCTTCACCTCGCCGTGCGCCTCGTCGACCATCCGCGCCGCCGCCTTCGGGTCCTCCGTGAGCTTCTCCTTCGCGAGCCCCAGATCCATGGCGAGGGCCACGAGCCGGGCCTGCGCGCCGTCGTGCAGGTCGCGCTCGATGCGGCGCAGATCGGCGGCGGCGGTGTCCACGACCACGCCCCGGTCCGACTCCAGCTCGGTGACGCGGGTCGCGAGCCGCGACGGGCCGAGCAGACCGGCGACCATCAGCCGGTCCACCGAGGTCAGCGCCCGGATGATCCACGGCCCGACGAGCACGAACAGCAGACCGACGGCGCTGGTGACGGCGATCTCGAAGGGGGAGTCCAGGTAGAAGGCGTGCGTCCGGTCGCCGTACAGCTGGATGCCGTCCTGCCCCGCGTACATCGGGAAGACCCACTGCCACAGCGGGTACGTGAACATCGCCCAGCCGTACATCCAGAAGGCCACCGAGACCGTGAAGGCGAAGATCGCCCACGGCATGTGCAGGAGCGCGTACAGCAGGTGCCGCCAGGACGCGCCGCTCTTGAGCGTCGCCCCCATCCACGACATGGCCCCGCCGGTACGGCCCCGGGCGGGCTCGGGCGGCGCGACGTCGAGCCCGAGCAGCCCGCGCGCCCGGGCCCGCTCCACGGCACCGAAGCCCCGGCAGAGCGCCAGGGCCCCGGCCAGGACCGGGATGCCGAGGAAGGTGACGAGGAGGCCGGCGCCCGCCGCGACGAGGGCGATGGAGAGGGAGAAGTACACGCAGCTGAGCGGCAGCCCGATCACCAGGTAGCCGAACTCGCGCCAGGTGCGGCCGTCGAACGGCGCGCGGATCGCGGCGGGGAGGCGGGGAGAGGCGGCCATCGCGGTGGTCCGTTTCTGCTCGGGGATAGAGAGGAAGAGGAGGGGAGGCGGTACGACACAAGGTTTCCGCGTGGGCGGGTCCGGGACCATGAGGGAGGTGGGCGTCTCGGTCCGGGGGTTTTCCCTACCAGGGGGGCGGCTGGGGCCCGCGGGCATGCAGGCATGCGGCATGCGGGCACGCAGGCATGCGGGCACGCAGGCATACGGGCCTGCGAGGACAGCACCGCGGACCGGGCCGCGACGACAAGCGCGGAAGCCCGGTCCGTAAGAAGACCCCTGGGGAGCGCTACGCCCCCACCGACCGCCCCCGCCACGGCAGTTCGGCCGTGACCGTCGTCGGGCCGCCCTCCGGCGAGTCGAGGACGAAGAGCCCGTCGACCGCGCCGAGACGCTCCGAGAGCCCCGACATTCCTGTACCGGCGTCGAGCCGCGCGCCGCCGCGCCCGTCGTCCTGGACCTGGAGGAGCAGCCGGTCGTCGCGCCGCCAGACGTCCACGGACGCGGACCGGGCCCGCGCGTGCTTGGACACGTTCTGGAGCAGCTCGGAGACGGTGAAGTACGCGATGCCCTCGATGGCCTCGGCAGGCCGCTCGGCCAGGTCGACCGTGACCTTCACGGGGACGGTGCAGCGCGCCGCGATCGACGAGAGCGCCGCGTCCAGGCCCCGGTCGGTGAGGACGGCCGGGTGGATGCCACGGGCGAGGTCGCGCAGCTCCTGGAGCGCGAGCTTCACCTCGCCATGGGCCTCGTCGACCATCGTGGCCGCCGCCTCCGGGTCCTCGAGGAGCTTCTCCTTCGCCAGACCGAGCCCCATCGCCAGCGCGACGAGCCGGGCCTGCGCGCCGTCGTGCAGGTCGCGCTCGATGCGGCGCAGATCGGCGGCGGCGGTGTCCACGACCACGCCCCGGTCCGACTCCAGCTCGGCGATCCGCCGCTCCAGCTCGTCCGACGGCGACAGCAGACCGCGCACCATGGCCCGGTCGGCGGTGGACAGACCGCGCGCCACGAACGGCAGCAGCGGCCAGAGCACGATCAGCGAGACGAGCGTGACGACGAACGTCACGATGCCCCAGGGCAGCCGGATGAAGCCGTACAGCATCGTCCGCCACGCCACCGGGTCCTTCAGCGCGGTCCACAGCCAGTTGAAGAAGCCGTGCCGGCGGGGGAGCGGGCTGGGCTCCTCCACCCGTACGGAGAGCAGCGCGCGGGCCCGCGCCCGCTCGGACCGGCCGATCCCCCGCGCCCCGGCGAGGCCGAGCGCGAGCAGCGGCAGGCCGATCACCGTGACGGCCAGGCCCACGCCGATCGCGACCGCCACCACCGTGTAGACGAAGCCGACCAGGGTGGTCAGCAGATTGGAGAGGAGGAAGGAGATCTCCTTCCAGGTCTGCCGGCCGTAGGCGGGGCGGACGGGCGGCAGCGGGGTGTCGGTCTCGGCGCTCATGTGCCAAGCGTGCCGGTCGGCGGGCCCGGACCGCCATGGGGTACGTAGGTGAAGGAGAGTAGGGCTAACCCCACCGTTCAGTCCGTGACACACCGCTTACGGGATCTTTAGCAGGGCCTAGACTCCCGTGCGTACGACGTGCGCACAGGCGATGCGTGCGGAACATGCGTGCAGAACGTGCGTGCAGATCACCGGAACGGGCAGGAAGCGAGGGGTGGACGTGCCGGATCCGACCGTGCGGGCGGGAAGCGGACTCGCGGCGGACTACTTCGAGTCGTACTCCGTCGTGGGACTCCTCGCCGTCGTCGGCGTGCTCTTCGTCGCCGTGGCGTTCGGCGCGGGCCGGCTGCTTCGGCCGGTCGTCCCGACGCCGGAGAAGCTGCTGACGTACGAGTGCGGTGTCGACCCCGTCGGCGAGGGCTGGGCGCACACCCAGGTCCGCTACTACGTCTACGGCTTCCTGTACGTCATCTTCGCCGTCGACTCGATCTTCCTCTTCCCCTGGGCGACCGTGTTCGCCGCGCCCGGGTACGGCGCGACGACCCTGGTCGAGATGTTCATCTTCCTCGGCTTCCTGGCCGTGGGCCTGCTCTACGCGTACAAGAAGGGCGTCCTGACATGGACGTGACCCCGCCCCCGGCCCCGACGCCGCTTCCGGCCCCGACGCTGGGCCCCCTGGCCCGCCTCGCGCCCGAGCCGATGAAGGTGGTCCTGAACTGGGGCCGCCGCTACAGCCTCTGGGTCTTCAACTTCGGCCTCGCCTGCTGCGCGATCGAGTTCATCGCCGCGTCGATGGCCCGCCACGACTTCATCCGGCTCGGCGTGATCCCGTTCGCGCCCGGGCCGCGCCAGGCCGACC
Source organism: Streptomyces sp. NPDC058579 (assembly GCF_042718575.1). Lineage (NCBI taxonomy): Bacteria > Bacillati > Actinomycetota > Actinomycetes > Kitasatosporales > Streptomycetaceae > Streptomyces > Streptomyces sp. NPDC058579. The sequence continues at coordinate 355,743 of NZ_JBHXPI010000005.1, forward strand.
TCATGATCGTCTCCGGCACGGTGACGGACAAGATGGCGCCGGCCGTGAAGCGTCTCTACGAGCAGATGCCGGAGCCCAAGTACGTCATCTCCTTCGGCGCCTGCTCGAACTGCGGCGGGCCGTACTGGGACTCGTACTCGGTGACGAAGGGCGTCGACCAGATCATCCCGGTCGACGTGTACGTGCCGGGCTGCCCGCCGCGTCCCGAGGCGCTGCTGCAGGGCATCCTCAAGCTCCAGGAGAAGATCGCGCGCGAGTCGCTGGCGGCGCGGTACTCGGGCCCGTCGGTCGGCCAGCTGACCAGCGGCCTGGTGGCCGCGCCCGAGCCGGGCGGTGAGAAGTGACCGGGAACGCGTACGACGCCCTCCCCGAGGCCGTGACCGAGGTCTTCGGCGAGGAGGCGACGGCGGAGCGGGCGTACGGCCTGCTGACGGTGGACGTCCCGGTCGGCTCGTGGATCGCGGCGCTCGAGATCGCGCGGGACAAGCTGGGCTGCACGTACTTCGACTGGCTGAGCGCGGTCGACGAGCCGGGCGTGGGCTTCCGCGTGTGCGCGCACGTGGTCGCCCTCGAGGGCCGCGTGGTGCGTCGGCTCCTCGTACGGACGACGGTGAGCCACGAGGCGGCGGTGCTGCCGACGGCGATCCCGGTCTACGCGGGCGCGGAGTGGCACGAGCGCGAGACGCACGAGATGTTCGGCGTCGCGTTCACGGACCACCCGAACCTCGTGCCCCTGCTCCTGCCGGAGAACTTCGAGGGCCACCCGCTGCGGAAGGACTTCGTCCTCGCGGCGCGCGTCGCGAAGGCGTGGCCGGGAGCGAAGGAGCCGGGGGAGTCGGACCACGGCGGCCCGAAGCGCCGCCAGATGCTCCCCCCGGGCGTCCCCGACCCCAACGACTGGGGCCCGATGAAGGGCCAACTCCCCCCGGCTCCTTCGCGCCCGGCCCGCACGCCGCGTGCGGCGGGCGCTGGTGCGGGTGCCGGGGCGGGCGCCGGTGCCGGCGCGGTGGCCGGTGCCGCCGCGGAGCGCCCGGCCCGCCGTGCCCGCACGGCCACCGGC